>CAMLKR010000250.1 GCA_946480565.1 uncultured Arenimonas sp. | reverse complement strand
TCGAACTGCGCCGCCAGCACCAGGTAGACGATCAGCAGCGCCATCGCGAAGGTGAACAAGGCCGCGCTGCCGGCACGCTGGTACTCGCGCGACTCGCCCTTGTAGTCGATCTGGGCACGATCGGGCAGTTCCTCTTCCGCCACCTGCCGCACCCATTCCAGCGCCTCGCCCAGCGTGTAGCCCGGCGCCAGGCCGGCCGAGATGGTGATCGCGCGCAGGCGGTTGAAGCGGTTGTACTGGCCGGGCTCGGCCAGCTCCGACAGCGTGACCAGGCTCGACAGCGGCACCAGTTCGCCGGTGGTGGACGAACGCACGTACAGGTTGTTGAGGTCCGAGGGCGCGGCGCGGTTCTCGCGCTGGGCCTGCAGGATGACGTCGTACTCCTCGCCGTCCTCCACGTAGGTGGTGACGCGGCGCGAGCCCATCATCGACTCGAGCGTGCGACCCACTTCCTGGACGGAAACGCCCAGGTCGGCGGCGCGGGCGCGGTCGATCTCGACGCGCAGCTGCGGGCGGGTTTCCTTGTAGTCCGAATCGGCCGAGAACAGCCGCGGGTTCTGCTCCATGCGCGCCAGCATGCGGTCGCGCCACTGCGCCAGCTCGGCGTAGTCGGGGCCGCCCAGCACCACCTGCAGCGGCTGGCCGCCGCTGCGCACCAGGCCGGTGCGGATCTGCGGGCGCGCGACCACGCCGGGCAGCTTGGCCAGGTCGGCGCGCACCTTCTCGACCAGCTCGGCGGTGCTTTCGCCGCGTTCGTTCCAGGCCTTCAGCAGCACGATGGCCTGGCCGGTGTGCATGTCGCCGCCGGGGCCGAAACCGCCGGGCACGCGGGTGTTGGCGCGGTCGATGGACTGGCCTTCGCCTATGTACTGGAACAGCTTCTCCTCCACCTGCTGCATCTGCTGCACGGTGTAGTCGAACCCGGCGCCTTCGGGGCCCGAGACGGTGACGAAGAAGGCGCCGCGGTCCTCCGGCGGCGCCAGTTCGGTCGGCGTCGACAGCAGCAGGAAATACGACAGGCCCAGGCTGCCCAGCAGCATGGCGCCGAACAGCAGCGGCTTGCCGACCGTGCGCTCGACCGCGCGGCGGTAGCCGCCGCTGAGCGATTCCAGGTGGCCCTGGATCCAGGCGTTCAGGCCGCGCGGCTTTTCGTGGGCGCGGATCAGCTTGGAGCACATCATCGGCGTCAGGGTCAGCGCGACGAAGGCCGAGATGATCACGGCCGCGGCCATCGCAACCGAAAGCTCGCGGAACAGGCGGCCGGTATTGCCCTCCATGAAGCCGATCGGCAGGAACACCGCCGCCAGCACCGCCGTGGTCGCGATCACCGCGAACGCCACCTGCTGGGTGCCGCGACGCGAGGCCACCAGCGGCGGCTCGCCCAGGTCGGCGCGGCGCTGCACGTTCTCCAGCACCACGATCGCGTCGTCCACCACCAGGCCGATGCACAGCACCAGGGCCAGCAGGGTCAGCAGGTTGATGGTGAAACCGAAGGCCCACAGGGCGATGAACACGGTGACCAAGCAGACCGGCACGGTCACCGCCGGGATCAGCGCGGCGCGCACGCTGCCCAGGAACAGGTAGATCACCACCAGGACCAGCAGCACGGCCTCGATCAGGGTCATGTAGACGCGGTCGACCGCGGCGTCGATGAAGGTGGTGCTGTCGAAGGCGACGAAGATGTCGGTGCCCTCGGGCAGGGTCGCCTGGATCGCCGGCAGCGCCGCCTTGACCTCGCGCGCCACGTCCAGGCTGTTGGCCGTGGAGGTCTTGACGATGCCCAGGCCCACGTTCGGCTGGCCGTTGCCGCGGAAGTAGGCGCGGCGTTCGGCCGAGGCGCGCTCGACCTTGGCGACGTCGCCCAGCCGCACCAGGTAGCCGTCCTCGCCCTTGGCCAGGGTGAGCTGGGCGAAGTCCTCGGCCTTCTGGTAGCCGCGCATCACCCGCAGGGTGAAGTCGCGGTCCTGCGACTCCAGGCTGCCGGCCGGAAGCTCGACGTTCTCGCGCCGCAGCGCGTTTTCGACGTCGTTGACGGTGAGCCCGCGCGCGGCCAGCGCCTCGCGGTCGAGCCAGATGCGCATCGAATAGCGCTGCTGGCCGCCGACCCGCACCTGGGCCACGCCGTCGATGCTCGACAGGCGGTCGACCACGTAGCGTTCGGCGTAGTCGCTCAGCGCCAGGGTGTCCAGGCGCGAGGAGTTCATGTTCAGCCAGAGGATGACCTCGGCGTCGGATTCGACCTTCTCGATCTCCGGCGGGTCGGCCTCTTCCGGCATGCGGTCCATGACCCGGCTGATGGCGTCGCGCACGTCGTTGGCCGCGGCCTCGATGTCGCGCGACAGCGAGAACTCGATGGTGACGCTGGCCTCGCCGTTGCGGCTGCGCGACTCCACGGTCTCGATGCCCTCGATGCCGGCGACGGCGTCCTCGAGGATCTGGGTGATGCGGGTTTCCACCACCGCCGCGGACGCGCCCGGATAGGCCACCTGCACCGAGACGATCGGCGGGTCGATGTTGGGCAGCTCGCGCAGCGTGAGGCGGGTGAAGGCGATGGCGCCCAGCACCACCAGCATCAGGCTCATCACGGTCGCGAAGACCGGGCGCTTGATCGAGATATCGGACAGGACCATGGTGGCTTCCCCCGGCGCGCCCTCAGGCGCCCTTCTGTTCGGCGGCGACCGCGTCGGCGGGTTTGGCCGGCGCGTTGGCCTCGACCACGCGGGCGCCGTCGCGCAGCTTCACGGTGCCGTCGACGACGATGCGGTCGCCGGCCGCGAGGCCTTCGACCACTTCGACTTCGCCGTCGCGGCGCTGGCCGAGCGTCACGTCCACCTGTTCGACGGTGTCGTCGGCCTTCACCCGGAACACGTGCGCGTCCTGCGCGACCTGGATCACCGAGATCTCGGGAATGACCAGTGCCTGGCGCTCGGGCTGGAACACCCGCAGGGTCAGCAGCATGCCCGGGCGCAGTTCGCGCTCGGGGTTGGGGATTTCGGCGCGCAGGGTGACCGCGCGCGTCACCGGGTCGATGCGCGAGTCGATGGTGCGCACGGTGCCGGTGAACTCGCGGTCGGGCCAGGCGGCGCTGCGCGCGGTGACGGTCTGGCCGACCGCGAGCGCGGACAGGAAGGATTCGGGCACGGCGAAGTCGAGCTTGATCACCGACACGTCGTCCAGGCTGGCGATGGTGGTGCCCGGCGTCACCAGGGTGCCGGGGCTGACCTGGCGGAAACCGAGCACGCCGGCGAAGGGCGCGGTGATGACGCGGTCCGACAGCCGGGCGCGGGTCGCGTCCAGCCGGGCGCGGGTGGCTTCCAGCGTGCCGCGCTGGGCGTCGAGCTGGCTGGTGGGGATCAGCTTCTGCGCGGTCAGCTGCTGCAGGCGCTGGTACTGCTTCTGCGCCTCGCGATAGGCCGCCGCGGCCTCCTCCAGCCCGGCCACTTCGGCGCGGCCCGACAGGTCCACCAGCACGTCGCCGGCCTCGACCAGGTCGCCGTCCTCGAAGTTCACCCGCACCACGGTCTCGGTGACCTTGGCGGTGACCAGCACCGACTCGTTGGCGCG
>CAMLKR010000249.1 GCA_946480565.1 uncultured Arenimonas sp. | reverse complement strand
GGCGACGCCGGCCGTGCTCAGGTCGCGGGTGGCGGCGAAGCCCCAGGCGCCGTTGTTGATCACGCGGATGCCGACACCGGTGGATTCGGTGTTGACCACGTTCTGCACCTTGTCCTCGCGGGTGACCACGAATTGCTGCAGGTAGCGGCCGATGCGCACGTCGCAGTAGCTGCAGCCGGCGTCGCGGGCGGCCTGCAGGGCGGCGTCGGCGATCGCCTTCTTGATCGCGATGTCGAGGCCGGACACCAGCTCCTCGGCGGCGATGGCGCGGCTGTAGGGGAAGATCAGGCCGGCAAGGCCGACGCCCGAGATCGTCAGGAAGTCTCGTCTGTCCATCGTGTCACTCCAACGGGGTTGGCTGGGCCGGACAGCGAAACGAAGATCGCCGGCGGCGAGAGGAAAGCCCGACCGACTCTGGGCATCACGCCAAAGAGCGTCAAGTGACGAATGGCCTAGGCCCGGCCGCGCCGCGTCAAAACCGTGCGGCCTGCGGGTTCAGCGCTCGCGGGGCGTCGGCGTCCGGCGCGGGCGCGGCGCCGCGGCAGGGCCGGGGGTGCGCGGCGCCGACTGTGTCCAGCGTGCCGGCGACGGCACCACGCCTTCGCTGCAGGCCAGCGATCCGGCGTTGCAGACGCGCCAGGGCAGGCTGGCGCTGCCGCCGTGTTTGCCGCTCCAGCGCTGCCGGTTGTCCACCGTGGCGACCAGCTGGTCGCCCTGCCACAGGTCCAGCCGTTCGGCGCCGCCGGTCCACTCCAGGCTCACCTGGGCCGGGCCGCGCTGTTTGCCGCCCAGGCTGGCGCGCAGGCCGGTCGGGTCGCTGGCCTCGGCATTGCGCTCGCATTCCCAGGTCTCGAGGAAGCGCGGCCCGGTGTCCAGCACCACGAAGTCCTGCGCCCGCACCGGCGCCGCCGGCACCGCCTGGTCGAACACCCGCGAACCGATGCCAAGTTCGGCCCAGGTGTGCTCGGTGTAGCGGTCGGATTCAGCGGTGAGCGCGATGTTGCCGCCGTCCGACAGCACGATGCCGTAGCGCTGCATCGTGCGCAGGATCACCTGCGCCGCCGGCGGGTAGAGGTTCACCGGGAAGTCCGCGCGCAGCCGCAGCCGCGAACCGTAGGGCACCGTCGCCTCGGGCCCGCTGGGTCCGCCGGCGTGACTGGCCGGACGCACGTACTGACCGTAGCGGCGGCCGTCGACCGTGGTGCTGGCCATGCGCGCGTTGGGCAGGATGAAGCGGATGGCGTGGCCCAGGTCGCCATTGGCCACCTGCATCGCCGCGTGCACCTCGTCGGCGTTGAACAGCAGGGGCGCGATCGGGAAGCCGGCGGCGTCGGCGCTGGTGCAATGTTCGCCGCGGTTGTCGGCCGGGTAGACCTGTTCGAGCTTCCACACCGCCAGGCACTGCGCCTGCAGTCCGTCCTGGTCGACGGCGTTGGCGCGGTAGGCCTCGTACAGCCGGTCGCCCTGGACCACCAGCAGGTGGCAGTCGCCGTTGGCGTTGGTGCAGCTGAGGCCGTCCTGGCCCTCGATGGCCGCGTCCAGCGGCACCGGCATCGGCGTGCCGATCGGCTCGCAGTCCGGTGCGTAATATTCGCCGGCGCTGGGGTAGCCGATGATGCTGCGGGTCGGCGCGCCGGGCGCGGCGCGCACGATGTGGAAACTGAAGTCGATCTGCATCCGGCCGTAGCCGAAACCGCCGAGACCGACCCAGGTGCCGATCATCGACGCCGACTGCGGATGCACCGGCGCGTCCGAGATGTCCTGGTGCCAGACCGCCTGCGGCGGGAAGCGCGGCGGCGCTTCGGCGCGGGCGCCGGCGAGCACGGTGAGGCCGATCAGCAGCAGGGGCCAAGGCGCGCGGGTCATGTCGGGACGGCCGGTGACGGGGGGTGCACAGAGAATACGCCCGCCGCGGGAACCTGCCAGCGCATCGGCGGTCTCAAGCCTGCCGTTCGGCCCCACTTCAGGCGAAAACCGCCAGGGTGGAGCCGCGAGCGGTCCGGTTCATGAAAGGGAGGTGCGCAGTGGCCCGACGTTTTTCCCCTGGTCCCTGGCTGGCCGGTGCGACCCTGGTCGCCAGCGGTGCGGCGCTGTGGTTCTTCTATCCGCGGGGCGCGTCCGCGCCGGATCCCGGGCCGGCCACCGCGCCGCCGGCAGTGGCGACCGCGCCGGACCCTGCGCCGGAAACCCGGCATCCGATCGAAGACGTGGCGGTGCCGCCGGCCGAGTCGTCCGAGCCTTTGCCCGCGCTGGCCGACAGCGACGCGGCCGCGCTGGCCGCGCTCGGCGCCCTGATGGCCGGGGCGGATCCCTCCACGTGGCTCGTGCCGGAGTTCCTGGTGCAGCGCCTGGTCACGACCATCGACAACCTGCCCAAGGCCAGCCTGCCGCGCAACGTCTACGCCGCGCGCCCGGTCGCCGGCACGCTGGCGGTGGCCGAGGCCGACGGGCGGCGCTGGCTCGACGCCGCCAACTACGCGCGTTACGACACCGCGGTGGCGGTGTTCGAAGGCGCCGACTCGCGCCAGCTGGTCGCGGCCTACGTGCGCTTCTACCCGCTGTTCCAGCAGGCCTGGGCCGAACTCGGCGCCGGCGGCCAGTTCAACGACCGCCTGGTGCAGGTGATCGACCACTTGCTGGCCGCGCCCGAGATCGCCGGGCCGATCGAGCTGGTGCCCGCGGCCGACGGCCGGCCGCGCCTGGCCTTCGCCGACCCGCGCCTGGAAAGCGCCTCGGTCGGGCACAAGGCGATGCTGCGCATCGGCCCCGACCACGCGGCGCGGGTGAAGGCCAAGCTGCGGCAACTGCGCGACCTGCTGGCCGGCCAGCGTCCGGCCGGCTGAGCGGGCTGCCGGCCCGCGGCGCTTGCGTTAGGCTGTCGCGGTGTCCACCGGTCGGGGGCCGGCATGTCGCCGCTGCAGTACCTCGGACGCCAGCTGGCCCGTTTCCTGGCCAAGCCGCGCGACCGCAACAGCCATATCCCGACCAGCCCCTACGGCCTGCTGGCGGCGACGCTGCGCAAGGGCGACGTGGTGCTGGTCGAGGGCAGCAGCCGCTTCGCGTCGGCGATCAAATACCTCACGCAGTCCACCTGGTCCCACGCCGCGCTCTACATCGGCGACACGCTCGGCCCGCCGGCGCCCGGGGAGGAACCGCGGGTGCTGGTGGACGTGGACGTGGTCGAGGGCGTGCGCACGATCCCGCTGAGCGCGTTCTCCGGCCTGCACACCCGCATCTGCCGGCCGGTGGGCCTGGACGATGCCGAAGTGGATTCGGTGATCCGCTTCATGCTCGGCCGCAAGGGCATCACCTACGACCTGAAGAACATCTTCGACCTGGCGCGCTATTTCATCCGCACGCCGCCGCTGCCGGGCTCGATGCGCCGGCGCGCCCTGGCCCTGGGCAGCGGCGAGCCGACCAAGGCGATCTGTTCGACCCTGCTGGCGCAGGCCTTCGCCTCGGTCCGGTATCCGATCCTGCCCGAGGTCGAGCTGGTGGATGCCGACGCGCCGGGCGTGCGGCGCGCGCGCCGCGAGATCCTGCACATCCGCCACCACAGCCTGTACGCGCCGC
>CAMLKR010000248.1 GCA_946480565.1 uncultured Arenimonas sp. | reverse complement strand
CGTAGATGCGCTTGACCTTCTGCTTCTCGCGCAGCTGGGTGGCGTAGTCGGACAGTTTGCCCTTCTTGGCGACGGCGCCGTGCTGGCCGGGCTTCTGCTCCAGCTTGCACTTCGAGTCGATGGCGCGAGCCGGCGACTTCAGGCTGAGGTCGGCGCCTTCGCGGCGGGCGAGCTTACAGGTGGGACCAATATAACGAGCCATTTAAGTAGTCTCCTGTTCCCGTTAGACGCGGCGCTTCTTCGGCGGCCGGCACCCGTTGTGCGGGATCGGGGTGACGTCGATGATGTTGGTGATCTTGTAGCCGCAGGCGTTCAGCGAACGCACGGCCGACTCGCGGCCCGGGCCGGGGCCCTTGATCCGCACTTCCAGCGTCTTCACGCCGTAGTCGAGGGCGGCCTTGCCGGCCTTCTCGGCAGCCACCTGGGCAGCGAACGGGGTCGACTTGCGGGAGCCGCGGAAACCCGCGCCGCCCGAGGTCGCCCACGACAGCGCATTGCCCTGGCGGTCGGTGATGGTGACGATGGTGTTGTTGAAAGAAGCCTGGACGTGGGCGATGCCGTCGGTGACGACACGCTTGATCTTCTTCTTGGTCTTGACTGCCGGCTTGTTCATGGGGTCCGGTCCTTACTTCTTGATGGCTTTGCGCGGACCCTTACGGGTACGGGCGTTGGTCCGGGTGCGCTGACCGCGCATCGGCAGGCCACGACGGTGGCGCAGGCCGCGGTAGCAGCCCAGGTCCATCAGTCGCTTGATCGACATGCCGACTTCACGTCGCAGGTCGCCTTCGACCGTGTACTTGGCCACTTCGGCGCGGATGCGCTCGATTTCGGGCTCGGACAGGTCACGGATCTTCGTGGCCGGAGCCACGCCAGCCGCTTCACAAACAAGCTTCGACCGGGTACGGCCGATGCCAAAGATACTCTGCAGGCCCACCCAGACATGCTTCTGGACAGGCAGGTTGACACCCGCGATGCGCGCCATCAGGCGTTCTCCAACTTAAATTGAGCGCAGTGAATCGGAAATTGTACAAGGGCTCGGGGTTAATTTGAAGCCCCCCGGGTCTAAGACCCGGGAAACCCGGCATGGGGAGTGTGCCCATGCTCCGGCGACAGGCTGGCACCTGCCCTCCCCCTTCCAGGGGTCGGGCGCCCCGCGCTACTCCAGCGCAGGGACGGGTACCGGCCTATCCGCGCGCCAAGCCGCCGCGCGGACCGCCCATCGTTGGCTCAACCGCGGGTAAGACCGCGGCTGCCGCCTTTCAGATTTGCCTTCTTCATCAGGCTCTCGTACTGATGCGACATCAGGTGAGCCTGGATCTGGGCGGTGAAATCCATCACCACCACGACCACGATCAGCAGCGAGGTGCCGCCGAAGTAGAACGGGACCGACCAGAACGACCGGATCAGCTCGGGCAGCAGGCACACGAGCACCAGGTAGAGCGCGCCGATCAGGGTCAGCCGGGTCAGCACGCCATCGATGTAGTCGGCGGTCGCCTTGCCCGGGCGGATGCCCGGCACTAGGGCGCCGGACTTCTTGAGATTGTCCGCGGTCTCCTGGGAGTTGAAGACCAGAGCGGTGTAGAAGAATGCGAAGCCGATGATCATCGCGCCGTAGAGCAGCATGTGCAGCGGCTCGCTGGGCGCCAGGGCCAGGCTCAGGTTCTGGAGGGCGGCCATCAGCTGGTCGCGCCAGCCGTCACCCGTCGGCGCGCCGGCCTGCCCGAACCAGGTGGACATGGTCGCCGGGAACATGATCAGGCTGGACGCGAAGATCGGCGGGATGACGCCGGCCATGTTCAGCTTGAGCGGCAGGTGCGAGTTCTGGTTCATGTAGGCCTGGCGGCCACCTTGGCGCCGGGCATAGTTCACAGTGATGCGACGCTGGCCGCGCTCCATGAACACGACGAAATAAGTCACGCCGACCACGAGGATCAGGATGACCAGGATCGCGAAGGCGCTGATCTCGCCGTTGCTGACCTGCTGGAAGGTGCCGATGGCCGCACCAGGCAAGCTGGCGACGATGCCCGCGAAGATGATCAGCGAAATGCCGTTGCCGATGCCGCGCTCGGTGATCTGCTCACCCAGCCACATCAGGAAGATGGTGCCAGCCGTCAGCGCGACCACCGCCGTCAGGATGAAGCCCGGGCCCGGGGCGTAAACCACCGGAATACCGGCGCCGGCGCTCTGGCCCTGCAGCATGGAGGCGATCGAACCCGCCTGAACGATGGCAAGGAACACGGCACCGATACGCGAATATTGGGTCAGCTTGCGCCGACCGCTCTCGCCTTCCTTCTTCATCGCCTTCCAGGGCTCGTAGATCTGGCCCATGAGCTGCACGATGATGGAAGCGGAGATGTAAGGAACCACGTTCAGCGCGAACAGGCTGAACCGGTTCAGGGCGCCACCGGAGAACATGTTGAACATGTCGACGATGGTGCCCTTCTGGGTGTCCATCAGCCGCAGCATGGCTTCCGGATCGATGCCCGGCACCGGGATGTAGCTGCCGATGCGGTAGACGATCAGGGCCAGGAGCACGAAAACCAGGCGCTGGCGGAGCTCGGTGAACTTGCCGAGCCCGCCCAGGGCACTCGCTGCGGATGAGGACTGCGTCAAGGCGTTACTCCGTCACGCTGCCGCCGGCGGCTTCGATCGCGGCCTTGGCACCCGCGGTCGCCAGCACACCCTTGAGCACGAACTTCTTGCTGAGCTCGCCCTTCTTGACGACCTTCGCCTGCTTGGCGTTGGACGGCACGAGCTTGGCGGCGCGCAGCGCGGCGAAATCGATCTCGCCGGCATCGAGCTTATCCAGCTGGTACAGCAGCACCTCGGCCGTATCGTTCTTCAGCTTGGAACGGAAGCCGATCTTGGGCAGACGACGCTGCATGGGCATCTGGCCGCCTTCGAAGCCGGGCTTGATCTTGCCCTTGCCGGTGCGGGCGTAGGAACCCTTGTGGCCACGGCCGGCGGTCTTGCCGAGGCCGGAACCGATACCACGACCAACGCGGACGCGCTCCTTGCGGGCGCCGTCGGCGGGCTTGAGAGAATTGAGCTTCATATGGGTTCTCCTTGGTCCGCTCAGGATTCGACGCGAACCAGGTAATGCACTTGGTTGATCAGGCCGCGAACGGACGGGGAGTCCTTGAGTTCGCGCACGTCATTGACCTTGTTCAGGCCCAGGGCGCGCACCGACACGCGGTGGCGCTCCTGGCAGCCGCGCAGGCCCTTGACCAGGCGGACCTTGACAGTCTTCTCAGCCATTGAGGATCTCCTCGATCTTCTTGCCGCGCTTGGCCGCGATGCGGGCCGGCGAGGTGGTGGCGGTGAGGCCCTTGACGGTGGCGCGCACCAGGTTGATCGGGTTGCGCGAACCAACGGCCTTGGCCAGGACGTTCTTCACCCCGACCGCTTCCAGCACGGCGCGCATGGCGCCGCCGGCGATCACGCCGGTACCTTCCGACGCCGGCTGCATGAACACCCGGGCGGCGCCATGGCCGGCCTTGATCGGGTGCCACAGCGTGCCTTCGTTCAGGTCGACCTGGACCATCGCCTTGCGGGCGTATTCCATCGACTTCTGGATCGCGACCGGCACTTCGCGCGCCTTG
>CAMLKR010000247.1 GCA_946480565.1 uncultured Arenimonas sp. | reverse complement strand
GCGGGCGATGTTCAACCCCTCGTTGTGGGTGATGACGACGAGGGAGAGGGGCAAGTTCGGCATCGTCACATTCTAGGGGGCGTGGGTCCTCCCGGGGAGGGCCGCGAAGTCCCGGTTGCCGCGCTATTTCTGACTGGGGGCTGTCTCGATGGCAAGACCCCTGCTGTCCGGGGGGCACCCAGCCCGGACAATTGTTAATCACATATCACTTTGCCCCAGCCCCCCCCATGCAACGCATTCTGGTCACCGGCGGCGCCGGCTTTCTGGGCTCGCATCTGTGCGAGCGACTGGTTGAACAAGGTCACGACGTTCTCTGCGTAGACAATTTCTTCACCGGCAGCAAACGGAACATCTCGCACCTGCTAGGTCACCCCTCCTTTGAACTGATGCGCCACGACGTGACGTTTCCGTTGTACGTAGAGGTGGACGGGATCTACAACCTCGCATGCCCTGCGTCGCCGGTGCACTATCAGCATGATCCGGTGCAGACGACCAAGACGAGCGTGCATGGCGCCATCAACATGCTCGGACTTGCCAAGCGCCTTGACGCCCGGATTCTGCAGGCATCCACCAGCGAGGTATACGGCGACCCGGAGGTGCATCCCCAGAAAGAGAACTACTGGGGTCGGGTCAACCCCATCGGCATCCGTAGCTGCTACGACGAAGGCAAGCGCTGCGCGGAGACATTGTTCTTCGATTACTTCCGGCAGCACAAACTGGACATCAAGGTGGTACGAATATTCAACACCTACGGGCCGCGCATGCATCCGAACGATGGCCGGGTGGTTTCCAACTTTGTGGTGCAAGCGCTTCGTGGCGAAGACATCACCATCTATGGCGACGGAAGCCAGACGCGTAGCTTCTGCTACGTCGACGATCTGATCGATGCGATGCAGGGGATGATGTCTACCGAGCGAGGCTTCACCGGCCCGATCAACATCGGAAACCCGGGCGAATTCAGCATGCTGGAACTCGCGGAAAAAGTACTATCGCTGGTGGGCGGACGCTCGAAGCTAACCTACATGCCGCTGCCGCACGATGATCCGCGCCAACGCCAGCCCGACATCGAACTGGCGCGCGAGAAGCTGGGCTGGGAGCCCAAGGTAAGCCTGGATGACGGACTGAAAGAGACGATCGCATATTTCCGCCGACTGCTGCAGGACGCAGCATGACCACGTATGCCGTCATCATCACCAACTACAACTACCAGAGCTTCGTGGTAGAGGCGATTGAAAGCGTTCTGCGACAAAAGCGCGCGGCCAACCAGATCATCGTGATCGACGATGGATCGACAGACGCATCAAGGCAAGTCCTCCAGGATAAGTTTGGCGCTGATAGCCGCATCAATCTGATTTTCAGTGAGAACGGCGGCCAGCTGGCTGCATTCCAGCGCGGGATGTCGCTCGTCGCTTCGACGATCACCTGTTTCCTCGATGCCGATGACCGCTGGGGTCCCGACTATCTTGAGCAGATCGCGCGCGTATACGATCAGCGACCTGACGTCGGATTCATCTTCTCGGACATCATCCTGTTCGGGAACGAGCAGGCCCATTTGCGGTTTGCACCTCGCATGGTGGATCTGGGATACACCGCCGTCAGCACTTATGCGCTCACGTACTGGTACGGAGCACCGACATCGGCACTGTCCATGCGTAGCGCGGTAGCGGCATGGGCGCTGAACCTCCCGGACGGACTGGCACGCACATGGCGACTGTCGGCCGATAACTGCCTGGTGTATGGCGCCAGCCTTCAGGGCGCGAGGAAATGCTACGTGCCTACCGGCCAGGTCGAATATCGCATACATGGGAAGAATGGCTGGTGGTCTCAGCGCGGTGATACAGAGATCTATCTCAATCGTTTGCGGTCTCGCGGCCTGATCGGGCACTACGCGCGCGTGGCCGGCCTGGACGACTCCTGCCTCGAGCTAGCGAAGCTGGAATACAAAACCAAGCCCGCGCCGGACTGGAGCGAGACCCGGCGCTACATGGAGGTATGTTGGCGTGACCGCACCAGCATATTCAAGAAGGTAGAAAGGAGTCTGAGTATTGTGAAGCTCTATTTTCGTGCCAAGCAGCGAGCGCAACGGTGAAAGTGCTGCCAACGAACTTCCGTCACAGCGGCGGCGGCTTTTGCGCCCCGCTTACCACCCCGACCGCCGCATGAAACTCCTGTACACCAATTTCCACAGCGGCAGCGGCGGGGGACACACCACCTACATCCGCGAACTAGCGCGCGGGTTGTCGGCGCGGCACGAGGTGCACGTCGCGGCACCGGAGGACAGTCGGCTGCTGCGTGAAGCTCGGGAGATCCCGCGCCTCCACGCCTTCGCCCAACCCTATCCCAACGGCCTGCGTCTGCGGCCCGCCCGCAGGCGCGCCTGTGCACGCCTGCGGGCGTACCTCGAGGAACATCGCTTCGATATCGTGCACGTGAACGGGTCGGCGGATCACCGCCTCGTGATCGCGGCCCTGAGAGGCCTGCAGCCCCGCCCCCTGGTCGTGCTGACGAAGCACAACACCAAGCCGATGCGCGGCCTGCAACATGCGTGGCGTGCGCGCTTCGGGACCGACAAGGTGATCGCGGTGTGCGAATTCGTGCGCCGCCAGCTGAGCCACACCCCCTATCGTCGCTGCCAACCGGAAACCGTCTACAACGGCGTCGACACCGCGTTCTATTCACCTGCCGAACCAGCCGACCGCGTGGATACGCGACAGCTCTGGATCGGCAGCAACGCCGGTACGGCGGACTACAAGGGATGGACCGACCTGATGGCGGCGCTGGCGTTGCTGACGCCGGACGAGCGCGACCGCATCCAGGTCGTCATTGCCGGCCACCCGCCGTCTGCGGCCCAGCGGGAGATGCTTGCGCGATCCGGGCTGCAGGACCGCTTCCATTTTCCCGGTCTGCTGGACGACGTGCGTCCGATGATCGCCCGGCTGGATGCCGGCTTCGTGCTGTCCCATGACATCGAAACGATCTCCTTCGCCTGCCGCGAGATGATGGCGATGGGCAAGCCGGTCATGGTGACCGACTACGCCGGCCTGCCCGAGAACATCCGCCCCGGCACCGATGGCTGGATCGTGCCGGTGCATGGACACGCCGCGATGGCGGCGGCGCTGCGCGACATGCTGAACGACCGCGAAGACGTCCTGCGCCGCGGCAAGGCGGCCCGCGATCACGCGCTCGCCGAATTCGGCATCGGAACCTTCCTCGATCACACCGAGGCCGTCTATGCGCGGCTGCTGGCAGGCGCGCCCTCGCTCGACTCCGAGCCCAGTCCGAGCCAGGACCTGGCGTCCACGGGCAGGCTCATCGGCGAAGACGGCCACCCACGGCGCCACGGGCCGATGCAGATGCCGGACATGCCTGCCTCATCTCAACCCGTGGCCGATCCACCGAGCGTCTGGTGAGGCGCTCGTGGAACATCCGGTCGCGGTGACGCATCCTGTGCCCGGATGGACTGCGCCGAACGGACGCCTCACGCCTTCCTGACTATCTCGCGCGGGCAGCGCTATTCCGAGCCGTTTTCCTCCGCAGTCCCCGCAGCGTCGCGAGGCGCCATCCCCATGCCCAGCAACAGTCCGACCAGCACCACGTAGGCGCTGGTG
>CAMLKR010000246.1 GCA_946480565.1 uncultured Arenimonas sp. | reverse complement strand
CAGCGCGCCATCACCCAGGTGTTCCGCGGCGGCTGGATCGCCGACGTGGACGATGCCCGCAACTTCCTCGACAACTTCCGCGGCGCCAGCCCGGCGAACTGGACCGGATACGCCGACCCCGGTTTCGAGGCACTGCTGGACGCCGCCGACGCCGCGCCCAGCCTGGCGGCGCGCTCGCGGAAACTGCGCGAGGCCGAAGCGCGGCTGCTGTCGGCGCATGCCATCCTGCCGATCTATTTCTACACCTCGAAGCACCTCGTGCGGCCCGAGGTCGATGGCTTCGAGGCCAATGCGCTCGACCGCCACCCCAGCCGCTTCCTGCGCCTCACGCGCCAGGAATCAGCGGCGCCGTGACCGGTTCCACTCCTCGCGCCAGCGCTGGATCGTGGCGCGGTCCAGGTCCTGCCGCCGGTGCGGCCCGCCGCCCAGCCGCTCCCAGGCCACCCGCGCCAGGCCCATGCCGCCGAAATAAACGGCGCCCGCGATCAGCGCGAACTTCAGGTCCTTGCCGGGCAGCGGCGCCAGGTAGTCGAAGACCAGGGTGCGGTCCACCAGCCCGAGGTCCGGCAGGATCGCCGACAGCACGATGGTGGCGATGCCCACCGGCATCAGCATCAGGAAGGGCCCCAGCGCTTCGAGCAGGGCGTAACCGTCTTCGTGCGCGGGGCGGCGCAGGCGCTGCAGGTTGCGCAGGACCAGCGGGAACTGCGCGAAGGCGCAGGCCAGCCAGTCGGGCTCGCGCTGGCCGCCGCCGGAGGCCACCCAGGCCAGCAGCGCGAACAGCACGCCGTGCCCGAGCAGGGCCAGGACGATGCGCCGGAAACCACGCGGCGTGATCACGCCCAGCAGCGGCGTCAGCAGGAAGAACTGCAGCGCCACGCCGACCACCAGGCCGACCAGCACCTCGTCCGACAGCCAGGGCGCGCCTAGGTAGGCGCCGGAATAGACGGCCGCCGTCGCCAGGTCGCCGCCGGCGTCGCGGCGCACCTGGGCCCAGTACCCGATTCCGCTGGCGTCGCTGTCGGGCATCGCCCTCCCCCTGGCGCGCAGCGTGACAGCACCGGGCGGCTGCGGCAAAGTCCCGGCATGCCCGCCGCGCCCCGCGTCCTGATTGCCCGCTGCCTCGAGGCGCTGCTGACGCTGTGGCTGCTGGCCACCCTGTGTTTCGTGCTGCTGCGGGCCGCGCCGGGCGGTCCCTTCGACGCCGAGAAGACCGCGCCGCCGGAAGTCGAGGCGGCGCTGGCGGCGCAGTACCGGCTCGACCAGCCGCTGCCCGCGCAGTACGGCCACTGGCTGGGGGACGTGCTGCGCGGCGACCTCGGCCCTTCCTTCCAGTACCCGGACTACACGGTGAACCAGCTGCTGGCGGCGAGCCTGCCGATCTCGCTGGTGAACGGCGGCCTGGCCCTGGGGCTGGCGCTGGGCATCGGCGTGCCGCTGGGCGTCTGGGCCGCACTGCGGGCCGGGCGCTGGACCGATCGCCTGCTGATGTTCGGCGCGGGCCTGGGCCTGGCGGTGCCGAAGTTCGTGGCGGCACCGCTGCTGATCCTGCTGTTCGCGGTGACCCTGCAGTGGCTGCCGGCGGGCGGCTGGGACGGCGGCTGGCGCAGCGCGGTGCTGCCGATCATCGCGCTGGCCCTGCCGAACCTGGCCTACTGCGCGCGGCTCACCCGCGCCTCGCTGCTGGAGGTGCTGGGCGCCGACTACCTGCGCGCCGCCCGCGGCCGCGGGCTGCCGGAGTGGCGGCTGCTGTTCTTCCACGCGCTGCGTCCGGGCCTGCTGCCGGTGGTGGCCTGGCTTAGCCCCGCCCTGATCAACGTGGTCAGCGGCTCGGCGGTGGTGGAACAGGTGTTCGGCATTCCAGGCATCGGCCGCTATTTCGTCCAGGGCGCGCTGAACCGCGACTACACCCTGGTGCTGGGCGTGGTGCTGGTGGTGGGCGCGGCGATCGTGCTGATCAATGCCTTGGTGGACGCGCTGCGTACGGCGATGGACCCGCGGCTGCGCGACGCGGCCGGCTAGGACTCCGGCGCGGGCTCCGGCGGAAGCTGCGGCTCCGGCGGCAGCCGCTGCAGCAGCGGGTTCTCGCGGACTTCGCGGCCGACGATGCGGCCCTTGTCCACGGTCAGGATCAGGTCGCGCTCGAACTGCGACTCGAAGCCCATGTGCACATATTCGATCTCCGCGCCCTGCGGGACCCGCAGCGTGCCCGAATACCAGTCGGCCGGCAGGCGTGCGGCGCCGCGCGGGGCGCCGAGCTTGCGCAGCGGCACCTCTTTCGGATCGGCGCAGGGATTGGCCTCGAGCCTGACCAGGTAGAGCCGGTCGCCGTCGATCTCCCAGCTCGCGCGCAGCCCCGACCACGAGGCGCTGCAGCCGCCCTTGATGTAGCGGTCGACCTTCTTCTTCAGGTCGGGACGGGACGCGAGCAGCGAATGGATGGGCTGGGCGTAGAGGGCGGCGGTCTGCCCGTCGAAACGCAGCTGGTCGGGGATCTGGGCGGTGGCGGCCGCACGCCCGGCCGCGAGGGCGAGCAGCAGGACGAGCAGGGCCCAGCGAAAGGTCGTCATGCGGCGGCGCTCCAGTTCAGTGGCGTGGACACGGGCTCACAGCTGCAGCCAGCGGGCGACGACGCCGCGGGCTTCCTCGACGCCGGTCTTGGCGTCGGCGGAGAACACCTGGGCGCTGGCGCGCTCGCCAAGCTCCTTGCGCACCTTCAGCAGGGTGTTGCCCTGCTCGCCGCGGCCGAGCTTGTCGGCCTTGGTCAGCAGGCAGTGCGCCGGCAGGCCGCGTTCGAAGGCGTAATCGAGCATCTGCAGGTCGTATTCGCGCAGCGGGTGGCGGATGTCCATCACCACCACCAGCCCGACCAGGGATTCGCGGGTTTGGAAATAGGTGTTGATGACCTGCTTCCAGCGCTCGCGCATCTCCTCGGGCACCTTGGCGTAGCCGTAGCCGGGCAGGTCCACCAGGTGGCGGTCGGGCGCGACCTCGAAATAGTTCAGTGCCTGGGTGCGGCCCGGCGTCTTGGACACGCGGGCCAGGCCGTGCTGGTTGGTCATCGCGTTGAGCGCGCTGGACTTGCCGGCGTTGGATCGGCCGGCGAAGGCCACCTCGCGGCAGGTGTCGGCCGGCAGCTGCTTCAGGGCGTGGGCGGAGAAGGTGTATTTGGCGCGGGCCAGGGGGTTGGACATCGGGTCGGCCGGGGCGGGAAAGGCACCTAGCTTGGCCTGCCGGGGCCGCCCTGACCAGCGTCACCGCCCCCCGGGGCCGGATCGAATTGACCGTTCACGGCGCCGGCTGGGATAATCCGCGCCTTCCTGCGCGCCCGCCGCGCCGGCCCCTTTCCCTTCGATTTCAGCGTTCCGGAGCAGCCCATGAAGTTCACGCGCATCCTCGGTGTCGCCGCCGCGTTGGCCGCGGCCACGGCCGTAGCCCAGGAAGCCGCCACCGTGACGCCCGCCCCCGAGCAGGCGCCGGCTCCGGCCGTGGCCCTCGAGGCCGACAACACCCCGGCCACCTGGGGCGACGCCACTGCCGGCGCCGGCAAGGCCGCCGCCTGCGCCGCCTGCCATGGTCTGGACGGCAACTCGTCCGACCCGCAGTACCCGAAGCTGGCCGGCCAGCACGAGCGCT
>CAMLKR010000245.1 GCA_946480565.1 uncultured Arenimonas sp. | reverse complement strand
ACGTGGCGCAGCACGCGCGCCTCGATGTCGCGCGCACCGCCGAAGGGATCGACCAGCGAGCCGTCGGCGCGCTGCGCGATCGCGTTGATGGTGAAGTCGCGGCGCTCCAGGTCCTGTTCCAGCGTCACCGTCGGTTCGGCGTGGAAGACGAAGCCGGTGTAGCCGGGCGCGGTCTTGCGCTCGGTGCGCGCCAGCGCGTGCTCCTCGCGGGTCTCCGGGTGCAGGAAGACCGGGAAGTCCCTGCCCACCGGCCGGTAGCCGGCCAGGATCATCTGCGCCGGCGTGGCGCCGACCACGACCCAGTCGCGGTCGCCCGCCGGCCGCCCCAGCAGCCGGTCGCGCACCGCGCCGCCGACCAGGTAGGTTTCCATCGTTCAGCGCGCCGAGCGGTAGCGCGCGTAGCGCGTCTGGCGGTCGTCCACGTGGCCCAGGATCTCCGGCAGGATCGCCGACACGCGGGTCGGCGTGATGCCCAGCCGGTGCAGGCCATCGATGCCGCCGACCGAATCGGTGAGCAGGGACCGGTAGTTGTCGGACGAGAAGGGTTTGCCCGGCACGAAGTCGAAGGCGAAGGCCTGCAGCCGGCCGATCGCATCCGGCAGCGGCAGCACCAGGCGCTTCATGCCGCACTGCTTCGCGGTCAGGCGCACGATCTCGGCCAAGGTGAACACGTCGGGGCCGTAGAGTTCGTAGACCTCGCCGTAGGTCTTGCGGTTGCCCAGCGCGCGCACGAAGGCCTCGACCACGTCCTGCACGTAGACCGGCGCGAACTTCGCCTGGGCACGCGCCAGCGGCAGCACCGGCCTGGCCAGCTTCAGCAGCGCCGCGAAGCGGCAGAAGAAGCCGTCGCCCTGGCCGAAGATCACCGAGGGTTCGAAGATGGTCCAGTCCAGGCCCGAGGCCTTCACCGCGGCTTCGGCTTCGCCGCGCGACTTCAGGTAATGGCTGTGGCCGCGGCCGGCGTTGAGCGAGCTCATCTGCAGCAGGCGGCGGGTGCCGGCCAGCTGCATGGCGGCGATCACCAGCTTGGTCAGCTCGACGTGGGCGCGGCGGAAACCGCGGCCGCTGTCGCCGCGTTCGTTGAGGATGCCGACCAGGTTGATCACCGCGTCCTGGCCCGCGAAGGCCTGGCGCAGCGCGGTCGGGTCGTACACGTCCACTTCGCGCAGGGCCACGCCCGGCGGCAGCAGGCGCACGGCGTGCGCGGCCAGGTTGCGGCTGAGCAGGGTCACGGCGTGGCCGTCGGCGGCGAGGCGGGCCAGCAGGTGGCGACCGACGAATCCGGTGCCGCCGAGGATCACGAGCTTGAGCGGGGTCATGGCGATGGGGCGGGTTCCGGAGTCGGGGGGCAGGTGAAGGCGCGGCGGGATGATTTGGCGACGGTGCGGCCGAGCAGGCGCTCGCTCACCGGTACCGCGCTGCCGTCCAGGCGCCAGTCGTAGATGACGCTGAAGGCGAGCACGCGGGCCACGTAGTCGCGTGTTTCCTTGTAGGTGACGGTCTCGATCCAGAAATCGGGGTCGAAGCCCGGCCGGTCGCGGTTCCAGCGCTGCACCGGGGTCGGGCCGGCATTGTAGGCGGCGATGGCCTGGTAGGCGATGCCGCCGTGCTGGTCCAGCTCGTGCCGCAGGTGGGCGATGCCCAGGGTCAGGTTGGTCTCGGGGTCGTACAGGCTGGCGGCGCCGGTCCAGGGCCGCCCCAGTCGGCGCGCGGTGCGCTCGGCGGTGGACGGCAGCAGCTGCATCAGGCCCAGGGCGTTGGCGTGCGAGCGCGCGCGCGGCATGAAGGCGCTCTCGGCGCGGGTCTGGGCCGCGACCCAGGCCGGGTCGATGGCGTGTTTCTTCGATTCGCGGCGCAGGGTCGATTCGTGGTGCAGCGGAAAACGCAGCGTGTACTGGCGCAAGTCCTCGGGCTCGGTGCCGATGGTGAAGACGGCGCGGTCGTACCAGTGCACCTGGCGCGCGAACTCGATCGCTACGTAACGCTCCTGCGCATCCAGTTCCTTCATCAGCGCCGCCCACTCGCGCACCGCCAGGCCCAGCCGGTCGATGGTGAACAGCTCCAGCGCGCGCGCCAGGCCGGGGTGGTAGGCGACGCGCTGGCGCAGCGCCGGATCCTTCGACGGCTCCAGCGGGCACAGCGTATAGGGCGATCCGAGCCGGTCGGCGGCCAGGAAGCCGTGGAAGGTGGCGGTGTCCGCGGACCGGCGATACAGCGCCTTCGCCGCCTCGGACTGACCCAAGCGCTCGCGCAGGCGAGCCTCGAAATACTGCCAGCGCGGGTCGTTGCGCTGCATGGCCGGCATGGCTTCCAGCGCGCGCAGGGCACCGGCATCGTCGCGGCGGTTCAGCGCCTCGCGCACCCGCCATTCGTGCAGGCGCTCGTCGTAGGCGCTGGCCGGCACCGCCTCCAGGCGCTGCTGCGCGCGCGGCAGGTAGGACGCGACGGTCCACAGCGCGACTTCGTACAGCACCTTGCCGCGCTGCGCCTCGTCCAGGCCGAGCTTGGGCGCCAGCGTCGCCAGCTGCGCCTCGGCGGCATCGGGCGAACGCCGCGCCAGCCGCGCCAGGCCTTCGGCGGCGACGGCGCGGCTGCGCGCGTCCCGGGGCCAGTTCGCGGCGCGCGCATGCGGGGCGTCGATGAAATCGGCGTAGTCGCGCACGCGTGCCGCGTCGGCGGCGGGCAGGCCGGGCGCGAGGTAGCGCACCAGGCCGGTCTGGCCCTCGGCGATGGCCAGGTCGATGCGCTGCCAGCGCTGTTCCACCCCCAGCTTGCCCAGCCCTTCCAGCGCCCTGAAGGGCAGGTCGCAGCTGGCGGGCAGGGCACGCGGGCTCAGCCACAGGGCCTGGCCATCGGCGATCCAGGCGGCGTCGGTGGCGCCGGTGGCCAGGCGCGCGGCCAGATCGGCGCAGCGCAGTTCCGGCGATTCGCTGCCGCGGTAGTCAGCGCGGAAGCTGGTCCAGTCGCGGCGCTTGGCCAGTTCGAGCAGCCAGCCCTCACGCAGCCAGTCGGCGGCGGGCTGGCCGTCGAACCGCCGGAGCACGTCGCGCACTTCCCGCGTGCCGGCCGTGGACAGGCGCCGGCGCAGCGCGCTGGCCTCGACCCAGCCGCGCAGCGGGTGGTCGGCGATGCGGGCGGTGTCCTGTACGCTGATCGGGCCGCTTTCCGCCAGCCGGAATGCCTCCAGGATCGCCGGACGCTGTCGCGACAGATCCGGCGGAGAAGGGTCGGCGGCATGGGCCGTCGGGGCGGCGACAGCCAACAGCAGGGACGTGATGGACAGCAATCGCAGCATGGCCATGAGTTTAGCCCAAGCACCCGCATCGCCCCGTTTTCGGGGGTGCTTGCGATGAGCCTGGCCTGGGGGCTTTATCTCGCGCTGGGTGCGGTGGCCGGCGTGATGGCGGGGCTGCTGGGCATCGGCGGCGGTCTGGTGCTGGTGGCCGCCCTGGTCTGGCTGTTGCCGACCCAGGGCGTTCCCGCCGGCCTGGCGGTGCACGTGGCGCTGGCGACGGCCCTGGCCAGCATCGTGCTCACCGGGCTGTCCTCGGCGCGCGCCCATCACCGCCGCGGCAGCGTGCTCTGGCCGACCGTGGCCTGGCTGGTGCCGGGCATGCTGGTCGGCGGCTGGCTGGGCAGCCTG
>CAMLKR010000244.1 GCA_946480565.1 uncultured Arenimonas sp. | reverse complement strand
GCGCGAGGGCCTGCTGCGCAACCGCTGGCGGGTCGGCGGCGAGTTCGCCGATTCCTGGATCTACGGCCTGCTCAAGGCCGACTACCGGAGCGCGGCATGAGCTACGGAATCGCCGACGCCGTCGCCGCCCTGCGCCGGGGCGAGGCCATCGGCCTGCCCACCGAAACGGTGTACGGCCTGGCGGCGGACGCCTCGCAGCCCGAGGCCGTGCGCCGGATCTTCGAACTCAAGGGCCGGCCCGCCGACCATCCGCTGATCGTGCACATCGCCGGCGCACACCAGCTCGATGCCTGGGCGCGCGACATTCCCGCGGCCGCGCGCACGCTGGCATCGGCCTTCTGGCCCGGCCCGCTGACCCTGATCCTGCGCAAGCAGCCGGGCGTGCCGGACGAAGTCACCGGCGGCCAGCCCACCGTGGGCCTGCGCTGCCCCGCGCATCCGCTCGCGCTGGACGTGCTGCGCGCCTTCGGCGGCGGCCTGGCGGCGCCTTCCGCCAACCGTTTCGGCCGCATCAGCCCGACCACCGCCGCGCACGTGCGCGAGGAGTTCGGCGACGCGGTGCCGGTGGTGCTGAACGGCGGCGAATGCGCGGTCGGCATCGAGAGCACGATCCTGGACCTGTCCGGCGACACGCCGCGCATCCTGCGGCCGGGCATGATCGGCCGCGAGCGCCTGGAGGCGGTGATCGGCCCGGTCGCCGAAGGCATGGCCGGCGACAGCCCGCGCGCCTCGGGCACGCTGGAGGCGCACTACGCGCCGCGCACGCCCCTGCTGCTGCTGCCGCGCGCCGCCCTGGAAGAAGAAGCCCGCCAACAGTCCGCCTTCGGCAAGCGCGTCGCCGTGCTGGCGCTGGACACGCTGCCCGAAGGACTCGAAGGCCTCGCCCTGCCCGCCACCGCCGCGGCCTATGCGCACGCCCTGTACGCCGCGCTGCGCACGCTCGACGGCCGCGGCGTGAACCTGCTGCTGGCCGAACGCCCGCCCGAAGACGGCGACTGGCGCGCGGTGCACGACCGCCTGCGCCGTTCGGCGGCGGGCGCCGGCGCGGGCGACGACGCCCCATGAAGGCGCCGCCGCGGTTCAGCGCCTGGGCCGCGCTGCCCGACGGCATCACCGCGCTGATGTTCGTCGCGGTGTGGCTGTTCCCCTTCGTGTTCGGCGCGCTGTCGGTGAAGACGGCGATGCTGACGATGCTGGTGGAGTTCTTCCTGATCCACGCCACCGGCTTCTTCACCGCGATCGCCAACCAGCCCCGGAGCGACCGTCGGCTGCGCATCGGCGGCGTGCTCGGGCTGTCGCTGTTCTATCTGCTGATGATCGGCGCCTTCGCCTGGAGTTTCGGCGAGTGGTGGCCGCTGCTGGCCTTCGCCTGGCTGGCGATCGGCAAGGTGGTCTGGATCTGGCGCAGCGCGCCGCCTTCCGACGACGACACCGGCTGGCAGATGGCGGCCTGGGCCGGTTCGGTGGTGGCCTACCTGTTCGCCTGTTTCGCGACGGTGATCGCGCCGGTGCCGCGGCTGGGCATGTCGGCCGACCTGCAGCCGATGTTCGGTTTCGACGACAGCCATGGCGGCCTGTGGGTCGAGGAGCCGCAGCGGGTGGTCGCGATGGGGGCGCTCTATTTCGCGCTGCTGTGTACCGCGAAACTGCTGGCGGCGCGGTGGGCGTCCAGGCGCCCCGCCTGAGCGTCCGCGGCGCTGCCGGTCCTGCACCGGACCTCGACGGCAAGCGCAAAAAAGAAACCCCGGCCAGGCCGGGGCTTCGGGAAACACGATGCGGCTGGCCTTACTTCGCGGCCATCAGGGCCAGCGTGGTGTCGAGCATGCGGTTGGAGAAACCCCACTCGTTGTCGTACCAGGCGCCGACCTTCACCAGCGTACCGCCCATCACCTGGGTCAGCGTGGCGTCGTAGACCGAACTGCGCGGATCGTGGTTGAAGTCCACCGACACCAGCGGCTGCGTGTTGAAGCCCAGCACGCCCTTGAGTTCGCCCTCGCTGGCGGCCTTGACCGCGGCGTCGATCTCTTCCTTGGTGGTGTCGCGCCTGGCGACGAAGGACAGGTCGACGAAGGACACGTTGATGGTCGGCACGCGCATCGAGAAACCGGTCAGCTTGCCGTTGAGCTCCGGCAGCACCAGGCCGACCGCGGCGGCGGCGCCGGTCTTGGTCGGGATCTGCGACATGGTCGCCGAACGGGCGCGGCGCAGGTCCTTGTGGAACACGTCGGTGAGGACCTGGTCGTTGGTGTAGGCGTGGATGGTGGTCATCAGGCCGTGCACGATGCCGATCTTCTCGTTCAGCACCTTGGCCAGCGGCGCCAGGCAGTTGGTGGTGCAGGACGCGTTCGAGATGACGGTGTCCGAGGCCTTCAGCGTCTGGTGGTTCACGCCGAACACGACGGTGTTGTCCACGTCCTTCTCGCCCGGCGCGGAGATGATCACCTTCCTGGCGCCCGCGGCCAGGTGGGCGCCGGCCTTGGCCTTGGAGGTGAACAGGCCGGTGCACTCGAACACCACGTCCACGCCCAGGTCCTTCCAGGGCAGCTTGGCCGGGTCGCGCTCGGCGCAGACGCGGATGCGGTCGCCATTGACGACCATGTGGTCGCCGTCCACCGCGACCTCGGCGTTGAAGCGGCCGTGCGCGGTGTCGAAGCGGGTCAGGTGCGCATTGGTCTCGGCATCGCCCAGGTCGTTGATGGCCACGATCTGGATCTCGTGGGTGCGCTTGGATTCGTACAGCGCACGGAGGATGTTGCGACCGATGCGGCCGTAACCGTTGATGGCGACCTTGATGGACATGGGGGCTCCTGGAACCGGCGGCGGGCCGGACGGGTGGGGGTGGAAAGCCCGGCATTTTAGCAATCCCGGCGCCCCGGTCCCAGCCGGGCCGATTTGACCATCCTCAAGAACCGGCCCGGCGGGCGGGCGGACACTGGCGGCACCTACCCACCGGAGTTGTCCCATGGCCGTTTCCAAGCATTTCGCCCCTCTCGCCTGCGCCTGTGCGCTGGCCCTTGCCGCCCCCGCCCAGGCCCAGGAGGCCGGGGACTGGACCTTCTCGGTCGGCGCCCACGTCGTCGCCCCCAAGTCCGGCAACGGCCGGCTGGCCGGCGGCACCCTGGCCGCCGATGTAGGCAGCGACTGGCGCCCGACGGTCACCGCCGAGTACCACTTCAACCGGAACTGGGGCCTGGAGATCCTCGCCTCGCTGCCCTTCGAGCACGACATCCGGCTCAACGGCGCCTACGCCGGGTCGACCAAGCACCTGCCGCCGACCGTCAGCCTGCAGTACCACTTCCGGGGCGAGCGGGTGACGCCCTTCCTGGGGCTGGGCGTGAACTACACGGCCTTCTTCGACGAGCAGGCGCGCGGTCCGCTGGCCGGCACCGACCTGGAGCTGGACGCATCCTGGGGCCTGGCCGCACACGGCGGCGTCGACATCGCCATCGGCGACCGCAAGTGGCTGCGCCTGGATGCGCGCTGGATCGACATCGACACCGACGTCAGCGTGAACGGCGCCGATGTCGGCACCGTGCAGATCGACCCCTGGGTCTACGGCGCCGCCTTCGTCTGGGCGTTCTGAGCCAGGCGATGGCGATGTTCACGGCCGCTGGCGTAAAGTCGGCGGCCATGAAAACGACCCC
>CAMLKR010000243.1 GCA_946480565.1 uncultured Arenimonas sp. | reverse complement strand
TTTGTGCAGAATGTCGTAGAGGGAACCACCACATACGCCGGCGCACGGAAGGGACGCAGGTCCAGGCCGATGCAGGGGGGATGTCCGTCCCCGCGATCAGGAGAGCGCACGTGAACCACAGTCCGACCCAGAAACGACGCACCAGCCAGGAAACGCGGGAAGCCGTGCTGGCCGCCGCCCGCCGCCTGTTCTTTACCAAGGGCTTCGACCAGACCACGCTGATGGACCTGGGGGAAGAAACCGGTCTCAGCGCGCGGGGCGTCATCCTGCATTTCGAGACCAAGGCCGACATCATCGCCACCCTGTATATCCGGGACTACACCGCGCGGAAGGCCCCGCTGGTGGAACGGCCGCAGGGGTCGACGCATGCCCAGCGCATCCTCGATTTCTATTTCTGGACGGCACGCGAGGATGCGGCCAACTTCATCGCGTTCCCCGCGCTGTGGAGCGTGTCGGCGAAGTGGTCGCCCGCCGTCGAGGCGGAGATGAATGCCGCACTGCGGCGGATGCGCGAACCGGTGCGCCAGGAACTGAGCCGGGGCATGGCCGCGGGCGAATTCCGCGGCGTGGACATCCAGCATGCGGACGAGATGATCTGGCAGAGTTACCAGCACGGCCTGCGTGCCGTATCGGTCAATGGCGGCACGCCGGCAATGGCGGTCCCGCAGGTGTTCAAGACGCTGGAAGCGCTGTCGGCCTGAGGCCGCCGCGCGGCAGAGGCGGAGACTACGCGCGGCGCAAACAGGAACGGCCTCCATCAGGAGGCCGTTCTCCGTTTCAGCAGGGAAAAGGCTCAGTCGCGTCCGTTGCCCTTTCCATTACCCTTGCCGCTGTTGCCCTTGCCGCTGTTGCCGGGACCCCTGCCGCTGTTGCCTTGTCCATGGCCCGCATGGTCCGGCTTGGCGGACCCCGCCTGCGCAGGCTTGCCGCCCCCCTTGCCCTGGCCCGGGCCGTGCTTCGACCAGTCCACGCTGACGCGCTGGTCGATGCGGATGGGGTAACCCCAGCGATCGTAGGTACTCACGGCGCCATTCTTCAGCGCGTGGAATTCGCGCGAACCGGGCTTGATGCCCATCTGCTTGGCCAGGTTGCCCCAGCCTACGCCGGGATTGCGCTCGTAGCGCTGCACCACGTCCAGGCAGGGAATCCCGAGCGTACGCGCGATGGCGCAAGCGAAGTACACATCGGCCGGCGCCCAGCCCCGCCGATCCAGCAGATCCAGCACCAGCGAGCGCGGCGCGCCGTAGTAGCCCGTCATCTCCGACACGAACGGATCGCGGTAGCGGCGGCCGTAATCGTTGATTTCGCCCAGACGCGTATCCACCCAGACATCGCCCGTGCGGATGTTGTAACCCACGGTCTGCGCCTGTACCGGCATCGACGATGCGACCGCCCAGCCCAGCGACGCCACCATGACGGCGGTTTTCAGTGCTTTCATGTCCTTCCTCCTCGAACGTGTGGGCGCAGTCTTCGGAGGTCCGCCTGAACAGCTGGTGACATCGTGGCCCGAATGTGCGTTGCATGCGAGCCGCCGCCCGCGCAGGCCCAGCCAAGCGTGATCATCGTCACTCCCCACTTCGGGCAAGCGCCTACACTGCGCGGCGCAGCCCTGTCCTCTCACTTTTGCCTTGAGCCGCGAGAACCCCGATCCCCATCGCCCGCATCCGGCCCTGTCCATGAAGCCGAAACGCCGAGACTTCCGCCTGGATATCATCGTCCTGCTGGGCTTCACCGCGGCGGCGACCATCGCCTCGTTCGGTGTCTACCGGATGTGGGTCGGCGAATGGACGAAGGCGTGGTTCGACCTGGCCGTCGTGGCGGCGGTGGCGGCACCGGTGATCCATGCCTGGCGCGGGGGCGACAGCCTGCGTGCCGGCAACGTGCTGGCGGCGCTCAACTCCGCCGCCACCTTCGGTGCCTGCCTGCTGCTGGGCCATACGGCGCTCACCTGGACCTACCTGGTGCTGCTGACCAACTTCTTCATCGCGCATCGCTGGATGGCGGTGGTCTGCAACACGCTGCTGATCGTGGGGATGCAACTGATCCCCGGCTTCTTCCACGACGGCGTGCATGCCGCATCGGTGCTTGTCAGCGCCAGCCTGATCACCGTGTTCTCGCTGATCTTCGCGGCCCGCACGCAGGACGACCGCGTGCAGCTGGAACGTCTGGCCGCGATCGACGCGCTGACCGGCGTACCGAACCGGCGCAGCATGGAACGCGCCCTGGCGGACGCGGTGGGACGGTTCCAGCGCGGCGAACGCCGCTTCGGCCTGGTCGTGCTGGACCTTGACCATTTCAAGGACGTCAACGACCAGTACGGCCATGCGGCCGGCGATGCGGCCATCGCCGACCTGGCCTCCATCCTGCGCTTCGAGATGCGACGCAACGACCAGGTGTTCCGCTTCGGCGGCGAGGAGTTCGTGGCCCTGCTGGAGCTGGACGGCACGGAAGACCTGGAAGCCGCGACCGAACGCCTTCGCAAGGCCGTCCGCAGCTCGCTGCGCGGTCCTGGCGGCCGCATCACCATCTCGCTGGGCGCGGCGATGCTGCGCGAACAGGAAAAGACCTGGCACGACTGGTTCTCGCGCGCGGACGCCGCCCTCTACCGCGCCAAGTCGGCCGGCCGCGACAGCTACGTGATCGCGGACGACCTGTTCTAGGCGACGTCAGCCGCGTACCTCCTCGTGGCGATGCCACCACCGGTACAGCACCGGCAGCACCAGCAGGGTCAGCAGCGTGGATGACACGATGCCGCCGATCACCACCGTGGCCAGCGGGCGCTGCACTTCCGATCCGGCGCCGACATTGAGCGCCATCGGCAGGAAGCCCAGCGAGGCCACCAGCGCGGTCATCAGTACCGGTCGCAGGCGCCCCAGCGCACCGTCGACGACGGCCTTGTCCAGATCCGCGCCCTGCTCGCGCAGCTTGCGGATGAAGGCGATCATCACCAGGCCGTTCAGCACCGCCACGCCGGACAGCGCAATGAAGCCCACGCCGGCGGAGATCGACAGCGGAATGCCGCGCAGGGCCAGCGCCACCACTCCGCCGGTGAGCGCCAGCGGCACGCCGGTGAACACGATGGCCGCATCCTTGGCCGACCCGAACGCCCAGAACAGCAGCGCGAAGATGAAGACCAGGGTGACCGGCACCACCACGCCCAGCCGCTGGCCGGCGGAGATCAACTGCTCGAACGTGCCTCCGTAGTCGACCCAGTAGCCGGCGGGAATCTCGACGTTGGCGCCGATGCGCTGCCGCAGCTCGGCAACGAACCCGCCCAGATCGCGGCCGCGCACGTTGGCGGTCACCACGACGCGGCGTTTTCCGTTCTCGCGGTTCACCTGGTTCGGGCCCAGCGTCGTCGCGATCGTGGCGACCTCGCGCAGCGGCACGGTGCCGGGCGCGCCGGATTGCCAGGCCGGCGTGCGCGTGGATTCGTCCAGGTTGCCGTCGCCGCCGAGCGGAATCGGCAGGTCATGGAGCGCCGCGGGATCCTGACGCAAAGCCTCGGGCAACCGCACGACGATGTCGAAGCGGCGGTCGCCTTCGAACAACTGGCCGGCGACTTCGCCACCGACGGCGGTCGCGACGGTGTGCTGCACGTCGCCGGGGTTCAGGCCGTAGCGGATCAGCGCCTGGCGGTCCGGCGTGATGGTCAGCAGCGGCA
>CAMLKR010000242.1 GCA_946480565.1 uncultured Arenimonas sp. | reverse complement strand
TCAGTGCCAGGCTTCATCCCAAAACGCCGCCCCTTAAGGGCGGCGTTTTTCTTTGCGGACTGGCCGAACCCGCCCGACGCCTTTCCTTCATCCCGCGTCGACAAGAACTTAACGCCGTGTTATCAAATCAACCCATCACCGGCCCTCCGGGCGGGCCATCCGGGCCCGGCCAACCGACGCGCCGGTGGCTCAGGTGGATCTGTCGATGGCGATCGCGGGACCAGGTCAACGCGGGTATCGGAGGCCGTCGTGATGGACGCCGGCCAGGCGCCCGTCGCTTCGCTGGACGTGGCCATCGCGCACGCGGACCGGCTGCTGCTTTCCGATCCGGCACTGGCCGAGCAGCAGGCGCGCGAAATCCTGAAGGTCGTCGCGGACTTTCCACCCGCCCAGATCGTCCTGGCCAAGGCCCGGGCGGCCGGTGGCCGGACCGACGAGGCGCTTGCGATGCTGGCGGACCTTGCGCGGAACCACCCGCGCTGGCCGACGCCGCCGTTCGAGGCCGCGCTGCTGCTGGCCCGGATGGGCCGCGGAGACGACGCGATCCGATCACTCAAGGCGACGCTCGCGATTGACCCAAGGCAGCCAGCGGCCTGGCTCGCCCTTTCGGACCACCTGTCGGCGACCGGCGATCTGGCCGGGGCCGAAGCCGCGTTCTCCCAACATCTGCTACAGGCCACGGCCGATCCGGAACTGATGGCGGCGGGTGCGGCGCTCGCGGAGAACCGCATTCCGGACGCCGAGCAGCGTCTGCGGGCACGCCTGCAGCGGCAGCCCACCGACGTGGTCGCCATCCGCATGCTGGCGGAAGTCGCGGCACGCATCGGCCGCCTGCCGGACGCCGAACGCCTGCTGCAGCGCTGTCTCGAACTGGCGCCGAACTTCCACGCGGCCCGCCAGAACCTGGCGATGGTGCTGCACCGTGCCAACAAACCCCGCGAAGCGCTGGCGCAGGTCGATGCGATGCTCCGGGCCGATCCGCGCAATCCCAATGCCCGCAACCTCAAGGCCGTCGTGCTGTGCAGGGTCGGCGACTACGGTCCCGCGATCGAGCTCTATGACGAGATCCTGAAGGAGTACCCGAGCCAGGGACGGATATGGCTCAGCCTCGGCCATGCCCTGAAGACGGCGGGCCAGCGGGATCGTGCCATCGCCGCCTACCGGCGCAGCATCGAGCTGGATCCGGGCTTTGGCGAAGCCTGGTGGAGCCTGGCCAACCTAAAGACCTTCCGGTTCTCCACAGAAGACGTGGATGCGATGCGGCGACAGCTGCTGCGCACCGACCTCGATCCCGAACAACATGCCCAGTTCGAGTTCGCGCTGGGCAAGGCGCTCGAGGACGCCGGCGACCACGCCGCATCGTTCCGACATTACGAAAGCGGCAACGCCCGCCGCCGCGCACGGCTGCCTTACCGCGCCGCGGATGCCACGTCCCGCGTCCGCCGTTCGACCGAACTTTTCACCGCGGAGTTCCTGGCGCAGCGCGAAGGCTGGGGATGCGACGCCCCGGATCCGATCTTCATCGTAGGCCTGCCGCGTTCGGGTTCGACCCTGATCGAGCAGATCCTGTCCAGCCATCCGGCCGTCGAGGGCACGATGGAGCTGCCCGAGGTCATCTCGCTGACCCACGAACTGCGCCGCGAAGCCGCCGACGGCCAGGGCAAGGCCTACCACGACGTGCTTTCCAGCCTGGACGCCGCGCGTTTCCGCGCCCTGGGCGAGCAGTACCTGGAGAACACCCGCGTGCACCGCAAGCGCGGTGCGCCGTTTTTCATCGACAAGATGCCGAACAACTTCCTGCACGTCGGCCTGATCCACCTGATGCTGCCCCGTGCCCGGATCGTCGACGCCCGCCGGCACCCGCTGGCCTGCTGTTTCTCCGGCTACAAGCAGTACTTCGCCCGCGGCCAGAACTTCAGCTACGGGCTGGACGACATCGGCCGCTACTACCGGGACTACGTCGCCCTGATGGCCCACTTCGACCAGGTGCTGCCGGGCCGCGTCCACCGCGTGGTCTACGAGGACATGGTCCAGGACACCGAAGCCCAGGTGCGGCGACTGCTCGACTATTGCGGCCTGCCCTTCGATGCGCAGTGCCTGCGCTTCTTCGAGAACGACCGCCCGGTGCGCACCGCGAGCTCCGAGCAGGTGCGCCAGCCGATCTACCGCGACGGCGTCGACCACTGGCGCCACTACGAACCCTGGCTCGGCCCGCTGAAGGCAGCGCTGGGCGATGTGCTCGAGCATTATCCGGAACCGCCACCCGGGGTGTTGGCGGCTTACCGGTCCGACCCACCACCCACCACGGGGAGACGATGATGAAGGGCAGGAACAAACGAACGCGGGCGGCGCGGCTGGCGAGACTGCCGCTGGCGTCCGCCATCTGGCTGGCGATGACGCCGTTCGCCTGGGCGCAGGAAACCACCGCCGAAACCGAGGACGCGCCGATGCTGGGCGAAGTCACGGTGACGGCGCAAAAGCGCAGCGAGAACCTGCAGCGGGTGCCGATCAGCATGCAGGTGATGAGCACGGAGCAGCTGGACGAGCTCAACATCGCCGACTTCGACGACATCACCACCATCCTGCCCAGCGTATCGTTCCAGCGCCTGGGCGAGGTTCCGGGCAACTTCCAGGTCTACATGCGCGGCGTCGCCAGCGGCGGCGACGGCAACCACTCCGGTCCGATGCCCAGCGTCGGCGTCTACATCGACGAGCAGCCGATCACCACCATCCGCGGCACCGTCGACCTGCATCCGTACGACATCGCCCGGGTCGAGGCCCTGCGTGGCCCCCAGGGAACGCTTTACGGCGCCAGTTCTCAGGCCGGCACCCTGCGCATCATCACCAACAAGCCTGATCCCAGCGGATTCCAGGCCGGCTACGGCGTCGAGTTGAACGCCATCCACGACGGCGGCACCGGCCACGTGGTCGAGGGCTTCGCCAACATCCCGGTCGGAAAGAGCGCCGCGATCCGCATGGTCGGCTGGAGCAAGGAAGACGCCGGCTACATCGACAACGTGTTCGGCGAACGCACCTTCCCGAGTTCGGGCATCACCATCGACAACGCCGACCGCGCCAGGGACGACTTCAACTACAGCGACACCCACGGCGCCCGCCTGGCGCTGGGCATCAACCTGGGCGACAACTGGACCATCACGCCGACCGTGATGACCCAGAAGCAGTACACCAACGGCAGCTTCGGTGTCGATCCCAACGTGGGCGAGCTGGCGACGACCCAGTTCTATCCGCAGACCTCGGACGACCGCTGGACCCAGTCGGCGCTGACGGTGCAGGGCAAGATCGGCAGCTTCGACCTCACCTACGCCTTCGCCCACTTCGACCGCGACATGGAGACCGAGTCGGACTACAGCGACTATGCCTTCTGGTACGACACGCTATATGGCTACGGCACCTACTTCGTCGACGACAACGGCGACATGATCAATCCGTCGCAGTACATCCAGGCGAAGAACGGCTACAAGAAGCGAACCCATGAACTGCGCATCGCCTCGCCGGCCGAACACCGCTGGCGCTTCGTGGCCGGCGCGTTCTGGCAGGACCAGGACAACGACATCCAGGAGCGTTACCGCGTCGACGGCCTCGCCGATTCGCTGTCCGTTACCGGCTGGCCCGACACCATCTGGCTTACCCGCCAGCAGCGCGAGGACAAGGACCAGGC
>CAMLKR010000241.1 GCA_946480565.1 uncultured Arenimonas sp. | reverse complement strand
AGGTCTTGCCGGTGCCGGCCGGGCCGATGCCGAAGTTGATGTCGTGGGTGGCGATCGCGTGCAGGTATTTCGCCTGGTTTGCGCCGCGGCCGCGCACCGTGCCGCGCTTGACCCTGATCGCCACCTCCTGCGGATCGATGTCGCCGCCGGCCAGCCGGTCCAGGTGGGCGCTGCCCAGGCGCGAATGGATCTTGTGCGGGTCCAGGGTCTCGCGTTCGGCTTCGACGTAGAGGGCGCGCAGCAGCTTCTCGGCCGCGTCGGCGGCTTTGGCCTCGCCGGTGACGCGGAAGACGTGGCCGCGGTTGGCGATCTCCACGCCCAGGCGCAGCTCCATCTGGCGCAGGTGTTCGTCGAACGGCCCGGCCAGGTTGGCCAGGCGCTCGCTGTCCTCGGGTTCAAGCACGAAGTCGCGTTGCACGGGTTTGTTCATGCGGCCACGTCCTCGTCCACCAGCACCTCGCCGCGCAGGGAGTTGGTGCGGGCCTCGGTGATGCGCACGTCCACGAAGCGGCCGACCAGGCGCGGATGGCCCGGGAAGTTCACGTTGCGCATGTTCTCTGTCTTGCCGGTCAGCTCGGCCGGGTCCTTGGCGCTGGGCCCCTCGACCAGGACGCGTTCGACCGTGCCGACCATGGCCTCGGCGATCCGGCGCGCATTGGCGTTGATCGCCGCCTGCAGCCGCTGCAGGCGCGCGCTGGCGACGTCGGCCGGCACTTCGTCGTGCAGGTTGGCGGCGGGCGTGCCGGGGCGGCGCGAATAGGCGAAGGAGAAGCTCTGGTCGAAGCCGACCTCCTCCACGAGCTTGAGCGTGGCCTCGAAGTCGCGCTCGGTCTCGCCGGGGAAGCCGACGATGAAGTCCGAGCTGATCACGATGCCGGGCTTGGCCTCGCGCAGCCTGCGGATCCGGGCCTTGTATTCGAGCGCGGTGTGGCCGCGTTTCATCGCCGCCAGGATCCGGTCGCTGCCCGACTGCACCGGCAGGTGCAGGTAGCTGGCCAGCTGCGGCACGTCGCGGTGCGCTTCGATCAGCGCGTCGGAGAACTCGACCGGGTGCGAGGTGGTGTAGCGGATGCGGCCGATGCCGTCGAGGGTGGCGATGGCCCGGATCAGGGTGGCCAGGTCGGCGACGTCGTCGCCGTCGCCGATCGGCCCGCGGTAGGCATTGACGTTCTGGCCCAGCAGATGGATCTCGCGCACGCCCTGGGCCGCGAGCTGGGCGCATTCGAGCAGCACGTCGTCGAAGGGGCGCGACACTTCCTCGCCGCGGGTGTAGGGCACCACGCAGAACGAGCAGTACTTGCTGCAGCCCTCGATGATCGAGACGAAGGCGGTCGGCCCTTCGGCGCGGGGCTCGGGCAGGCGGTCGAACTTCTCGACCTCCGGGAAGCTGATGTCCACCTGCGGCCGGCCGCTGTCGCGCCGCGCCTCGATCATCCGCGGCAGGCGGTGCAGGGTCTGCGGGCCGAACACCAGGTCGACGTAGGGCGCGCGCTTGAGGATCGCGTCGCCCTCCTGGCTGGCGACGCAGCCGCCGACGCCGATCAGCACCGGCCGGTCCTTCTTCAGGTGCTTCCACTTGCCCAGCTGGGAGAACACCTTCTCCTGGGCCTTCTCGCGGATCGAGCAGGTGTTGACCAGGATGACGTCGGCCTCGGCCTCGTCGGTGGTCAGCTCCAGGCCGTGTTCGGCGGCGAGCACGTCGGCCATCTTGGCCGAGTCGTACTCGTTCATCTGGCAACCGTGGGTCTTGATGTAGAGCTTGCCCCTGGCGGGCGAGTTCACGGGCATGGCGGCGGTTATTCCGTTCCGTGGGGGTCGCCATTCTAGCCCGCGGAGCCCCGTGCCGGCTGTCCGGCCGGGACCGTGCCGGCCGTTCTCCTGGTCCAGGCCCTTGGCAACCGACCGGGCATGGAGTAAACCTCGCGCGGATGAGCTCCTGCCGCCTGCTGACGCTGGCCTGCCTGTTCCTCGCCGCCGCCCCGGCCGGGGCGGGCACGCTTTACCGCTGCACGGGCGCGGACGGCATCCCGAACTACTCGGGCAAGCGCGTGGCGGGGTCCCACTGCGAGGTCGTGTCCACCTATACCGCCGCCGATTCGCGGCCGCGCGGCCCGGCGCCCGCGCCGGCCGCCGCCCCGGGCGGTTCGGGGTCGGGCGGCGGCGCCCGGGCCACCCCGGCCGCCCGGGTCGACTTCCGCACCGCCGGCGCCGGCCAGGCCCTGGCCGCCGGACCGCGCCCCAGCGGCGCCCGGGTCACCCGCGGAGCGGTCTACAAATACGAACGCGACGGCGTGGTGCACTACACCAACGTGCGGCCCGCCGGCGCCACCGCGGCGCAGATGCTCTTCAGCTATGTCGAGACCTGCTACGCCTGCGGCGCCCTGCCGGGCGTGGACTTCGGCACCGTGCGCCTGAACATGGACGCCTACGCCGCGGAAGTGCGGGCCGCGGCCCAGGAGTTCGGCGTGGACGAGGCGGTGGTGCGCGCGATCATCCATGCCGAGTCGGCGTTCCGGCCCAATGCGGTCTCGCATGCCGGCGCCCAGGGCCTGATGCAGCTGATCCCGGACACCGCGACCCGGTTCGGCGTCGCCGACGTATTCGACCCCAACCAGAACATCCGCGGCGGCGTGCAGTACCTGGCCTGGCTGCTCAAGCGCTTCGACAACGACCTGACCCTGGCGGCGGCCGGCTACAACGCCGGCGAAGGGGCCGTGGACCGCTATGGCGGCGTGCCGCCCTACGCCGAGACCCAGCGCTACGTCCAGCGCGTAGGCCAGCTGGCCGAGCGCTACCGCGGGGCGCTGGCCGCGAACTGAGCGCCTTCACGGCCGATCCCGGCCGCCGTTGTGAGCCCCGCGCTCCCTCCGCTACAATTGCGCGTCTTTGCGGGCCCCCTCGGGTTCCGCAGCTCTGTTTTCAGCCACTTAGCAAGATTTTCGGAGAGCCGGATGGCTAACGAAGGGGTCAACTCAGGCCGTCGCCGCTTCCTGACCGCAACCACCGCCGTCGTCGGCGCCGTGGGCGTGGCGGGTGCCGCGGTGCCGTTCATCAGTTCCTGGAAGCCCAGCGCGCGGGCCCAGGTCGCCGGCGCGCCGGTCGAGGTCGACATCAGCAAGATCGACCTCGAGCCGGGCATGCGCATGATCGTCCAGTGGCGCGGCAAGCCGGTCTGGATCTTCAAGCGCACGCCGGAACAGCTGGCCGCGCTGCCGGGCCTGGACGCGCAGCTGCGCGACCCGGCGTCGGAGAACCCGGACCAGACCCCCGAGTTCGCCAAGAACCCGACCCGTTCGCTCAAGCCCGAACTGGCCGTGATCGTCGGCATCTGCACCCACCTGGGCTGCTCGCCGACCTACGTGCCGGAGCTGCAGCCGCAGGCCTTCGACAGCGAGTGGCAGGGCGGCTTCTACTGCCCGTGCCACAACTCGCGCTTCGACCTGGCCGGCCGCGTGTTCCAGGGCGTGCCCGCGCCCTCGAACCTCGAGGTGCCGCCCTACCACTTCGTCGACGACAACCACCTGATCGTGGGCGTCGCCCCCGAGGGAGCCGCGTAATGGCCAAGCTGATCAACCGTTCGGTCGAGACCGTCACCGGCTGGTTCAACGACCGCACGCCGGGCCTCGTGCCGTTCTACAAGAAGCACATGTCGGAGTACTACGCTCCGAAGAACTTCAACCTCTGGTACTACTTCGG
>CAMLKR010000240.1 GCA_946480565.1 uncultured Arenimonas sp. | reverse complement strand
GCGGCATCTTCACCAAGGGCGCCGACGTCGGCGCCGACCTGGTGGGCAAGGTCGAAGCCGGCATCCCCGAGGACGACCCGCGCAACCCGGCGGTGATCGCCGACAACGTCGGCGACAACGTCGGCGACTGCGCCGGCATGGCGGCCGACCTGTTCGAGACCTACGCGGTGACCGTGATCGCGGCCATGCTGATCGCCGGCATCGCCTACTCGACCTATGGCTGGGCCGGCGTGCTTTATCCGATGGTGCTGGGCGCGGTGTCGATCGTCGCGTCCATCGTCGGCACCTTCTTCGTCAAGGTGCGCGACGGCGGCAAGATCATGAACGCGCTCTACCGCGGCCTGGCCGTGTCGGGCGTGCTCGCGGGCGCGGCCTTCTACTGGGTCAGCAACGAGATGTTCAGCGCCGACCTGGCGATGCCGCTGTTCTACTGCGCCCTGATCGGCCTGGTGCTGACGGCGGCGATGGTGGTGATCACCGAGTACTACACCGCCACCGAATACGGCCCGGTGCAGCAGGTGGCCAAGGCCAGCGAGACCGGCCACGGCACCAACGTGATCGCCGGCTTGGCGGTGTCGATGAAGTCCACCGCGGCGCCGGTTCTGGCCGTGGCGGCCGCCATCTGGTGCTGCTACGAGATCGCCGGCCTGTTCGGCATCGCGATCGCGGCCACGTCGATGCTGTCGATGGCGGGCATGATCGTCGCGCTCGATGCCTACGGCCCGATCACCGACAACGCGGGCGGCATCGCCGAGATGTCGGGCATGGACAAGGAAATCCGCAAGACCACGGACGCCCTGGACGCGGTGGGCAACACCACCAAGGCCGTGACCAAGGGGTATGCGATCGGTTCGGCCGGCCTGGCCGCGCTGGTGCTGTTCGCCGACTACGCGCACAAGCTGCAGGAATCGGGCGCCGAGGTGAACTTCTCGATCGACAACCCGGACGTGGTGATCGGCCTGCTGATCGGCGGCATGATCCCCTACCTGTTCGGCGCCTTCGCCATGCAGGCGGTGGGCCGCGCGGCCGGTGCGGTGGTGGAGGAAGTGCGCCGCCAGTTCCGCGAGATCAAGGGCATCATGGAAGGCACCGGCAAGCCCGAGTACGACAAGGCGGTCGACCTGCTGACCAAGTCGGCGATCCGCGAAATGATCATCCCCTCGATGCTGCCGCTGTTCATCCCGATCATCGTCGGCCTGGTGCTGGGCGCGGACGCGCTGGGCGGCCTGCTGATGGGCACCATCGTCACCGGCCTGTTCGTCGCCATCTCCATGTGCACCGGCGGCGGCGCCTGGGACAACGCCAAGAAGTACATCGAGGAAGGCCACCACGGCGGCAAGGGCAGCGAGGCCCACAAGGCCGCAGTCACCGGCGACACCGTCGGCGACCCCTACAAGGACACCGCCGGCCCGGCCATCAACCCGCTGATCAAGATCATCAACATCGTGGCGCTGCTGTTGATCCCGATGCTCTGATCTTCCGACGCGTTTGTGCGATTCTGGAAACCCCGGCCCGGCCGGGGTTTCTTTTTCAAGGGAGGTCCGGATGTTGAAATCCGTTTGGGTCGTGGTGCTGTCGGCAGGCTTGGCGACGACCGCCGACGCCGTGATGCTTCCCGTTGCGAACCCTGGTTTCGAGGACGCGCCGAAGGGCGGAACGGACAAGGTCCCCGCCTGGTTCGGGGCGAATGCCACGAGCGTGATCGCGCTGGATGAGGCCATCGCGCACACCGGCTCCCGTTCGCTGCGGCTGGACTACCGACCGCCCTTCAGCGGCGTCACCCAGGTCATGGACGCGACCGCCTATCGTGGCCAGAGAGTCGTACTCCGCGCGATGCTTCGAAGCCGCGACCTCGCGCCGGGCCGCTCCGGCCTCTGGATCCGCGCCAACAGCGCCAGCGGCCAGCCCGCGGCCTTCGAACACAGCTACCGGCAGTCCCTGGTGGGAACGCAGGACTGGACGCCGCGCGAGGTTGAACTGACCGTGCCGGCGGACGCCAGCCGGCTGATGTTCGGCGCCGTCGCCGGAGCCGAGGGAAGCCTGTGGGTCGACGACATCGAGCTGACGGCGCCGCAGGCGACGGCGCCATCACCGCAGGCCTCCGCACGTGTTTACCTGGACTCGGCCCTGGACCTGATCCAGCACCAGGCCTATTACGCGGACCGGATCGACTGGCCAAGCCTGCGCGAATCCAGCCACGCGATGATCGCGGACGCCAGGCAGCCGGCGGACACCTACCCCGCGATCCGGCGCATCCTGGCTGCGCTGGGCGATCGCCACAGCCACCTGATTCCGCCCGACGCCATGGCGCGCCAGCGCAGCGAGGAAACGCGCGACGATTACGGGGTGACGAGCACCACGTTCGGGCAGGTTGCCTATGTCCGCGTCCCGGGTTTCGCCGGTGCCGGCCAAGCGCCCGGTGCCGCGTTCGCCGCGCAGATCCGGACGTCGCTTCGCACGCAGGCCGAAAACGGCGCCTGCGGCTGGATCGTCGACCTGCGCGGCAACATGGGTGGCAACATGCATCCGATGCTCGCCGGGCTGCGCGATCTCCTGGGCGGAGACGCGCTTGGCTTTTTCGTCAACCGCGAGGGCCGCAAGCCTTGGCATGCCATGGGCACTGGCGAGCCCCTTCTGATCAATGCGCCCGTTGCCGTCCTGGTGGACGGACGCACGGCCAGCTCCGGTGAAGCGGTCCTGTTGTCCTTCGTCGGCCGACCGGAGACCCGCAGCTTCGGTTCGGGCACCTTCGGCGTCTCGACCGTCAACACCGTACTGTCGCTCTCCGATGGCGCATCCCTGGCCCTGACCGTCGGCGTGCAGGCCGATCGCACAGGCCGCACGCATGGCGGCGTCATTGCCCCGGACCAGGTCGTTCAAGCCGCCGCAGACGACGTCGCCCTGGAAGACGACGATGCCGTAACCGCGGCCCGCAGCTGGCTTGAGTCGCGCCCCGCTTGCGCCAGCTCCGGGACAAACGCCCGATTGAAGTAGAGATTCAAATTCCGCCGGCCGCGGAAAAAGTTTCGCGGACCCTCTTGACTTCGGTTTTTGGCCGTGTTCCTCTCGGCCCATGAACTCCCGCACCGCCACCGCCGCGACCCTGCTCCCGACCCTCCCGGTCAGGGGCTTCGTCGCGTCCGTCGCGCTGCTTGCCGTCGTCGTCGTCCTTATTACCACCCTCACCGGTGCGGGACAGACGTAGCGCGAAGAAACCGAAACAAGCGCCTCGAAACTGGAACCCCGCACCGGAAACGGTGCGGGGTTTCTCGTTTCGGGGCCTGGAAAACCACCAGGACCCGATGCCGTGAACAGTGACGCGATCAAGAAGGGCCCCGCCCGCGCCCCCGCCCGCGCCATGCTGCGCGCCACCGGTCTGGACGACGCCGCCATCGCCAAGCCGCTCATTGCGGTGGTGCACACCTGGTCCGACGTCTCGCCCTGCAACCTGACCCTGCGCGACCTGGCCCAACACGCCCGCGCCGGCATCCAGGCGGCAGGCGGCACGCCGGTCGAGTTCAACACCATCGCGATCACCGACGGCATCGCGATGGGCAGCGAGGGCATGCGCGCTTCGCTGGCCTCGCGCGAGACCATCGCCGATTCGATCGAACTGGCCGTCAGTGGCCACTGCCTCGACGGCGTCGTGGTGCTGGTGGGCTGCGACAAGACCATTCCCGCCGCCGCGATGGCGCTGGCGCG
>CAMLKR010000239.1 GCA_946480565.1 uncultured Arenimonas sp. | reverse complement strand
ATGCCGGCGAAAAACGCCCCGCCGGCGAAGTTGCCGGAGCCCAGGCCCAGCCACTCGCCGCCCAACCGGGTCAGCGCATATCCGAGCAGCACCGAGACCATCACCAGCGGATAGTCACGTCGCGCCGCCTGGAACAGCACCGCGAACGCGAACGCCGCCACCGCCAGCGCGGCCAGTTCGGCCAGCGGCGCCAGCGGTTGCGGCACCGCCTCTTGCGGCTGCCAGCCCAGGATCGACACCACCTGCATCGCCGCCACCGTGCCGAAGGTGAGCTTCATCAGGATCATCAGCGCCCCGGCGAAGCGCGCAGTGCCCGACATCAGCTGCTGGCTCGACAGTTCGCTCACCGCATTGGTCAGCATCAGGCCCGGCATCAGCACGATCAGCGAGGCCACGATCACCGTCTTGAGCGACAGCGGCTCGATGAACGTCGCCACCGCGGCCGCCAGCAGCGTCGCCACCAGCGCCGCGATCGCTTCCAGCGCCTCGCCCAGTCGCGGCCGTCCAGCGGCCAGCACGTAGAGCACGCCCGTGACCAAGCCGATGACGCCTGCCGTCGCCACGTCGGCCCAGCCCGCGCCGAGCAGGGCCGCCACCGATCCGGCCGACAGGCCGAAGCTCAGGGCCGCCAGCGCCTGGCTGCGCCGGCTGGGGGGCCGGTCGAGCGCCTTCAGCGCGACCAGGCCATCGGCCGGGTCCATGCGCCCCGCCAGCACGTCCTCGGCGATCGCGTCGGTGGCGGCCAGCCGGCCCAGGTTCTGCTCGCCGGGCTCGAGCCGCAGCACGCGGGTGATGCCGTTGTGCGGACCGCGCACCGGGTCGCCGAAGCTCAGGATGATGCCGGTCGGGTTCGACCAGACCTCGCAGTCCAGGCCCATGCGGTGCGCCACGCCCTTCACCGCCCCTTCCAGGCGCTGCGCGGTGGTGCCGTAGGCATGCAGGCGGATGGACAGTTCGGCGACGAAGTTGGTGCGCGCTTCGTAGCTCGGCTGCGCAGTGGCGGCGGGGCTGGTCATGGGCGGGAAGGATGGCACAGGAATCGGCGCGCAATAAGCGCGGATGGGGCTCAGAGAAGGGGCCGGGGGGTTGGGGGTATCGGTATCATGTCGGATGTTCCAGCCCCTTGAACCTGCCCTCCGATGAACCTTGGCCTCGGCGAACTGTTCTCCCTGCTGAGCGCCCTGGCCTGGGCGGTCGGCGTCATCCTGTACCGCCAGCTCGGCGCGAAGCTGCCGCCGCTGCAGCTCAATTTCCTGAAGAACGGCCTGGTCCTGCTGATGCTGCTGCCGGCCATCCCGCTGCTGCACGGCCTGGCCCTGCCCTCGTTCAGCGCGATGCAGATCGCGCTCGCCCTGGCCAGCGGCGCGATCGGCATCGGCATCGCCGACACCCTGTATTTCCGCGCGCTCAACGAACTCGGCGCGGGCCGCATGGGCGTGCTGGGCAACTTCTACAGCCCCTTCGTCATCCTGCTGGGTTACCTGTTCCTGGATGAACGCCTGAGCGCGATGCAGCTGGGCGGCTTCGTGCTGGTCAGCATTGGCGTCTTGGTCGCGGCCTGGCCCAGGGCCGTGCCGGGCGGCCGGCCGGCGCACCTGTTCCGTGGGCTGGCCCTGGGCCTGCTGTCGGTGGGGCTGATGGCCATCGCCATCGTGATGGTCAAGCGCGTGCTGGAAGACCAGCCCCTGCTGTGGGTGACCGGCGTGCGCATGGTCGGCGCCCTGGGCGGCATGGTGCTGGTGGCGGCCCTGACCCGGCAGCTGGCCCTGCTGCATCCGCCCACCGAGGCCATGCCCTGGCGGCGGCTGGCGCTGGCGGCGTTCGTGGGCCAGTTCCTGGCGATGATCCTGTGGCTGGCCGGCTACAAGTACACCCAGGCCTCGGTCGCGGCTATCCTCAACGAAACCGCCTCGGTCTTCATCCTGGTCCTGGCCGCCCTCTGGCTGAAGGAACCGATGACCCGGCGCGGACTGGCCGGCGTGGCCCTCACCCTCACGGGCGTGGTGGTCATGCTGCTTCCCTAGGACGACACCGGCACGATGAGCGAAGCGCCCCGCATCGAGAACAGCGAAACGCATCCGGGCATCCTGGTCGCCAGCGGCGACTGGACCTTGGCGAACGCCGCGACGATGCTCGCCCTGCTGGAGGCCGCGCCGGAGTCGGCCGCCGACATCGACGGCCGCGACATCACCCGGCTCGATTCGGCCGGCGCCATGATGCTCTCGCGCTACGCGGTGAAGGTCGGCCTGGGCCTGGCCACGGTCGAGGTGCAGCCGCAGTACGAACCGCTCACAAAAACCGTACAGGCGATCTGCGAGAACCCGCGCCGGGTGCGCCGCAAGGGCTTCGGCTTCAGCGACATGCTGGCGCGCATGGGCTATGCCGCCGAGGACGTGACCCGCGAGGTGCTGGCCCTGGTCGGCTTCCTGGGCCTGACCCTGACCACCGCGCTGAAGGTGCTGGCCAAACCCTCGCGCCTGCGCCTGACCCCCACCGTGCACCACATGGAGCAGGTCGGCCTGGACGCCGTGCCGCTGGTGATGCTGCTGAGCTTCATGGTCGGCTGCGTCATCGCCTTCCTGGGCGCCACCGTGCTGCGCGACTTCGGCGCCGAGATCTTCGTGGTCGAGCTGGTCGGCATCGCCTTCCTGCGCGAATTCGCCGTGCTGCTGACCGCCATCCTGCTGGCCGGCCGCACCGCCAGCGCCTTCACCGCGCAGATCGGCGCGATGCAGTCGGGCGAGGAGATCGACGCCATCCGCACCCTGGGCCTGGACCCGATCGAACTGCTGGTGCTGCCGCGCCTGTTCGCCCTGCTGCTGATGCTGCCCCTGCTGACCTTCCTGGCCATGGTCTCGGGCATCGTCGGCGGCATGGCGGTGAGCATCGGCAGCCTGGACATGACGCCGGAGATGTTCACCACCCGCCTGCACGACACCCTCGAGGTCCGGCACTTCTGGGTCGGCCTGTCGAAGGCGCCGATCTTCGCCGCCGTCATCGCCCTCATCGGCTGCCTGGAAGGTTTCCAGACCCAGGGCACGGCGCAGTCGGTGGGCGAGCGCACGACCTCGGCCGTGGTGCAGACGATCTCGCTGGTGATCCTGATCGACGCCTTCGCCGCGCTGTTCTTCCTGGAGATGGACTGGTGAGCGCCGCCATCGACGACCAGGCGCCCGCGATCCGGGTCAGCGGCCTGGTGAACGCCTTCGGCGACCAGGTGGTGCACCAGGACCTGGACCTGGAGGTGCGCCGCGGCGAGATCATCGGCGTGGTCGGCGGCTCGGGCACCGGCAAGTCGGTGCTGATGCGCGCCATCCTCGGCCTGCGCACGCCCCAGGGCGGCAGCATCGAGGTGCTGGGCGTGGACGCGCTGTCCGACGCCGCCCGCGACACCGGGCTGATCCAGCGCAACACCGGCGTGCTGTTCCAGGGCGGCGCCCTGTTCTCCTCGCTCACCGTCGCCGAGAACGTCTCGGTGCCGCTGAAGGAACATTATCCGCACCTGCCGCCGGACATGGTGCACGACCTGGCCATGCTGAAGATCCGCATGTCGGGCCTGGGCGAGGACGCCGGCGCCAAGCTGCCTTCGCAGCTGTCGGGCGGCATGCGCAAGCGCGCCGGCATCGCCCGCGCGCTGGCGCTCGACCCGGCCCTGCTGTTCCTGGACGAACCCACCGCCGGCCTCGACCCGATCGGCGCCGCCGCCTTCGACGA
>CAMLKR010000238.1 GCA_946480565.1 uncultured Arenimonas sp. | reverse complement strand
CGCGGAGCGTGTCCAGCCAGTCGGACGGAATGGCCCCGCGCAGCAGGACATAGCCGTCCCGCTGCAGGGCGTCCTGGTCGATCATGGTGCGAATCCCCGGTGGTTCCAGCAGGGCTTGTAACCGAAGCCACCGGCCGTGCCAAGCGGTGGCACCGTGCCACGATCGGGGCGGCGGTGCAGCGTTCAACCCGCCAGGGCGCCGGCAGTCCAGTAGAACAGCGGAATCCCGAGGATCAGGTTGAACGGAAACGTGATGCCCAGCGCCGCGGTGACGCAGGTAGGGAGGTTGGCCTCCGGGATGGAGGTCCGGACCGCTGCCGGTGCGGCGATATAGGAGGCCGAGGCGACCAGCGTGCCGAACACCGCGGCGTTGGCCTGGCTGAAATCCAGCGCATGACCGAAGCTCACCCCCATCATGCCGTGCAACAAGGGAACGGCCAGCGCAAAGGGCAGCAACCGGCCCAGCGAGCGGCGCACCGGGGCGATCCCCTGCGCGGCGGTCGCGCCCAGATCCAGCAGGTAGAGCAGCAGCACTCCGTGGAACAGCCCCTTGAACAGGGGCATCACCGGCTCGATACGCGTGCTGCCGGAGATCCAGCCAATCGCCAGGCCGCCCAGCAGCAGCACGCTGGCCTTGGAAAGGAGGACTTCGCCCAGGGTTGTGCGCACATGGCCGCGCAGTCGTCCCTTGGCCAGCAGCACGGCCAGCAGGATGGCCGGCATTTCAAGCACCGCCAGCGCAGCGGAGAGCCAGCCATCGGCGGGGTCGCCGCGATCGGCGACGAACTGCGAGGCGGCGATGAAGGTCACCGCCGACGCAGAACCGTAGTGCGCCGCCAGCGCCGCGGCGTCGGCGCGTGGCGTTTTCATCAGCCCACTAGCGATGGCAAAGGCAGACAGGCATGTGGCCAGTCCGGCGACCACCGTCGCCGCCAGCGGCACGGACAGATCGCGCAAGGGGGCTTGGGAGAGCGCCTCGCCCCCTTTCAGACCGATGGCGAGCAGCAGGAAAACAGCGATGGAGTCGCGTGCGGCATCGGCAAGCCGCAGTTGGCCGCCGGCCAGCTGGCAGCCGAACCCCAGTACGAACGCCAGTACCAGGGGCGAGAGCGCGTTGTCGATGAAGAGCGTCATGTCGTCGGCCGTACGGCAGACGGGTAGGGCGCCTGCGCCGGGCAGGTTGTGGAAGCGGGTGCCATCGGATCAGCCCGCCACGGTGGCGGGCGGCCGGCGCCGCGTGCGGTACAGGCTGTAGGCGATGCCGCCGCCCAGCAACAGGCCGGTGACGCCGAGCGAAATCGCCGGGTCGAGCTTTCCGTACAGCTGGGCCCAGAAGATCTTACCGCCCACGAATACCAGCACCAGCGCCAGCGCGTACTTCAGGTAATGGAAGCGATCCACGATGGCCGCCAGCGCGAAGTAGAGCGCACGCAGGCCCAGGATCGCGAAGATGTTGGAGGTGTAGACGATGAAAGGGTCGGTGGTGATGGCGAAGATGGCGGGAACCGAATCGACCGCGAACACCAGGTCCACCATCTCCACCAGGATCAGGGCCAAGAACAACGGCGTGGCCCACCAGACCAGGCGCGTGTCGTGCGCGCCGGCCGGAGCGCGTACGAAAAAGCGGTTGTCGTGCAGCTCGGCGGTGATCCGCAGCCTGCGGCGCAGGAAGCCGATCAAGGGGTTGGAAGCCAGATCGGGTTTGCTGTCCACCATCCACAGCATCTTGATGCCGGTAAACACCAGGAAGGCCCCGAACAGCCACATCACCCAGTCGAAGCGGGTGATCAATGCGGCACCCAGCCCGATCATGATCGCGCGCATCACGATCACGCCCAGGATGCCCCAGAACAGGACGCGGTACTGCAGAGCCGCCGGGATGGCGAGGTAGGCGAAGATCATCGCGATGACGAAAACATTGTCGATCGCCAGCGTCTTCTCGATCATAAAGCCGGTGAAGTACTCCATGCCCGCATCGGCACCCAGATAGCCCCATACCCATGCGCCATAGGCCGCGGCGAGCGCGATGTAGCCGACCGACAATCCGATGCTTTCGCGCACGCCGATGGCGCGGTCGCGCCGATGCAGGACGCCGAGGTCGAACGCCAGCAGCACGACCACGATCGCGACGAAACTCAGCCACAGCCAGGCCGGCTTACCGAGAAAGCTCTGGTCGAAGAACAGGGTGATTGCTTCCACGCGTACTTCCGGAAGATGGGAGGGGTGGGACGGAGGGGGCGCCGACGCGCACGGCGCACGGTCGCCCATGCGCCGGCCGAACGGTCAGTCCGCTCGGCCGACTCCGATCGAGCGCAGACGCAGGCTACGGCGACGCTCGCGCTGTCGCGTCAGGGAGGCGTCCATGCGCACGGCGGCCCGGTCGATGGCGGCGTACAGGTCGGCATGCTGTTCGCGCACCACTATCGGGCGAAGCGAGCGCGCCCGCACTTCCAGCACGCAATGCTTGTCCCGCCCGCCCTTTGGCCCGTTCAGATCGCCCAAGCGCATCCGCACCGACTCCAACACGTTGCGATGCCGCGCGAGCGCACCGGCGATCTTGCGCTGGACGTACGCATTTATTGCCTGGGTCAAAGCGATGCCACGGCCCACGATACCCACATGCATGAGGTCGCTCCTACGTTGAAGGTTGCGTCACTGTCGGCGATGGGAAACCATCGATCAATCATGTATGTTTTGACGATTCATTCGAAAAAATCGAAAGATGAACCTCCGGCACCTCCGTTACTTCTGGTCAGTCGCGCGGTTCGGCAGCATGTCGGCCGCCGCGGCCAAGCTCGACCTGTCGCCCCAGACGCTGAGCGGTCAGATCGCCGATCTCCAGCTGGCCATGGGCGTGGAACTCTTCCGCCAGGTCGGTCGGCGCCTGGAACTGACCGAAGCGGGCCGGCTGGCGTACTCCTACGCCGACGAGATCTTCGGCCTGGTCGACGAACTGGGCGCCCAGGTGCGTGCACTGCCCAGCGGCAGGGCGCGGTTGTTCCGCGTGGGAATGACCGACGCGGTGCCGCGTTTCATGGCCTATCGGTTGCTGGCGCCCCTGGTGGAGACAGGAAGCGTCCGGCTGGTGGCCAGCCATGAGCGGCTCGACGTGCTGCTGGCGGACCTGGCGCTGCATCGGCTGGAACTGGTGATCGCGGATCGGCCGGTACCGGCTGGCAGCGCGGTCAAGGCCTTCAACCACCTCATGGGCGAGTCGGCCATCGGGCTGTTCGCGGCGCCTGCGCTGGCTGCCTCGCTGCGCCGGCAGTTCCCACGCCAGCTGCACGGCATGCCGATGGTGCTGCCGGGGCGGGACAGCGTGCTGCACGAGCAGATGCGATCGTGGCTCGAGGCACGGAAGATCAGCGTGAGGATCGTCGGTGAGTTCGACGATGGCGGGCTGATGAAGACGTTCGGCTCCCTTGGTGCGGGTGCCTTTCCGGCACCTCTGGCCGTGCGAGAGGAAATCGAACGGCTCTATGGCGTGGAGTTGGCTGGCACGCTGGATGGCGTGCGCGAACGTTACTATGCGATTTCCACCGAAAGGCGCGCGACCGATCCGCAGGTCCGCAGCGTGCTGGCGCTCGGGGAAGGGTTGCTGGCTGATACTGCCCAGCAGGAGCCTGGCGCGCGCGCTGTGCGGCGCAGAGGCCGGGGCATGGGATGAGAACGGTCCGGGCGAGGTTGCCGCGGCGCCTGCACGGTCCGCCGCATGGTTCGCCCGCCGCGCATCAGATCAGGAGCGCCCCCAGCCATTGTCGCGCGCCAGCGCCAGCGCCGCGCGTTCGGCGGCCTCG
>CAMLKR010000237.1 GCA_946480565.1 uncultured Arenimonas sp. | reverse complement strand
CCTGAAAGATGCTGCGCGGCCTCCAGGCCATCCATCACCGGCATGGCGACGTCGAGCAGCACCACGTCCACGCCCAGCGACTCGGCCAGTTCGACCGCTTCGCGGCCATTGCCGGCTTCGCCGGCGATCTCGTGGCCGCCCAGTTCGCGCACCAGGGCGGCCAGGCGCTGGCGGGCAAGCGGCTCGTCGTCGACCAGAAGCAGTTTCATGGCGGAAGTATGCCCCAGGTCGCGGCGGGATCAGCCGGCCTGGAACCGCGCCTGCAGCCAGTCGCCGAGATCCTGGACCTCTTCGGCACAGACACTGTGCGGCATCGGGTAGCTGTGCCAATCCACGGCCACGCCGAGCCCGCGCATCAGGTCGCGGCTGCGGGCGCCCAGGCCTTCGGGCACCACCGGGTCGTGGGCGCCGTGCGCCATGAAGACCGGCGTCGCCTTGCCGGCGCGGGTGGCTTCGGCGGCGGTCAGGTCCGCCATCGGCAGGTAGGTCGAGAGCGCGACGATGCCGCCGATGCCCGCTTCGCGGCGCAGGCCCGCCGCCAGCACGATGGCGCCACCCTGGGAAAAGCCGGCCAGCACGATGCGGTCATTGGGTACGCCGCGCTCGTTCTCGCGGGCGATCAGGGCCTCGACCTGGGCGATGGACTCGCGCACGCCCTGTTCGTCGGCGCGCTGTTCGATCGACAGGTCGCGGATGTCGTACCAGGCGCGCATGCGCACGCCGTTGTTGATGGTCACCGGACGCACCGGCGCATGCGGGAACACGAACCGCAGCGCCGGCCAGCCCGGGCGCAGCAGCTCGGGCACGATCGGCGCGAAATCGTGGCCGTCGGCGCCCAGGCCGTGCAGCCAGAGGATGGACCACTGCGGGGCCGGGCCGGTCTGGTGTTCGACGGTTTCGAGCAGGGTCATGGGCGGGAGGCGAGTGACGGAAGCGGCATTATGCCCGTCACGTCCACCTCATCGCGCCCAGGCCGGCTCCGTCCAACCCCTCATGGCGCCCGGATCGCCGCGATGGTTCCGATCGGCGATGCGCTGCGCGCAGGCCCGCCCGAGCGGCGACAGCTCGACGTCGGCGGCCGCCAACTGCACGCCGCCGCCCGGATCCGGAACCGCATGCAGCCGCAGCGCGCAGGCCTGCCAGTGCGGAAGCACCGAACGTTTCCCGCGCCAGGAGCGCCGGCCGGCGACCGCGCCGTCGACCTGCACCGGCAGGGTCGCCAGCAGCCGTTCCCAGGCGTGGAAGTCGCTGTCGGGCAGCAGGTAGAGGCGCCAGCAGTCGGCGCCGTGCTCGTCGAGGAAATGCAGCGCTTCGTGCGGGCCGTCGCTGTCGAGCCTGACCTGCGCGCGCAATGCACGGGCGCGGCGCCAGCCGGTCAGCAGGTGCGGGTCGCCGGGGGCATGCAGGCAAAGCAGCGGCCCGAGGGCGCCCAGGGCTTCGACGGGACAGGCGCGGACGGCCACGGGTGGGGCGTCCACGGAACGATTCGCGACCAGCAGCGGCGCCATGGCGATTCCTTGGAAAGCCGGCGGAGCTGGCGGCCGGGAAATCCGGCGGGGCGGGCGACCGGGGAGAGAGCCGGTTATTTGACGAGGATGAGCTTGTCGTTGCGGGTGTGGCGCAGGCGGTAGACCTGGCCGGCGTGGCGGATCAGCACCTCCCGGCCGCCGCGCATCAGCTCACGGCTGTCGAACTCGGCCTGGGCCGTCGCCGCGGCAGCCACGGCCGCCGGGCGCGCGGGAGCGGGCAGGGTCGTCGGCAGGAAACACGGGGGGGTCGGTTGCGCCATGGGGCGGCCTCCGGGTGGGGGACGGCTTTGATGATAATGATTCGCATTTGCTAGTCAAGCCCTGCCCGACCCGCGGTCAATCGGACTGGCCCAGCCGGAAACGCACCTCGCGCACCGAACCCACCGCCCGACCCACCGGCTCGAAACGCCAGCCACGCGCGGCAGCCAGCGCCGCCTGGTCGAATACGCCCGGGGGATCGGCTGAAACCACGCTGGGCGATCCGACGCTGCCGTCCGGCTGGATGGTGAACTGCACGGTGACGCGGCCTTCGATCTTTCGACGCATCGCCACCACCGGATAGCGCGGCGGCGGCGCGCTGATCAGGCGCGGCGTCGGCGCCGGCGCCGGGGCGCTGCGCGCGGGCGCCGGGACCGCTGCGGTCGCGGCCGGTGCGAACGCCGCCGCCGGGACCGCGGCTTGGACCGGCGCGGGACCGGCCGTGGCCGGAGTGGGCGTGGCCACGGCTGGCGCAACCGTCGCGGCCGCGGCGGCGCTGGCGTCCTCGCGCGCACGGCGCGCCGCGTCCGCGGCGATCTCGGCCTCCACGGCGGCGCGTTTGCTGGCCTCCGCTTCGACGACCAGGCGTCGGGCCGCTTCGGATTCCGCCGCGACGATGCCGTCGCGCAGGCGCGCCAGCGACGGCGCCTGCGGATCCACCTGCTCGATCAGCGCCAGCAGTCGCCGCGCCTCCGCCAGGTCGCCGCGCCCCATGGCCTGCTCGCTGGCGATCAGCGCGTAGGGCAGAAGCTCCAGCAGGGCCGTCGCCACGTTGCGGTCGCCGGGCTGCAGTCGGCGCAGCGCGAGGTAGTGTTCGATCGCGTTGTCCCCCGCTGGCGTGTAAAAGCGCTGTTCGGACAGCGCGGCGGCAGCGGAGCGGCGGAGGCCGGCTTCATCGGCGGGCGCAGGCGCGGCCGCCGCGGGGTCCGCACCGGTCGTGGACCCGGGCCCGGCCGCCGGCTCCGGACCGGAGCAGGCGGCAAGCGCGCCGACGGCGAAAAGAACGAATAGTGGATGGTGGCGGCGCATGCGCGATTCCCCTGGGAAACAGCCGCACAGCCTAGGTGGCGTGCGTGACGGGAATGCGGCAGCGGGATGCGGGAATGGGCCCACCAGGACTCGAACCTGGAACCAAGGGATTATGAGTCCCCTGCTCTAACCATTGAGCTATAGGCCCGCGCGGAGCGCGCATTCTACCGGCGGCGCGCCCGGCTCATTCGCTCGACATCGAATACGGCGGCTTCGCGCTCGCGCCGGGCCAGTCGCGGTTTGGCGTGGCCTGCATCGCGAAGCGCAGTTCGCCGCCGGCCATCAGCTCCTGGTGGGTGATCCAGGCGCGGTCGAGCGGCTTGCCGTCCAGCGACACGCTGCCCACGTAGGCATGCGCGTCGTCGAGGCCGTCGGCGACCACGCTGAAGCGCTTGCCGTTCGGCAGGTTCAGCACGGCCTTGCGCACGAACGGCCGGCCGAGGATGTACTGGTTGCTGCCGGGCGCGACCGGGTAGAAGCCGAGCGCGGTGAACACGTACCAGGCCGACATCTGGCCGAGGTCGTCGTTGCCGGCCAGGCCGTCGGGCGTCGGCTTGTACTGCGTGTCCATCACCTGCTTCAGGCGCGCCTGCGTGCGCCACGGCTGGCCGGCGTAGGCGTACAGGTAGGCGACGTGGTGGCTGGGTTCGTTGCCGTGCGCGTACCAGCCGATCAGGCCGGTGATGTCTTCCATGTGCTCGAACACCTTGGGATCGACCTTGGCGTCGAACACGTCGTCCAGCCGCTCGAGCAACTTGTCCGTGCCGCCGTGCGCGGCGGCGAGGCCGGCCACGTCCTGCGGCACGTACCACGAGTACTGCCAGGCGTTGCCTTCGGTGTAGTCGCTGCCGTAGCCGCTGGCGTCGGGATCGAACGGGGTGCGGAAGCCGCCGTCGCGCTTGCGCGCGCGCATGAAGCCGGTCTGCGGATCGAAAGCGTGCTTCCAGTTCGCGGCGCGCTTGTCGAACGCGGCGGCGACGTCCTTGCGCCCCATCGCCCGAGCCATCC
>CAMLKR010000236.1 GCA_946480565.1 uncultured Arenimonas sp. | reverse complement strand
GGCCGCGCAGCGCGCGGTCGTCCTGGGCGAGGTTGGCGGGCAGGGCGTCGAGCAGTTTTTCGGCCTCGGCCACGGCGCCGGTGCGCAGCAGGGCCAGGGCAAGGTCGAGCTTCAGCCCGTCCTGGTCCGGCTCGGCGTGTACGGCGGCGCGCAGGCGCACCACTTCCGCGTGAGGATCCAGCGGCGCGGCTTCGGCCGGGGCCGCTTCCTCTACCGTCTCGCGCGGGACGACGCCGTGATGGGCCAGGAACTGCCGCAGCTGGCCCTCGGGCAGGGCGCCGGGGAAACCGTCGACGATCTGGCCGTCCTTCACCAGCATCACCGTCGGCACCGACTTGATCTGGAAGTAGCCGGCGAGCTGCTGCTCCTGGTCCACGTCCACCTTGGCCAGCAGGAAGCCGCCGTTGAATTCGGCCGCCAGCTTCTCCAGCACCGGACCCAGGGTCTTGCAGGGCCCGCACCAGGTGGCCCAGAAGTCCACCAGCACCGGGACCTCCTTGGACTTGAGCAGGACGTCCTGCTCGAAGCTGGGCAGGCTGGCGTCGAAGACGTGGGCGGCGGGGACGGGGGCGTTCATGTGGGGGAGGTTCCGGAAGGGAGCGGCTGACCGGGCAAATGGTGCCAGCCGGGCCGCCAAACAAGCCAATGTAATGTTCACTTGACATCTTTGGAGCCAAATGTAATCTACAGCGGACATCAAGTTAGGTGGAGAAGACCATGCGTTGGCCGAAGTGGGGATTGGCGGGAGTCGTGGCCTTGGCGGGTTTCGCGTTCTGGCTGCTGCTGGCCGGACCCGGGGACGTGCTGGGCGTGGACCTGGGCGGATTCGGTTTCGGATTGCTGGTGCTGGTGGCCTGGGCATCGATGCACGCCGTCTCGGTGGCGCCCCGCGGTGAACTGGACGACGCGGTGTCGCCGGGCGAGTGGCAGGCCTGGGTCGGCGTCGGCTTCACCCTGGTCGTGCTGGCCTATCTGCTGCTGAAGGCCGACGTGATCGCCGGTGCCCGGGACCTGCGCGATCTCGGCAGGATCGGCCGCAACATCGTGCTGCTGCTGGTCAGCTGGGCCGTGGTGGCGCAGGTGCTGCGGTGGCGCTGGAAGGGCAAGGTGCTCGAGGACGAACGCGACCGCGAAATCGCGGTGCGCGCGGCCGCCTGGGGACGCTGCGCCCTGGTGGTAGTGGTGATCGGCGTGGCGGTGACGCTAAGCCTCACGCCTCCTGCGCGCCTGGCCTGGGCGACGCCGATCGTGGTGGCGCACCTGCTGGTGTTCGCCGTGGTCTGGCACAGCCTGGTCGAATACGCGGTCGCCGGCGTCTCCTACTGGCGGGACCGGCGGCCATGACCGGCACCCCGATCACCAACCACATCCGCCGCCTGCGCTTCGAGCACGGCGAAATGACCCAGGAGGCGCTGGCGAAGGCGGTCGGCGTCACCCGCCAGACCATCATCGCGCTGGAGGCCGGCAAGTACGCGCCGTCGCTGGAGCTCGCGTTCCGCCTGGCCCGGACCTTCGGCGTGGGCGTCGAGCAGGTGTTCCAGTGGACGGATCAGTCGTAGTCCGAACGCTGGAACGCCACGCACCCCACCAGCGTCGCCAGCAGCGCGCCGGCGAGCGAGAAACTGATCACCGCGACAGTGTCCGCGCCTTCGGCCATCGTCTGCACCGGCAGCGACCACGGATACCAGGGGCCGTAACGTTCCGACTGGCCGATCAGGAAACCCATCACCGTCGCGCCCATGCCCACGCCGCAGGCGACCGCGAAACTGCGCCAGCGCAGCGCGATCCAGGTGTGCAGGGCGATGATCAGCAGCGCCGCCAGGTAACCCTTTCCGGCCAGTCCCAGCAGCATCGCCCAGGGCGGTCCGCCCGCCAGCCCGAAGCCGGGCTTGAACAGCATCAGCACGCCGGCGGCCAGCGGCACCATCGCCACCATCGCCAGCTGCGCGGCGAACAGCAGCCCGGCCAGGGCCAGCAATTTCGCCAGGTAGTGCACGCCGCGTGGCAGCGGCAGCGCCAGGCAGCGGCGCCACTGGTGGTTGGCGTGGTCCAGCTGGGCCAGCAGGGCCGCTTCCAGCGTGACGAACAGCGGCAGCATCAGGAAGGACCACAGCGCCAGCAGGCCGTAGGCCAGCCGGCTCCAGGCCTCGGCCGGCGCCAGCGCCGGGCCCCGGGACTCGCTGAAGAGCAGCTGCAGGGTCACCACCGCCGCCACCAGCGCCGGCGCCACGGCACACATCCACAGCGCCAGCGTGCCGTGCAGCTTCAGGGCTTCGGCGTGCAGGGCGCGGCCCAGCGCGACCGGGAAACGCACCGGCGGCGGCAGCGCGATCGCCTGCGGGTCCTTCATGCCGCACGCTCCGCCGCCCCGGTGGCGGTCAGGTCGAAGAACAGGGACTCCAGCGAGGCCGCCTCCTGCGCCAGGTGCGAAACACCCACGCCCTGGGCCACCAGGCGGCGGTTGATCTCCTCCACCGGCAGCCGGGGCCGCAGCGCCAGGGCCTGGCCCTCGGCCACCGCCACGTCCTCGCCGGCCTCGCGCAGCAGCTGCAGGGCGAGGCCGGGGTTGTCGCAGCGCAGGAGCAGCCGCGGCCGTGCCCGTTGCCGCAGTTCCGCCAGGCTGCCCTGGAAGCGCAGCCGGCCGGCCGTCAGCACGCCGACGTGGCTGGCGAACTGTTCGACCTCCGACAACTGGTGGCTGGAGACCAGCACCGTCAGGCCGTCGCGTTCGACGAACTGGCGCAGCATGCGGCGCAGGTCGAGGATGCCGGCCGGGTCCAGGCCGTTGCCGGGTTCGTCCAGGATCAGCAGCCGCGGCTGTCCCAGCAGGGCCAGGGCGATGCCCAGCCGCTGGCGCATGCCCAGCGAATATTCGCGCACGCACCGGTGCGCGGCGTCCATCAGCCCGACCCGGAACAGCGCCTCGGGGATGCGCTCGGCCGGCAGGCCCAGCAGCCGGCGGCTGATCTCGAGGTTGGCCCAGCCGCTCAGGTGCGGGTAGAGCGAGGGCGACTCGACCAGCGAGCCCACCAGGGCCAGGGGCCCGCGTCGGTCCCGGCGCAGCGGGTGGCCGAACAGTTCGATCTCGCCGCGGTCCGGCCGCAGCAGGTCGAGCAGCAGGCGCACGGTGGTGGTCTTGCCGGCGCCGTTGGGCCCCAGGAAGCCATACAGGCTGCCGCGCGGCACCGCCAGGTCGAGCTCGGAAACGCCGTGGCCGCCCCGGAACAGCCGGGTCAGTCCGCGGGTCTGGATGGCAGGGCTCATTCGCTTACCGAAGGCAGGGGGCCGGGCGACAGAGTGCGTGCCCGCGGGCCGCCCGGCCTCGTGCCGATGGTGCCCATGCCTTTGGGCCTAGCGCGGCGAACGCACCACCACGCCGTCCTTCATCACGAAGTCCACCTGCTTCACCGCCCGGATGTCGGCCAGCGGATCGCCGGGCATGGCCACCACATCGGCGCGGAAGCCGGGCGCGAGCTGGCCGATGTCGTCCACGCCCAGCACCTGGGCCGCGTTCACCGTGGCGGTGCGCAGCGCCTCGGCCGGCGGCATGCCGGCCTCGACCATGAACAGGAACTCGTCGGCGTTGTCGCCGTGCAGGCTGACGCCGGCGTCGGTGCCGAAGCCGATCTTCACGCCCGCCTTCCAGGCGCGGCCGAAGGTGGCCTGGATCAGGGCGCCGATGCGCGCGGCCTTGGGTCGCACCACGGCCGGGTAGAAGCCGTCGATCTTGGCCTTCTCGGCGACGAAGCGGCCGGCCGAGATCGTCGGCACGTACCAGGTGCCGTGTTTCTTCATCAGCGCGAACACCTCGTCGTCCATGTAGGTGCCGTGTTCGAT
>CAMLKR010000235.1 GCA_946480565.1 uncultured Arenimonas sp. | reverse complement strand
AGCAGGCGGTAACCGGCGCCGTCGCGACGGTGGAAGCCGAGCGGATTGCCGCGGGCGAAACTTCCCAGCAGGGCGCGCACGCGGTTCGGGTTGGTGGGCTTCCACCAGGCCGAGTCCAGCAGCGCCGCCACCACATCGCGGGTGCCTGGGTGCGGGCGCGTCGCCACCAGGCCGATCCACTTGTCGGTCACCAGCGGATCCTCGGCGAAGGCTTCGCGGAAGGACTGCAGCGCGGCGCCGGCGCCGGGGGCGTCGAAATGCAGCAGGCAGCGCAGCGCGGCCAGGCGTTCGGTCATCATGCCGCCGGCGTCGAACTGCGCCTGCGCCAGCGCGGCCTTCGGATCGAGCCGGGTCAGCCAGCCCAGGCAGGCGTTGCGCAGCGCGCGCGCCGACATCGCCGGGCCCGACAGGCCGGCGCGCGCGGTATCGGCCAGCGCGTCGTATCGGCGCTGCAGGCGTTCGACCTGGTCCTCCGCCAGGCGCGCCAGCAGGCTTTCGCGGCGCGCGACCAGGGTTTCGACCGCGACCTCGTCCACGGCCTCGGCCAGGGTGTCGAAATCAGGCAGCGCCAGGCATTCGGCGACGAAGGCCGGATCGGCCGCGTCGTCGTCGAGCAGGTCGGCCAGGGCGTCGCTGAGCGCCGCGGCCGCGGCCTCGGGTTCGAGCGTGAGCAGCAGGGCGCCGGTGGCCAGGCGCTGCAGCAGGTCCCAGCGGTTGAAGGGGTCGCGCTCGAGCCGGGCCAGCCGCGCCAGGTCGTCGGCGGCGTAGTCGAGGTCGAGTTTCACCGGCGCGGCGAAGCCCTGGTTGAAGGCCGGCAGCGGCCGGTCCGGGAGACCGCGCCAGCGCAGCACGTGCTGGGCCCGGGTCAGTTCGACCAGGCCCGGGCGCTGCGCGGCGTCGGTGTCTGGCGGCGTGGTGATGGCCGCGCCATCGGCGCCATAGAGCGCGAACCGCAGCGGCACCAGCAGCGGCTGTTTTTCCGGCTGCCCCGGCGTCGGCGGCGTGTGCTGGTCGACGGTGAGCGTGTAGTCGCCGCTGGCGGCGTCGTAGTGCTCGCGGATGCGCAGCTCGGGCGTGCCGGCCTGCGCGTACCAGCGCGCGAACTGGGCCAGGTCGCGGCCGCTGGCGGCGTCGTGCGCGGCCAGGAAGTCCTCGAGGGTGGCGGCGCGGCCGTCGTTGTCGGCGAAATAGCGGTCCATGCCGGCGCGGAACGCCGCCTCGCCCACCAGGGTGTGCAGCACGCGGACGATCTCGGCGCCCTTTTCGTAGATGGTGAGCGTGTAGAAGTTGCTGATCTCGCGATAGCGGTCCGGGCGCACGGCGTGCGCCAGCGCGCCGGCGTCCTCGGCGAACTGGCGGCCGCGCAGCAGCCGCACCACCTCGATGCGCTTGAGCGCGCGCGAGTGCAGGTCGCTGCTGAACTCGGTGTCGCGGAACACCGTCAGGCCTTCCTTCAGCGACAGCTGGAACCAGTCGCGCAGGGTGACGCGGTTGCCGGACCAGTTGTGCAGGTATTCGTGCGCCACCACCGACTCGATGGCGAGGAAGTCGGCGTCGGTGGCCGTGGCCTCGTCGGCCAGGATGTAGCGGGCGTTGAAGATGTTCAGGCCCTTGTTCTCCATCGCGCCCATGGTGAAGTCCTGGGCGGCGACGACGTTGAACACGTCCAGGTCGTAGGCGCGGCCGAAGCGTTGTTCGTCCCAGCGCAGCGCGCGCTCGACCGCACCCAGCGCGTAGGCGCAGCGGGCGACGTCGGCGGCTTCGGCCCAGATGTTGAGTTCGACGCGGCGGCCTTCGATGGTGTCGAGCGTCTGCGTCACGTGCTCCAGTGGCCCGGCGGCGATCGCGAACAGGTAGCCGGGGGTCGGATGCGGGTTTTCCCAGGCCGCCTCGTGGCGGCCGCCGTGCAGTCCACGCGTGGACAGCGGATTGCCGTTCGCCAGCAGCACCGGGTACTCGGCCTGCGCCGCGCGCAGCACGATGCGCCAGCGCGGCATCACGTCGGGGCGGTCGGCGAAGAAGGTGATGCGGCGGAAGCCCTCGGCCTCGCACTGGGTCAGCAGCAGGCGGCCGCTGCGGTACAGGCCCTCGAGCCGGGTGTTGGCGGCCGGATGGATGCGCACGCGGGTTTCCAGCACGCAGGCGGCGGCGACGCCGTGCACCTGCAGCTGGCGGCCGTCGTAGCGGTAGCGGTCGGCCGGCAGGGCCGCACCGTCGATCGAGATCGCCAGCAGGTCCAGGTCCACACCGTCCAGCACCAGGGGCGCGCCGGGCTGGGCCGGGTCGGGTTCCAGCTGCAGCCGCGCCGCCACCTCGGTGGTTTCGGCGGCGAGTTCGAACTGCAGTTCGACGTGGGGAATGCGCCAGGCGGGCGGGGTGTAGTCGGCGAGGTGGACGAAGCCGTCGTCGCGGGAGACGCTCATTCTTTGCGGGTTTCCGGGGGGTCTGCGTGGCTTTGTTAGGCTAGCACGCTGACCCGACGGACCGCCCATGACCCCCGACCTGCCCACCGCCGCCGACGTGCTGGCCGCCGCCGCCCGCATCGCTCCGTATGCCACCCGCACGCCGGTGCTTCGATCGCGCACGCTCGACGCGCTGGCGGGCGCGACGCTGCACTTCAAGTGCGAGAACTTCCAGCGCATGGGCGCCTTCAAGTTCCGCGGCGCCTGCAATGCGGTGTGGTCGCTGGACGCCGCCACCGCCGCGCGCGGCGTGGTCACCCATTCCTCCGGCAACCACGGCGCCGCGCTGGCGCTGGCGGCGCGCGACCGCGGCATCCCGGCCCACGTGGTCGTACCCGAGGGCGCGGTGGCCAGCAAACTGGCCGCCATCGAAGCCTACGGCGCCACCCTGCACCGCTGCGCACCGACGATCGCCGCGCGCGAGGCCAGGGCCGCCGAGGTGCAGGCCGCCACCGGCGCCCGCCTGGTGCATCCCTATACCGACCCGGCCGTGATCGCCGGCCAGGGCACCGCCGCGCTGGAGCTGCTGGCCGAGGCCGGGCCGCTGGAGGTGCTGCTGACGCCGATCGGCGGCGGTGGCCTGGTCAGCGGCACCGCGCTGGCCGCGTCCGGCCGCGATCCGCGGGTGGCGGTGTTCGGCGCCGAACCGGAAGGCGCGGCCGACACCTTCGAATCGCTGCGCCTGGGCCGGCGGGTCACCGACTTCACGCCCGATACGATCTGCGACGGACTGCGCGGCACCGTGGGCGAGATCAACCTGGCCCTGATGCGCGAACACCGCGTGCAGGCGCTGCTGGTCAGCGACGCCGAGACCGTGGCGGCCATGCGCCTGGTCTGGCAGCGCCTGAAGGTCCTGATCGAACCGTCCTGCGCCACGGCGCTGGCGGCGGTGCTGCGTTACCCGGACCGCTTCGCCGGCCGGCGGATCGGGCTTATCCTGTCCGGCGGCAACGTGGACCTGGACGCCCTGCCCTGGTAATCCCGAGGAGCCCCCGAGTGATCATCGACGGCAACCGCGCGGCCGACCGCGCCATCGAACTGGTGCTGGCCTATTACGCCGCCTTCAACCGCGGCGACTGGGACGGCATGCTGGCCCTGGTCACCGAGGATGTCGCCCACGACATCAACCAGGGGCCGCGCGAAACCGGCCGGGACGCCTTCGCCGCCTTCCTGCAGCGCATGAACCGCTGCTACCGGGAACAGCTCCGCGACATCGTGGTGCTGGCCAACGTCGGCGGTGCGCGCGCGGCCGCCGAATACGTGGTGCACGGCGAATACCTGGCCGACGACACCGGCCTGCCGCCGGCGCGCGGCCAGACCTACGTACTGCCCGGCGGCGCCTTCTTCGACGTCCGCGACGGCCGCATCGCCCGGGTCACCAACTACTACA
>CAMLKR010000234.1 GCA_946480565.1 uncultured Arenimonas sp. | reverse complement strand
AGCGGCGATGCGCCCAGAGGTACTGCTCGGGACATTCGCGCACCACGGCTTCCAGTTCGGCCATGTAGCGTGCGGCATCCGCCGCCGGGTCGCCGCTGGGCCAGCCGGCCCAGGTCGGTTCGATCCGTATCCGGTAGCGCCCGTCGGGATCGCGCCGGTACCAGAACGGCAGCAGCACCGCACGCCCGCGCTTGACCAGGTCGGGCGTGGCGGTGAGCGTCGCCGCCGGCACGCCGAAGAAGGGAACGAAGGCGTTCTGGTACGTGAAGTTCTGGTCGGCGGAATAGACCACCGGCTGCCCGTCCATCAGGTTGCGCAGCAGGGCGCGCACGTCCTTCTTGCCGATGGTCGGCCCGTACACCGAAGCGCGGCCGCGGTCGAACCAGGCCTCCAGGCAGGCGTTGTTGTGCCGGCGCACGACCACGCGCACCTGGCGCCCCATTGCCTCCGACAGCAGGCGCACCGCCAGCTCGGTGTGGGTGAAATGGCCGCACATCAGCAGCACGCCCTGGCCGCGGGCCAACGCCTCGTGCAGGTGCTCGAGGCCCTCGATCCGCGCCAGCCCCGCCAGCCGGTGCGACGGCGCGAACCACGCGCGCACCAGCTCCAGCGCGCCGATCACGGTGTTGACGATGCTGGCGTCGCGCAGGCGCCGCTGCGCGGCGGCATCCAGCGCCGGGAAACACAGCGCGATGTTGATGCCGGCGATGCGCCGGCGCGAGGCCAGCAGCGGCCAGCAGAGCCAGGCCAGGGCCCGACCCAGGAACAGCAGGGCCGGCTGCGGCAGCCGCGCCACCCCGCGCGCGCCCAGGTCCAGCGGCCAAAGGAAAAAACAGCGCGCCGCCATTTCAGTCGCGCGACGCGGCCGGCGCCGCGGCGGATCCACCTGCCAGCAGGCTGCCGGCAAACAGCGCCGCCAGCAGCAGGGTCAGCCCGCCCCAGAAGCTGGAATAGAAGGCCAGGTGGGTGTTGAGCGGGAAAACCGTGACCGCCAGCGCCAGCATCGCCGGCCGGGCCCGGTCGCGCGCGGCGTCCGTCGCGAAGCGCCAGGCCCGCCAGGCCATCGCCACGCCCGACAGCCAGAGCAGCAGGCCGATGATGCCGGTTTCGCTCATCACCTCGAGCACGATCTGGTGGGCATGGAAGGCCGAGCCCTTGCCCCACTCGCCCTCCACGCCGGGATTGGGATCGCAGGCCGGGAAGGCGGTGCGGAACCCGCGCGCACCGACGCCGTTGATCGGATTGCGTTCGACCATGCACCAGGCCGCCGACCAGATCCGCATGCGCCCTGACAGCGCGATGTCCACGCCCTCGCTGCCGTCGGTCACCGCCTGGGTGGTGCGCTCCAGCCGCTCGCGCACCTGCGGCGAGCCCAGGCCCAGGACCACCAGCGCCACCGCGCCGAACGCGAAGGTCAGGCCCAGGCGCTTCCAGCCCAGCAGGCGCCAGCCGCTGAACACCAGCACCAGGGCATAGGTGAGCCAGGCGGCGCGCGCGCCGGCCATCAGCACCACCAGGCCGACCGCCGCCGCGGACAGGTACCAGCCGATCGCGCCGAAGCGCCGCGCCGCGCCGTAGAGCAGGAAGGGCGACAGGCTGGCGAGCACCAGGCCCAGCTTGAGGTTGCAGGGGCCCAGCACGCCGCTGAGGCGATCCAGCTTCGCGATGTCCTGCGCCGAACACAGGCCGTGGTCGCTGACCAGCCGCTTCAGCGAGTCGAGCGCGAAGAACAGCGGACTGGTCCCGGCGACGGCCTGCACGATCGCATCCAGGGTCCAGGCGGCGACGATCACACCCAGGCCGCCGAAGGTGATGCGGCGGGCGCGCTCGCCCGCCACCGCGATCGCCACCAGCCACAGGAAGGGCAGGTAGCGCAGGTCCAGCAGCGATTCGCGCAGCGCGCGCCGCGGGTTCACGGCATCCGGGGACGAGATCAGCTCCGGCAGCCAGTAGCTGAGGAAGAGCACGGTCGTCAGCGCCCAGGCCTCGTGGCTGAGCAGGGCGGTGCCGCCGCGGAAACGCCGCAGCGCCAGTGCGCCCAGCACCAGGATCGCGCCCAGCGACAGCATCGTCTCGGCCGGGCCAGGCAGCGGCCACAGCGCCACGAACGCCAGCACCCACCCGGGTGCCCAGCGCAGGCTGACGTCAGTCGGCGGCGAGGCGTTCATAGATTTCCAGCGTGGCGGACTGCATGGCCGACAGGGTGTAGGGGATGGTAACCGGCATCGGCGGCGGCGCGGCAAGCAGGGCGCGGGCGGCACCCGCCAGTGCGTCCTGGTCGCCCAGCCGCACGGCCCCGGCCGGATACAGCGCACGCAGCAGCTCGCCGACCCCGCCGTGATCCCAGCCCAGCACCGGGCGGCCGACCGACAGCGCCTCGACCACGGTGCGGCCGAAGGCCTCGGGCTTGTTCGACAGCTGCAGCACCAGGTCGGACACCGCATAGGCCTCGCGCACGTCGGCGCGCGGCGGGCTGATGGCGGTGACGGCGCGCACCCCGAGGGTCTCCGCCAGCTGCTCGAGCTCCGCCACGTAGGTTTCGCGGCCGGGTTCGCGTGCGCCCAGCAGCCACAGGCGCGCGTCCTCGCCGCCGGCACGCAGCGCAGCAAGCAGCCGCAGCGCGTCGGCGTGGCCCTTGAGCCGGGTGCCGCGGCCGGGCAGCAGCAGCAGGCGCCCGCCCTGCAGTTCCGGCAGCTCCGCCGCGAACGTCTCGCGCCAGGCCAGGGTCGCTGGCACGCCGCGCGGGAACTGCGCCGGATCGATGCCGCGCGGCACCACCGCCAGTCGCACCGGGTCGGTGTCGGGCCAGTGCCGGAGCACGTAATCGCGCACGGTGTCGGAAACGCAGACCACCCGCTCGCCGCGGCGCATGATGCCGCTGTAGCGGCCGGGCGAATTGAGCCCGTGCACGGTGGTGACGAAGTGCGGCCGCGGCGCCGCCAGCCCGCGCAGGGCGAACCAGCCCAGCCAGGCCGGCAGCCGCGAGCGCGCGTGCACGATGTCCGGCCGCAGCCTCGCCAGCTCGGCGCGCAGTCGGCGCATCGTCGCGAAGGCGCGCAGCGACTTGCGGCCGATGTCGAGGCGGATGTGTTCGCTGCCGCCCGCGACCAGGGACGGTTCGAGCCGGCCTCCCGCCGAGATCACGACCGAACGATGCCCGGCGGCGACCAGGGCCGCGGCGATCTCTAGGGTGGAGCGTTCGACGCCGCCGCTGTGCAGCGCCGGCAGCAGCTGGACGACGGTCAGGCGGCGCAAGGCCCGGCCCGCCGCTCAGTCCTTCAGGACGTAGGTGGCGCCGCAGTAGGGGCAGGTCGCGCTGCCGGTGGCCTCCACCGGCAGGTAGACGCGCGGGTGCGAGTTCCACAGCGCCATGGCCGGGGTCGGGCAGGACAGCGGCAAGTCGGCGCGGTGGACCTCGTAGCGGCGCTCGGCATTGGCGGGCGCGCGGCCGGTGGCGGTGTCGGTTCGCGACATGGCGGGGATTCCTGGGGGGACGGCGGGCATTTTACACCCGCAGCGGGCCCCGGGAGCGCAGGGGCCGGCACCCCGGGGCGCCGGCCCGCCGCGGCGGCTTATTTTTTGGCCAGGCGCGATTCGACCGTGATCTCGATGACCACCTCGTCGCTCACCGCCGGCGCGTAGTTGCCGACGCCGAAGTCGCTGCGCTTGATGGTGGTGCGGGCGTCGAAGCCGGCGGCCGGGGTCTTGGCCATCGGGTGCTCTCCGATCCGGTTGATGGTCACGTCCAGCACCACCGGGCGGGTGACACCGTGGATGTTCAGGTCGCCGGCGACCTGGAGCCGGCCCTCGCCCGCGGCGGTGACGCCGGTGCTGGTGAAGGTCGCCGTCGGGAACTTCTCCGCGTCGAAGAAATCCGCGC
>CAMLKR010000233.1 GCA_946480565.1 uncultured Arenimonas sp. | reverse complement strand
CTGCACGACCCGGCCAGGGGCGTCTACGGCATCTGCTTGCGGGGCAAGCCCGGCTGGGGCGACAACATGGCCCTGGTGACGACCATGGCCAACAGCTTCGGCGGCCAATGGTTCGACACCCGCTGGCAGCCGCGCCTGACGAGCGAGCCGTGGAAGCGCGCGGTCTCGCTGTACGTCGAACTGCTGACCCGCTTCGGCCCGCCGCAGCCCGAAACGATGAGCTTCAACGAGATCCTCGGCCTCTTCAGCGCCGGACGCTGCGCGATGTGGCTGGACGCCACCATCGCCGCCTCGGCGCTGACGGATCCCAAGCGCAGCACCGTGGCCAAGCACGTGGGCTTCGTGCAGGCGCCCACCGGCGTCACGTCGCGCGGGGCGAACTGGCTGTGGGCATGGTCGCTCGCCATCCCGGCCAGCTCGCGCCAGCCGGAGGCGGCGCGCCGCTTCGTGCTGTGGGCCACGTCCAAGGACTATGTGCGGCTGGTGGCGCGCGAATCCGGCTGGGGCCGAGTGCCCTCGGGCACGCGCAAATCCACGTATGCGAGTTTCGATTACCTGGCCTCGTCACGCTCGGCGACCGCCGAATTGCAGGCATTGCATTCGGCGGACCTGAAATTGCCGACGCTGCCGCCCTCGCCGTACACCGGCATCCAGTTCGTCGCGATTCCGGAGTTCCAGGCCATCGGCAATGCAGTGGGCCAGCATGTGGCGGACGCCCTGACGGGGCGGCAGACCGTGGACACGGCGCTGGCCGCGGCGCAGCAATCGGCGCTGCAAGGCCTGGCTGCCCGCACGGCGGCAGGCGGCGCGCACCCACCCGAAGAACGGCGGCTTCACGCTGACCGCAGCCAGCCATCCGGCCGCTGAATGACTCACCAGAACAGCGGCCAGGCCGTACGCAGATGCACCACGAAGGGAAAACCCCGACTCCTGCACGCAATCCGGTACAGCCCAGCGCTGCCGCGATACCAAGGCATGAACCATTGGCGGCCTATCGTTGCGCCTCCCTTGAGATGAATCTGCATGCTCGTTCCGCGCGCCGCTGCCGCGGGTCCTGCCAGCTCCATCTGAACGACCGGGCGGCAATGACACGTCGCCGTTCCCATGCGCCAGCGCCAGCCTGAACTCGAGTACAGCGTCCACCGCCGCCCGATGCTCGGCTACGAGCCGCCTGAACTGGGGGGCTGCCTGCGCTACCTGGAGCACGGCTACCCCTCGCCGCTGGTGCGCTGGCACTGCCACGACGAGTACGAGCTGCACCTGATCGAGGCCACCAGCGGCCGCATGTTCGTCGGCGACCACATCGGCCAGTTCGAACCCGGCCAGCTGGTGCTCACCGGCCCGCGGCTGCCGCACAACTGGATATCGACCGACTGCCCCGCGGGCGGCGTGCCGGTGCGCGACCGCGTGATCCAGTTCGCCCACGGCCCGATCGAGCATGCGGCGAGCCGCCTGCCCGAACTGGCCGAGGCCCTGCCGCTGCTGGCCCGTGCGCGCTATGGCCTGGAGTTCCGTGGCCTGGCCGATCGCGCCCGCCACGCCTTCCAGCGCATCAAGGAGTCCAGCGGCTTGAAGCGCTTCGGCGAGTTCTGCCTGCTGCTGAGCGAACTGGCCGCCTGCACCGAGTACCACCTGCTGTCCTCCGTGCAACTGCAAAGCGGCGAGGACGAAGCCGCGCAGCGCCGCATCAACGACGTCATCGCCTACCTCACGGAACACAGCCACGAACCGCTGACCCTGCCCGAGCTGTGCGCCCGCTTCAACATGAGCGAAAGCCGCTTCTCGCGCGTGTTCCGCCGCGCCACTGGCCACACGCTGACCGACTTCGTCAACCGCCTGCGCGTGAACCGCGCCTGCCAGCTGCTGATGGACACGCAGCTCTTCGTCACCAGCATCTGCTACGACGTCGGCTTCAACAACGTCGCCAACTTCAACCGCCGTTTCCTCGAGATCAAGGGCATGACGCCGACCGAATTCCGGCGCCGCGCCGAGGCCCGCTTCGGGGGCCGGGACTGATGCCCGAGGGAACCAAGGCGTGCCGGCTGCTGCAGGAGACCGACCTCTACGCCGGCCGCATCGCGCGCGAGGTGGGCCACCGCTCGGTCGGCGCCTTCACCCGTCGCTTCGTGGCAGTGACCAAGTGTCACGCCCACGGCCTATCGATGCCGGAAAGTATCAGCACTGGCGCGCGCCGTACCAGTACCGATACCCCGATGCACGTAACTTAGTCATACCCGGGTGCGGTCCGACGCAGGGCCGCCGGGGCGGGTCGGGCGAACCACGACGTTCATCCCCAACCCTGTGTTGGTCTCGTTGGGAGAACCACATGGACTGCTGCCTGCATCACCGTGGGCCCGCGCCGCAGACGCGGCCGGAGGACTTCGTGCCGGTCGCTGCCGCGGCCAACGAAGACAGCGCGAGCGACGAACCGGAGTTCGCCGACCTCACCGGCATTGCGGCCTGCGCCATCGCCAGCGTGCGCGCGCGCGCCGGCCCCGTGGGCTTCGAGCTGCACCCGCTGCCCTCCGCGTACATCGTGCGTCAGCGCCTGCACGAGGTCTTCGTCGCGCTGCTGGACCACGCGCTCACCTTCACCCGCGACGTGCCCGCGCCGCGCATCGTCATCGGCACGCAAGGCGCCGCCCACGCCCCCGAGATCGTGGTGCAGGACAACGGCGTCGGCTTCGACACCTGTGCGTCCATCCGCGTGCTCGACCCGGACGGCGGCCTGCACTTCGCCGACGACGACGACAGCACGCTGGGCCGCGTGCGCCGCCTGGTGGCTCAGCAGGGCGGGCGGCTGCGCATGCAGTCGGCCGCCTGGGGCGGCACGACCTTCAGCTTCACGCTCGGCCCGGCCCGGCCGGTGCCGCGGCGCTAGCCGCGGCCGCATGGCCAGCGCAGGTCGCCTGCGCCGCGGGGCAGCCATCGCCGGCATGCACGGCAACGCCGCCGCGCTGCGAGGCCAGCCCTGCGCAGCGCGGATAATCCCGCCGCGCTGCGCGCTGAAGGCGGCGTCCCCATGTCCGCCCAGATGCCCTCCCTGCCGCAGCGCCTGTCCCGCATCGCTCCCTACTTCCTGAAGCGCCGCCTCGGCGTCGTCGCGGTGCTGCTGGCGTCGGCCGTGGGCGCCGCCACCGAGCCCATGGTGGCGCAGCTGCTGCAGGAGCTGATCGACCGCGGCTTCAAGGATCGTTCGCTGCCGCTGTGGGTGTGGCCCATCGGCTTCGTCGGCCTGTTCACGCTGCGGGGCATCGCGGGCTACGTCGCCCAGGTGGCGCTGGCCTGGACCGTGCAGCGCGGGCTGCAGGACCTGCGGCAGCAGCTCTTCGAGCGCGTGCTGAACGCGCAACCGCTGCTCTTCGTGCGCCACAGCGCCAGCCAGCTCACCACCACCGTCGTGCACGAAGCGCAGACCGGCGCCACGCTGCTCGTCAATGCCGCGCTCACCGCCGTGCGCGACTCGCTGACGCTGGTCGCCCTGCTCGGCTACCTGATCTACCTGAACTGGCGGCTCACCCTCTTCGTCGCCGTGCTCTTTCCCACCGTGGCCTGGGTCATGCGCACGCTGGGCCGGCGCCTGCACCGCCTGAACCGCGAGAGCCAGGCCGGCATCGACGAGCTGTCCTATGTCGTCGAAGAGAACGCGCTGGCCTGGCGCATCGTGCGCATGCACGGCGCCGCGCCCTCGCAAGGCGCGCGCTTCGAGAAGCACGCCACCCAGTTGCGCCGCGTGCTGCTGAAAACCACCGCGGCCGGGGCGGCCATCACGCCGCTGACACAGGTCTTCGCCGCGCTGGCGCTGTCGGCCGTCATCGTGGTGGCACTGTGGCAAAGCCGCACGGACGGCAGCACGGTGGGCGCCTTCATCGCCTTCATCA
>CAMLKR010000232.1 GCA_946480565.1 uncultured Arenimonas sp. | reverse complement strand
CTGCATCGCGCCCGAATACCAGGGCCGCGGCCACGGCCGCCGGCTGCTGCGGCGTTTGCTCGACCTGGCGCGCTGGCACCAGGCGCTGCAGGTTTTCCTGGAAGTGCGGCCCTCGAACCCCAGGGCCATCCAGCTCTACCGCGACGAAGGCTTCAACGAGATCGGCCACCGGCCGAACTACTACCCCGCCGAGAGGGGGCGGGAGGATGCGATCGTGATGGCGATCGAGCTGTTGCCGCCCGAGCGAGACGGCAACGGCTGGCCGCCGCGCTAGCGGCTCAGGCGCCGAGCTTCCCGCGCTGCGCCTGCAGCGCCGCCTGCTGCGCGGTCCAGTCGGCCAGGCGTGCGCGCTCCTGCTCCACCACCGCGGCCGGCGCGTTCTGCACGAACGTTTCGCTGGAGAGCTTGCCCTGGCATTTGCCGATCTCGCCGGCGATGCGCTTGAGCTCCTTGTCCAGGCGCGACTTCTCGGCGTCCAGGTCGATCAGGCCTTCGAGCGGGATCAGAAGTTTCAGCGAACCCAGTACCGCGGCGGCGGAAGCGGGCGCCTCGCCGGTGATCCACTCGATGGACTCCAGGCGCGCGAGGAACTGCAGCGCGGCGTCGTAACGCTGCGCGCGCGCCTTGTCGCTGGCGTCGCCGTCCTGCAGCAGGAGCGGCACGGCCCTGGCGGGCGAGATGTTCATCTGGCTGCGGATCGAGCGCAGCGCGGTGACGGCGGCTTTCAGCCACTCGATGTCGGCGGCGGCCTGCGCGGATTCGAACGACGCATCCGCTTCCGGATAGGGCTGGGTGCTGATGCTGTCGCCGGCGATGCCGAGCTGGGGCGCGACGGCATGCCAGATCTCTTCGGTGACGAAGGGGATCAGCGGGTGCAGGGCGCGAAGCAGGGTCTCCAGCACGTACAGCAGGGTGTGGCGGGTGCTGTCGGCGGTGGCCTGGTCGGTTCCGGTGAGCGCGGGTTTTGCCAGCTCCAGGAACCAGTCGCAGAACTCGTTCCAGGCGAATTCGTACAGCGCTTGCGAGGCCAGGTCAAAGCGATAGTCGGCGTAGCCCGTTTCCACCTCGCGCAGCGTGTGCTGCAGGCGGTCGAGGATCCAGCGCTCGGCATCCGTCTTCGGCTGCGGCTTTCCGGAGGCGGTGAAGCCCTCGCAGTTCATCAGAGCGAAACGCGCGGCGTTCCACAGCTTGTTGCAGAAGTTCTTGTAGCCCTCGCAGCGCTGCAGGTCGAACTTGATGTCGCGGCCGTGCGTCGCCAGCGAGGCGAAGGTGAAACGCAGCGCGTCGGCGCCGAAGGCCGGGATGCCTTCGGGGAATTCCTTGCGGGTGGCCTTCTCGATCTTGGGCGCATCGGTCGGCTTCATCAGGCCGGCGGTGCGCTTGGCGACCAGGGCGTCGGCGCTGATGCCGTCGATCAGGTCGATCGGATCGAGCACGTTGCCCTTGGACTTGGACATCTTCTGTCCGTCCTTGTCGCGCACCAGGCCGGTGATGTAGACGTCCTTGAACGGCACCTGGCCGGTGAAGTGGTCGGTCATCATGATCATCCGGGCGACCCAGAAGAAGATGATGTCGAAGCCGGTCACCAGCACCGAGGTCGGCAGGCGCTTGTCGTGGCCGTACTTCGCCATGTCCTCCGGGACCGGCCAGCCCAGCGTGCTGTGCGACCAAAGAGCAGACGAGAACCAGGTTTCAAGGACGTCGCTGTCGCGCGTCAGCGAAGTATCGGCGCCGAGCTTGTTCGCCGCACGCACTTCCTCCTCACTGCGGCCGACATAGATCTTGCCGGCGGCGTCGTACCAGGCGGGGATGCGATGGCCCCACCACAGCTGGCGGCTGATGCACCAGTCCTGGATGTTGCCCATCCAGTGCCGGTAGGTGTTGATCCAGTTCTCGGGCACGAAACGCACGCTGCCGTTCTCGACAAGTTCGAGGCCGCGCGCGGCGAGCTTTTCCATGCGCACGAACCACTGGTCGGTGAGGTAGGGCTCGATCACCTGGCCGGTGCGGTCGCCGCGCGGCACCTGCAGCTTGTGCTTCTTCTCCTCGACCAGCAGGCCGGCGGCCTCCAGGTCGGCCAGCACGGCCTTGCGCGCGGCGTAACGGTCCAGGCCGCGGTATTTCTCCGGCGCGTTGTGGTTGATCGCCGCCTCGGGCGTCAGGATGTTGATCATCGGCAGGCCGTGGCGCTGGCCGACCGCGTAGTCGTTGAAGTCGTGCGCGGGCGTGACCTTCACCACGCCGGTGCCGAAGGCGCGGTCCACATAGTCGTCGGCGATGATCGGGATCTCGCGTTCGCTCAGCGGCAGGCGCACGGCCTTGCCGATCAGCGACGCGTAGCGGGCATCTTCCGGGTGCACCATCGCCGCGGTGTCGCCGAGCATGGTTTCCGGGCGCGTGGTGGCGACGACCAGGTGGTCGCGGGTTTCGCGCAGGATCTCATTGCCGTCGGCGTCGTGTTCGACGTGTTCATAGCTGGCGCCGCCGGCCAGCGGGTAGCGGATCGACCACAGCCTGCCGTCCTCTTCCTCGCTGACCACTTCCAGGTCGGAGATCGCGGTCTTCAGCACCGGGTCCCAGTTCACCAGGCGCTGGCCGCGATAGATCAGGCCTTCCTCGTGCAGGCGCACGAAGGTCTCGACCACGGCCTGGCTCAGGCCCTCGTCCATGGTGAACCGTTCGCGGCTCCAGTCGCCGGAGGCGCCCATGCGGCGCATCTGGCGGGTGATGGTGTCGCCCGACTCCTGCTTCCAGGCCCAGACCTTTTCGATGAACTTGTCGCGGCCCAGCGAATCGCGGGTCTCGCCCTCGCCGGCGATGGCGAGGTTGCGGGAGACCACCATTTCCGTCGCGATGCCGGCGTGGTCGGTGCCGACCTGCCAGAGGGTGTCGTAGCCCTTCATGCGGTGGTAGCGGACCAGGGCGTCCATCAGGGTGTGCTGGAACGCGTGGCCCATGTGCAGGGTGCCGGTGACGTTCGGCGGGGGCAGCATGATGGTGTAGGGCTTGCCCTTGCCGCTGGGCTTGAAGCAGCCGGTCGCCTCCCAATGGGCGTACCACTTGGTTTCGAAGGTCTGGGGTTCGAAGCTCTTTTCCATGGGGCTCAATGGGTTGCGCCCGATTCTGGGTCGGGCTGGCGGCGGCTGGGGAAGGCCGCGAATCCTATCAAATCAGGGGTTTGCGTGCCTGCCTCCGAGCCTGGTGCCGGGCGCGTTCCTTGTTACAGGCCGCCATATGGTGAGGTCGTGGCGCCGGGCTCGTTCGAGGCGATAGGCCGCCGTACGTGAGGTCTTTTTCCGCGGACGCCGTGAATCCATCCATGGAGGCTTCTCGAAAACGTCCCTGTTTTCGAGACCGCAGAAAAAGACCTCACGCACGACGACCTGCGGACCATCTGGGCCGGGGTATCGAAGTCGAAGGGCTAGCACGGGGGTTGGTGCCGGGAGCTTCCGTGCCTTCTGGGGCACGCGCTCGTCCCACCGGCTCGCGAAGGCGAGACGTGGCGACGGCCTGCACACAAGGGGGTCACCGAAGTGGAGGGCAGGATGCCCGCAACGGCCGCTCGTGAGTTGGTCAGGATGACGCTTACGCCCGAGCGGGCGGGGACCCCCTTGTGTGCGGGACGGCGCACGCCGGATCAACCGAAAGCGAGCAAGTGACCTTCTTGGCCCAAACGGGCCAAGCGTCAGGGCAGGGCGGCGAAGGCGTCGCGGGTGAGGTTTTCGGGGGCGGCGTCGGTGCAGTGCACTTCGTCTTCGATGCGCACGCCGCCGTAGGGCAGCAGCGCCTCGACCTTCGACCAGTCGACGAATTTCGCCTGCGGCGTGGTCTTTAGCTTCGAGAGCAGCGTCGGGATGAAGTAGATGCCCGGTTCGATCGTCACCACCATGCCGGGCGC
>CAMLKR010000231.1 GCA_946480565.1 uncultured Arenimonas sp. | reverse complement strand
GACCGTGGCCTGGCTGGTGCCGGGCATGCTGGTCGGCGGCTGGCTGGGCAGCCTGCTGGCGACGCGGATTGACGGCGACTGGCTGCGGGGATTCATCGCGGCCTACTGCTACCTGGCGGCGTTGCAGCTGGGATTGGACTGGCCGCGCGCGAAGCCGGAGCGCCCGGATGCGCCGCGCGGGCCCGCGTATTCGGCATCCGGCGGTTTCATCGGTGCGATTTCGGCGCTGGTGGGCATCGGCGGCGGCAGCATGACGGTGCCGTTGCTGGTCTGGCGCGGCGTCCGTCCGGTGCGGGCGGTGGGAACGTCCAGCGCCTGCGGGGTCGCCATCGCCCTGGCCAGCGCGGCGGGCTACGCGGCCCATGGACCGACGGCCGGCGCCCTGCCGGACGGCAGCTGGGGTTATGTCTTCGTGCCGGCGGCGGTGGGCATCGCCCTGGCCTCCGTGCTGACGGCCCCGTTGGGCACCCGGCTGGCGCATCGCCTCAGCGGCCAGGCCCTGCGCCGGGTCTTCGCCGGCTTCCTGGTCCTGGTAGGAACCAGCCTGCTCTGGGCGGGAACCTGAACCCAGGGAATCGTTTTACTAACTTGGTTAGTAATAAGTCTGCTTGTTGGTGTTTGACGATTTCTTTACAAGTGGGGGCAACCAGCGCATTGGGGGCAAGGCGCCGGTCACTGCCATCCACTTTGGGGAACGTCATGAAGACCATCCGTACAACCCGCCTGAGCCAGGCGGTCCGCGGTGCGTTGCTGCTGGCCATCCTCCCGGCCGCGGTCGCGGCCCAGGAGCCTGCGGCCGAAGACATCCAGACGCTGGACCGCGTCGAGGTCACCGGCACCCGCATCAAGACCTCCGAAGCCGAGGGCCTGGTCCCGGTGCAGCGCATCACGCGCGAGGACATCGACCGCAGCGGCCTCACCTCCATCGGCGACCTGATCCAGTCCATCACCGGCTCGGGTTCGGCGCTCAACACCAAGTTCAACTCCAGCGGCAACTTCGGTTTCCCGCCGGACGGCAGCGGCGTGGGCGCGGGTTCCGCGCAGGCCGACCTGCGCCACCTCAGCTCCAAGCGCGTGCTGGTGCTGGTCGACGGCATCCGCTGGGTGAACGAAGCCTCCGCCTCCGGCGTCGGCGCGGCCACCGACCTCAACACCATCCCGCTGGCGATCATCGAGCGCATCGAGGTGCTGGAGGACGGCGCGTCCTCGCTGTACGGCTCGGACGCCATCGCCGGCGTGATCAACATCATCACCCGCAAGGACTTCGACGGCATCGCCATCAACACCCAGTACGGCGAATACGGCGAGGGCGACGGCGCCACCAAGAGCATCGACTTCGCCTGGGGCGGCGGCAACGACCGCGTCAACTTCTTCCTGGGCCTGAGCCACACCGACCAGGACGTGATCTTCTCGCGCGACCGCGCGCAGTCGAGCTTCCCGGTGCCCGGCACCGGCGTGCGCTTCGGCAGCGCGGGCATCCCGCAGGGCCTGTTCAACTTCATCGACCCCAACACCGGCGTCGAGTACTTCATCCGCACCAACGACGGCGCCACCAGCCCGGTGTTCGACCCGACCCAGACCGGCTGCACCCGCACCGACGACTACAGCTGCTTCACCAACGCCGACCGCTTCAACTTCTCGCAGTACAACCTGCTGCTGACGCCGTCCGAGCGCAGCGGCGCCTTCGGCCAGGTGCGGTTCAACTTCAGCGACCGCGTCAGCGGTTACGCCAAGGTGCTGTACAACCGCCGCAAGTCGACCAACCAGGCCGCGCCCGAGCCGCTGTTCTTCGGCCCGGACGCCGGCACCGGCAATCCGCAGGCCGACGGCATCTTCATTTCGGCGCTCAATCCCTTCAACCCGTTCGGCTTCGACCTTGATTCCAGCACCAACCTGATCTTCATCGGCCGGCGTCCGGTCGAGGGCGGTCCGCGCGTGTTCGAACAGGAAGTCGACACCTGGTACGTCGGCGCGGGCGTGGAAGGCCTGTTCGAGGCCGGCGAGCGCACCCTGTTCTGGGACGTCAACGTCGCCTTCAGCGAGAACAAGGCCGAGCAGACCAACTACGGCAGCTACAACATCCGCAACATCGCCCTGGCGCTGGGCGACCCGGCGGCCTGCGCCGCGGTGGCCGGTTGCACCCCGCTGAACATCTTCGGCGGGCCGGGCACCATCACGCCGCAGATGCTGGACTTCATCAGCCCGATCGTGCGCGACAACAGCAAGAACGAGCTGTCCCTGATCACCGCCAACCTGTCCGGCAGCCTGTTCGACATGCCGGCCGGTTCGGTGGACTTCGCCACCGGCATCGAGCACCGCCGCCTCGAGGGCTCCTACCAGCCCGACGCGCTCACCGTCGCCGGCGACTACAACGGCGTGCCTTCGCTGCCGACCGCGGGCGAGTACGACGTGACCGAGCTGTACTTCGAGGTCAACTTCCCGCTGCTGGCCGACTCGGCCTGGGGCAAGAAGCTCGACTTCACCGTGGCCGGCCGTTATTCCGACTACAGCACCGGCATCAGCGAAGTCACGCCCAAGTACGGCCTGCGCTGGCAGGTGGTCGAGGAGCTGGTGATCCGCACCAGCTACGCGGAAGGTTTCCGCGCGCCGTCGATCGGCGAGCTGTTCGGTTCCGCCAGCCGCTTCGACGCCCAGCTCAACGACCCCTGCGACACGCCGCTGCTGAACCCGTCCCTGGCGGCGAACTGCGCGGCGCTCGGCGTGCCGGCGGACTTCCAGCAGCCGAACCCGCAGATCTCGGTGACCACCGGCGGCAACGACCAGCTGGATCCGGAGTTCTCCGAAAGCTGGTCCACCGGCTTCATCTGGAGCCCGTCCTTCGCCGAGAACTCGGCGGCGGCCGACCGGGTGGACATCGAGGTCACCTACTACCAGCATGAGATCGAAGGCGCCATCCAGGCCATCGACGCCCAGACCCAGCTCGACCTGTGCGTGCAGACCCTGGACCCGCTGTACTGCAGCGGCATCACCCGCGCGTCCACCGGCGGCATCAACAGCTTCAACAACCGCCTGACCAACCTCGGCTCGATCAGCACCAGCGGCTGGGACGTGGACCTGTTCTGGACCTTCCCGGAGTCGAAGATCGGCCAGTTCAAGGCCTCGTGGCGCAACACCTTCGTCACCGAGTACGACGCCTTCGGCGCCGCCGGCCAGCGCCAGCCGCAGGGCCCGGGCATCGAGGTGGTCGACAGCTCGATCCCGGAATGGACGTCGAACTTCACGACGGACTGGAGCCTGGGCAACTGGAGCGCGGCCTGGACCATCCGCCACATCAGCGAGCTGCGCGAGAACTGCGGCCGGGCGGTGACCTTCCCGGTCTGCAGCAATCCGGCCACGAGCACCAACATCCTCGAGGCGACGACCTACAACGACCTGCAGTTGGCCTACCGCTTCGCCGATTTCCACGACCTGCGCCTGACCTTCGGCGTGAACAACGTGGCCGACGAGGATCCGCCGATCTGCCTGTCGTGCTCGCTCAACGGTTACGACGCGTCCACCTACGACATTCCGGGCGGCCGCTTCTTCTATCTGCGTGCGGACATGAAGTTCTAGTTCCAGGGGAGCGCGTTTGCGCCACACCGGGGCCGGCGGTTTTCCGCCGGCCTTTTTTTTGTGCCCGTGTGATCCGGCGCCGTCAGCACCGGAGAGCCAGGGGTCTCTTTCTGCTCAGTGAAGCCTTTTATTTCGCAGAAAGAGACCCCTGGCTCTCCGGCACTGCCGGTGCGGTGCCGCCAGGTTTCGTCACGGAAAGCGTGGTGCGTGTTCGGCAGGGTGCTTGCGCGAACGGCGTCCTGCTACCGGCAGAAGATCTTTCCTGCGGTGCACGCTGGGCTAAGCCGGCCGTGGCCCCGGGGTCGAGCACGCCCCCCGCGGCGCGTCCCTACGGACACTTGTTGAGGTGCCGG
>CAMLKR010000230.1 GCA_946480565.1 uncultured Arenimonas sp. | reverse complement strand
CGCGCAGCACGGTCTGCTGGTAGCGGGCCAGGTGTTCGTCGGCGCCCGCTTCGGCCGCGGCCAGGCGTGCGCGGACGCGGCCGACGTCGAGGAAAGACCAATCGACGCCCAGCGCGAGGAAACGGGTTTCGCTGTCGCGCTCGAACAGGTCGCCGCTGCTCGCGGCCTGGCTGCCGATCAGGCCGCCCAGGGTGAAGCGCGGGAACAGGTCCGCCGTGGCGACGCCGATGCGCGCGGTGGCGGCCTCCAGCCGGTGTTCGGCGGCGGCGACGTCCGGGCGGCGCCGCAGCAGGTCGGCGGGCAGGCCGGCGGCGACGGGATCCTGCAGCACCGGCAGCGGCTGCGCGGCCTCGAGCTCGGCCACCAGGGCGTCCGGCGCGCGGCCGGTCAGTACGGCGATGCGGTGCATCGTCGCCGCCACCTCCGCTTCCAGCGCCGGGATGCGCGCCAGGGTGGATTCCAGCTGGGCGTCCGCACGGGCGGTGTCGAGCTCGGTGCCGCGGCCGGCCTCGAGCCAGGTGCCCACCAGTTCGGACGAACTGCGCTGGTTCTCAGCGTTGCCGCGGGCCACGGCCAGCTGGGCCTGCCGACCCCGCAACTCGAAATAGGCCTGCGCCAGTTCGGCCACCACCGACACCTGCAGGGCCGCGAGGTCGGCGGCCACCGCATCGCTGTCGGCATGCTGCGCCTGCACGCCGCGACGCACGCGGCCGAACAGGTCCAGCTCCCAGGACAGCAGGGCGGCGGCGTCGCGGCTGTCGGTGTCGCGATCGGCGCGCGCCACGCCGGGCGCCTGGTCGGCGCTGGCGCGGCTTTCGCCGGCGCCCGCTTCGGCGGTGACGGTCGGGAACAGGTCGAAACGCGACTGCCGCGACAGCGCCCGCGCCTGGTCCAGGCGGGCCAGGCCGATGCGCAGGTCGTGGTTGGCGCGCAGTGCGTCCTCGACCAGGCGCGACAGCACGGGGTCCTGGAAGCGGCGCCAGAACATCGCCTCGTCGTTGGCGAGGCCGGTTGCGCCCGCCTCCTCGCGCAGGAAGCGCTCGCCGGTGGCGACCGGCGGCCGCACGTGGTCGGGGCCGACCATGCAGCCGGCAAGGAAAAGGGACAGGGCGAGCGCGGACAGGCGCAGGCTGGATTTCATGGGGAGACTCCGGTTCACCAGGGCAGGGCCTGGCCGAGGTGGAAATAGCCGCCGTTGGGCATGGGTTCGTCGCCGAGCGCCAGGTGCACGGAGGTGGCGGCCCCGTCGCGCACGTCCAGGTCGCCGTGGCCGCCGTTCATGTCGGTGCGCACGTAGCCGGGGTCGGCGGCGTTGACCTTGACGCGCGTTCCGCGCAGTTCCCAGGCCAGCTGCACGGTCCAGGCGTTCACGGCGCTCTTGGAGACGCTGTAGGCGGGGACCCGGAAGTCGTAGTTGGGCGACGACGGATCGCCGGCCAGCGTCATCGAGGCCAGGCTGCTGGACAGGTTGACGATGCGGCCGGCGCGGGAACGGTGCAGCAGGGGCAGGAAGGCGCGGGTCACCGCGACCATGCCGAAAAGGTTGGTCTCGAAGGTGCTGCGCCACGCCGCCAGCGGCTGCCACGACACCGGACGTTCCGGGTCGTCGACCAGGATGCCGGCGTTGTTGACCAGGATGTCGAGCCGGCCGTGGCGCCGTTCGACTTCGGCCGCCGCGGCGCCGATGCCGTCGGCATCGGTGACGTCCAGCGTCAGCGCCTGCACCGGCAGCCCCTGCGACTGCAGCGCAAGTGCGGCCGCCAGGGTGCGTTCGCGGTCGCGGCCGGCCAGCAGGGTGTGCACGCCGGCTTCGGCCAGCTGCCGCACCGTCTCGTGGCCGATGCCGCGGGTGGCGCCCGTTACCAGGGCGACACGTTGTTCGGTAGTCATCTTCAACCTCGGAGTGGGGTCAGGCCGCGGGGTGCGCGGGCGAGTGGGTGTCGGCATGCGCCGGGGCGTGCGACACCAGCGGCCGGTGCACCAGCTTGCGCAGGGCGACGTAGAACACCGGCGTCAGGAACAGGCCGAACAGGGTCACGCCCAGCATGCCGGCGAACACCGTGATGCCGGTGACCGAGCGGACCTCGGCGCCGGCGCCGGTGGCGAACACCAGGGGCACGGTGCCGGCGATGAAGGCGATCGAGGTCATCACGATCGGGCGCAGTCGCAGGCGGCAGGCTTCCAGCGCCGCCTCGACGATGCCCTTGCCCTGCAGCTCCAGTTCGCGGGCGAATTCGACGATCAGGATCGCGTTCTTGCACGCCAGGCCCATCAGCACCACCAGGCCGACCTGCACGAACACGTTGTTGTCGCCGCCCATGACCCATACGCCGAACAGCGCCGACAGCAGCGTCATCGGGACGATCAGGATCACCGCCAGCGGCAGCGTCCAGCTTTCGTACAGCGCGGCCAGCACCAGGAAGGCCAGCAGCACCGCCAGCGGGAACACCACCATCGCGGCGTCGCCCTGGGTGGCCTCCTGGAAGCTCAGGTCGCTCCAGTCGTAGCCCATGCCGACGGGCAGGGTCTGGGCCGCGATCTCGTCCACCTTGGCCATGGCCTGGGCCGACGAGAACATCCGCGGATCGGCCTCGCCCAGCAGGTCGGCCGCCGGGTAACCGTTGAAGCGGATCACCGGGTCGGGCCCGTAGGTCTGCTTGATCGTCACGACGCTGCCGATCGGCACCATCTCGCCGCGGTCGTTGCGGGTGCGCAGGTTGGCGATGTCCTCGACCTTGTCGCGGAAGGGCGCGTCGGCCTGGGCGATGACCTGCCAGGTGCGGCCGAACATGTTGAAGTCGTTGACGTAGGCCGAACCCAGGTAGGTCTGCAGGGTGTCGAACAGTTCGGTCAGCGGCACGCCCTGGGCCTTGGCCTTGACCCGGTCGACCTCGGCGTCGAGCTGGGGCACGTTGGCCTGGTAGCTGCTGATCGGGTAGCCCATGCCCGGCGTCTGCGACACCGCGCCGGTGAAGGCGTTCACCGCGTTCTGCAGTTCACCGTAGCCCAGGCCGGCGCGGTCCTCGATGAACAGCGAGTAGCCCGAACCGTTGCCCAGGCCCTGGATCGGCGGCGGCATGAAGGCGAAGGCGAAACCTTCCTGGATGCCGGCGATCTTCTGGTTGAGCTCGGCGGTTATCTCGGTGGCGCTGCGGTCGCGCTGGTCGAAGGGTTTCAGGGTGAAGAAGACCACGCCGCTGTTCGGGGTGTTGGTGAACTGCAGCGGGTTCAGGCCGGGGAAGGCGACTTCGCTTTCGACGCCCTCGACGGTCTTGGCCAGCTCGGCGATCTTCTGCAGCGCGCGGTCGGTGCGCTCGATCGAGGCGCCTTCCGGCATCTTCACGCCGGCGATCAGGTAAAGCTTGTCCTGCACCGGGATGAAGCCGCGCGGCACCGCCGAGAACACCGTCAGGGTGCCGACCAGCAGGACGGCGTACACCGCGAACACCGCGCCGCGGCGGCCGAGCGTCTTTTTCACCGCATGTTCGTAGCGCTCGGAGTTCTTGCCGAAGAACCGGTTGAACGGGCGGAAGACCCAGCCGAACAGGCGGTCGATGAGGCGGGTCGGCGCGTCCGGCGCGGCGCCGTGCGGCTTGAGCAGCTTGGCGGCCAGGGCCGGCGACAGGGTCAGCGAGTTGATCGCCGAGATCACCGTCGAGATGGCGATGGTCACCGCGAACTGCTTGTAGAACTGGCCGGTGACGCCGTCCAGGAAGGCCATCGGCACGAACACCGCGCACAGCACCAGGGCGATGGCGATGATGGGGCCGGAAACCTCCTTCATGGCCTGGTGCGCCGCGGCCAGCGGCGACAGGCCCTCGCTGATGTTGCGCTCGACGTTCTCGACCACGACGATCGCGTCGTCCACGACGATGCCGATCGCAAGCACGAGTCCGAACAGGGTCAGCGTGTTGATCGAGAAGCCCAGTACGTGCAGCACCGCGAAGG
>CAMLKR010000229.1 GCA_946480565.1 uncultured Arenimonas sp. | reverse complement strand
CCATGGTGTGACTGTGCTGCGACCAGTCCATGCGCCACGGGTGTGGTCGTCACCGTGCCACGCGCGCAAACCGCGAGGCATTGCGGGTGCGCCGCCTGGGCCGTCCCTGAATGGACCAGGGCGGCCATGTGCGGCGTGAGCGGCGTTGAGCTGCCTGTGCGGCCTCTGCGCCCTGAGCGGACTGCTGCTGCAGCCCTGCCGCTACAGCGGAATCTGGTACGCCTGCTCCACCAGCCGCTGCAGCCGGCGGTCCTCCTGGTCCAGCCGGTCCAGCTCGCGCCGGATGCGCTTGCTCTCGTCTTCCTTGATGTCCTTCTTCGCCAACTGGTCCGTCAGCTCCTTGCGGTGCCGGCGGTTGCCTTCCTGCAGCTTCTTCAGGTCGTGGATCTGCTTGCCGACCGTGTAGCCGCGCAGGAAGGCGGTTTCGGCCGCGCCGGTGCACACGCCGAAATAGCTGGCGCCCTCCGCGCCCTTGCTGCGGCCCACGGCCGGCTGGCAGTAGCTGGCCAGGCCCTGCTCGCGCCCACGCGCGTAGGCGCGGGCGTCGGGCACGATGCCGATCTCGCCGCAGGCCTTGGCATGCTCGTCCAGCCGCGAGGCGCCGTAGCCGTTCGACCCGTCCTGCTGGCCGATGCGCACCCAGTCGGCGCGGCGGCATTCCTTCTCGGACAGCGTGTTGCAGCCGGCCAGTACGGCCGTGGCGACCAGGGCCAGGGCGATGCGGGCGCGCATCAGTCGACGAAGAAATCGGGAATGAAATCGGTCGTGCCCGGCACGACCGCATAACGGTCGAAGTCCGTGACACCGTGCTCGGCCAGCAGCGTGTCGTCGATGAAGAAGTTGCCCGTCGTCGTGGCCGCGTCGCTGGTCAGGATGAGGTGGGCGGCGTCGGACAGGATCTCGGGCGTGCGGCACTTGTTGGTGTCCACGCCGGGAATCATCTGCAGTGCCGCGGTGGCGATGGCGGTGCGCGGCCACAGGCTGTTCACCGCGATGCCCAGCTTCTTGAACTCGCGCGCATGGCCCAGCGTGCACATGCTCATGCCGTACTTGGCCATGGTGTAGGCCACGTGCGGCGCGAACCAGTGGTCCTTCATGCTCAAGGGCGGCGACATGGTCAGCACGTGCGGGTTGCGGCCGGCCTTGGCCGAGGCCGTCAGCGCGGGCAGGCAGGCCTGGGTGCAGCAGTAGGTGCCGCGCGCGTTCACGCCCATCATCAGGTCGAAGCGCTTCATCGGCGTGGCGGCCGTGGGCGTCAGGTTGATCGCACTGGCGTTGTTCACCAGGATGTCGATGCCGCCGAAGCGCTCGATGCCGGCGGCCACGGCGCGGGCCACGGCTTCTTCATCGCGGATGTCGGTGGGCACCTGCAGCGCCTGGCCGCCCGCGGCCTCGATCTCGGCCGCCGCGCTGCCCAGCGTGCCGGGCAGCTTCGGGTTGGGCTCGGTGGTCTTGGCCACCAGGATGATGTTGGCGCCGTCGCGCGCGGCGCGCGTGGCGATGGCCAGGCCGATGCCGCGCGAGGCACCGGTGATGAAGAGGGTCTTGCCCTTCAGGCTGCGTTCCATGTGTCTCTCCTCGGGGATGTCAGTGGGACTCGATGCGCGGCAGCACCTGACGCGCGATGTGATCGGCCAGCGCCTGGCCCCAGGCGCGGTACACCTGCGGACCGGGGTGGAAGCCGTCGCGGGCCAGCAGCGTGGCGTCCAGCGGCAGGTCCACGGCCAGGTGGCTGACGTCGGTGTGCCGCGCGGCCCAGCGGGCCAGCGCGCGGTCGTGCTCTGCCGCGTCGCGCCCGGCCACCCAGCGCAGTGGCTGCGGCAGGCCGGCGAAACGGTGCATCGGCGGCAGCGGCGTCAGGACGAGGTGGCGCACGCCGAACTCGTCGCGCAGCGCCCGGTGCAGCGCCGTGCGCGCTTCGACCGCGCGGCGTGGTGGCACCTGCTCGATGACGTCGTTGACGCCGGTGACCAGCACCGCCAGCGCCGCGGGCTGGGGTGCCTGTTCGCGCAGCAGCGCCAGGGCCTGCGCGGTCGTGATGCCCGAGCGGGCCTGCAGCCGCCACGTCACGCGCCGTCGTACACGGTCCGCCAAGGCCTGCGCCAATTGCGCCGCCAGCGCCTCGTCCTGCGTTTCGACGCCCACACCCGCCGCCGACGAATCGCCCAGCACCAGCAGCGACAGCGCTCGCCCATGGCCCGCCGCACCCTCGCGCGGGCCTTCGGCTTCGGGCAGCTTCGGCAGCCGGCGCCGCGTGTGCACCGCCTGCGCGACCAGCAGCGGGCCCAGCGCGAGCTTCAGCGCCAGCGACATGGCCGTCTCTTCAGAACTTCGAGAAGTCGGGCTTGCGCTTCTGGAAGAAGGCCTGGAAGGCTTCCATGGCTTCGGGGCTGCGCAGGCGGGCGCTGAAGATCTCGCCCTCGGTGGCGATGGTCTGGTTGACGGCCGCCTTGTTCGCGGCGCGCATCAGGCGCTTGGTGTCCCGTACCGCGCCGGGCGGCAGTCCGTTGAAGCGCTCGGCGATGCGCCGCGCATGGTTCACCACCTCGGTGGCCGGCAGCACGGCGTTGGCAATGCCGCATTCGACCGCCATCGCGCCGGTGAAGGGCTCCCCCAGCATCAGCTTCTCGGCCGCCCGCACGTGGCCCATCAGCTGCGGCAGCACCAGGCTGGACGCGTACTCGGGCACCAGGCCCAGGCTGACGAAGGGCATCGCCAGGCGCGCCTCGTCGCTGACGTAGACGAAGTCGCAGTGCAGCAGCAGCGTGGTGCCGATGCCCACCGCGGCGCCGGTGACGGCGGCGATGGCCGGCTTCTCGAAGCCGACCAGCGCCTGCATGAAGCGGAACACCGGCGAATCGGCGCCCTGCGGCGGGCGCTGCATGAAGTCTTCCAGGTCGTTGCCCGAGGTGAAGATGCCGGGCTGGCCGGTGATCAGCAGCGCGCGCACCGCGGGGTCGAGCTGCGCGGCATTGATGGCGTCGGCCATGGCCTGGTACATCGCCATCGTCAGCGCGTTCTTCTTCTCGGGGCGGGCGATCTCGATCGTGCAGACGCCGTTCAGCGTCGCGGTCTTGATGTGGTCCATCAGGGTCTCCAGGTGTTTCGTTCGTTATGAGGCCAGGAAGCCGTGCACGCGCGGCCACAGCGTGGCCTGGAACTGCGGGCGGAAGAAGCCGAAGTGGCCGATGCGGGGAACGCCCAGGTCGGCCGGGGCGATGCGCGCCATCGTGCGCGGCGCGCCGGCGTAGAAGCCGTGCAGCGATTCGGTGTTGCGCGCGGACATGAACTCGTCGTCGGTGAAGCTCATGCTGAGGATGGGGGTGCTGACGCCGGCGTACTGCGCGCGCAGCGCGGTGCCGCCTTCGCCCATCATGTAGTCGCGATGCAGGCACCAGCGTCGCCACTGCGACATCACGCCGGCCGGCAGGTCGCCCACCTTCTTCAGCCGCTTGCCGGGGAAATAGCCGGCCAACGGCAGCACCACAGGCACCACGACGTACCACAGCCACCAGACGCTGCGCTTCAGCGACGCGGCATTCTCCAGCCAGTAGCCGCTGCCGGTGCCCACCGTGACCATGCGTGCCACGCGCTCGCGGTTCGGCACCAGGCCGAAGATCTGGCCGCCCAGGCTGTGGCCCAGCCAGTGGATGGGCGTGGTGGCCGGCAGCCGGGCGTCCAGCGTGGCCAGCGCGGCAGCGGCGTCGCGTTCGGCCCAGGTGTGGATGTCGGCGTCGAAGCCGCGCAGGCTGTGGCGGTGTTCGGCAGGGCGGGACTGGCCCATGCCGCGGTAGTCGAAGCTCAATACCGCGAAGCCTTGTTCAGCCAGCCAACGCGCAAAGGGCGCGTAGTACGACTGCGACACGCCCATGGCAGGGGCGATCAGCAGCGCGGCGCCGGCCTGGGCGGGATCGCCGTGGAGCTGGCCCGACAGCGCGAAGCCGTCGCTGGTGGTGATCG
>CAMLKR010000228.1 GCA_946480565.1 uncultured Arenimonas sp. | reverse complement strand
GGCGCCTTCTTCGACGTCCGCGACGGCCGCATCGCCCGGGTCACCAACTACTACAACCTCGAAGACTGGATCGCCCAGGTTTCCGGCCCGAAGGAATGACCATGACCGACGAACGCATCGAATGGACCGGCACGCCCTCGCAGATGCAGAACCTGGGCTGGTTCCTCGCCTGCCTGCTGCTGGTGCCGATCCCGTGGGCGATCTGGCGCTGGCTGGTGGTGCGCAACACCGTCTACACGCTCACCGACCAGCGCCTCAGCGTGCGCCGAGGCGTGTTCACGCGCATCACCGAAGACCTCGAGCTGTACCGGGTGCGCGACACGCGCCTGGAGCAGACCTTCTTCGAGCGCCTGTTCGGGCTGGGCGAAGTGATCCTGTTCACCTCCGACGCCTCGACGCCGGAAGTGCACCTGCCCTGGCTGAAGGACGCCGAGAAGCTGCGCGAGACCGTGCGCCGGCTGTCCGAGGCGCGGCGCGACGCCAAGCGCGTGCGCACGCTGGAATCCGGCATCGGCGGCCACCCGGACCTGGGCGGCCACGACGCCCTGGACTGACCCGGCTCAGGGGCTGCGTTCGAGCACTTCCTCGAGCACCCAGCGCAGCGACGCGCCGTCGGCCGGCGGATTGGCGACGGCGTATTCGCGCACGCGGATGACGTACTCCACGCCGACCTGCCAGTCGAAGCCTTCGATCTCGCCGTAGTGCAGCTGCCAGGCCGCGCCCGGCTGGGTGCGCACCTGCAGGCACAGCCGGGGCGCGACACCGGTGCAGGGCGCGCGCTGGCCGGCCACCATCACGATGCGCTCGCGGCCCGCGGCCGGCGGCTGCTCGCGGCTGTCGAAGCGCCACACCGCTCCGTCGATCGCGGTCAGGCGCAGCACCGTGCCTTCGAAGGCCAGGGTGAACGGCGCCGCCATGGCGTCCATCAGCGCGGCCTCGCGCTGCATGATTTCCGGCGGACACATGCGCTCGGTGCTGGCGACGGCGCCGCCTTCCTTGCCGAACTGCAGCTGGTCGCCGCGGCGCTCGAAGGCGCCCGCGTGGCGGTTGCAGGGGCCGTCGATCGAAAAGCGGTCGCCGTCGAAGCGCAGCGTGGCCGCGCCGGCGCCCGACAGCGACGCGCCCGGGCGCGTGCCGGGAGCCGAGACCAGGCGCCAGTCGGCGCCCTCCAGGGACCGGTCGTCGCCGACCGCGGTGGGCGTGGACGAGGTGCTGGCGCAGCCCGCAAGCGCCAAGGCAAGCAACACAGCAAACACCGGGCGCAGCGTCTTCATCACCATCACCTCGCTAAGTTCGGGGTCGGATGATCTTAACGTCTTGGGCGTCAGGATCCTCCCGCCCTGAACTCAGCGGCGACGGGTGGGAATGCGGTCCGCGGGGAAGCTGGCGAGGTCGGCGCCGCCGTCGCGCCGCGGCGCGCCGGGCGCGGGGCCCCAGGCCTGGGCCGTGATCACTTCCCAAGTGCTGGGCAGCACGCCGTCGCGGCGCAGCGCCTCGTAGTGCGCGATGACCCGCTGCAGGCGGCCCCGGCCGCCCAGGCCGCGCGGCCGGTCGTGGCGGGCGTCGCCGGCGCCGATCGCGCGCAGCTCGCGCATCAGGCCGCGCAGGTCGGGATAGGTCAGCGTGTAGCGGTCGCGGTCGAGCACCGGATCCTTGAAGCCCGCGGCCAGCATCGCGTCGCCGACCTGCTGGATCGCCGCGAACGGCGACAGCGGCGGGGTTTCGCCGGCCTGCAGGTAGGCGTCGCGCAGCTCCGACAGCGTTTCCGGGCCGAAGGTCGAAAACAGCAGCAGGCCCCCCGGCCGCAGCACGCGCCGGAATTCCGACAGCACCGCCGGCAGGTCGTCCAGCCACTGCAGGCAGAGGCTGGAGAAGATCACGTCGGCGCACTGGTCGGCGAAGGGCAGCTTCGACACGTCGGCGTTCACGCGCCGCACCGGGCGCCAGAAGCGCGTGTGCTTGGGCACTTCGCGCAGCATCGGCAGCGCGGCGTCGAGCGCGATCACCTCGGCCTTCGGCCAGCGTTTTTTCATCGCCCCGGCCGCACGCCCCGGGCCGCTGCCCAGGTCGAGCACGCGCTGCGGCTGGCGGTCGTCGAGGTAACCGAGCTGTTCGAGCAGGCGCGCCTCGACCTCGCGCTGCAGCGCGGCCACTTCGGTGTAGCGCGATGCGGCGCGGCCGAAGGAGCGGCGCAGCTGGCGGCGGTCGAACACGCTCACGGCGCCACCGCCGCGAAGTCGCGCACCGCCTGGGCCACTTCGTCCGACTGGGTCAGGAAGGGCGCGTGGCCGCCGCTGGCGACCTGGTGGAAAGACGCACGGGGTGCCGCGTCGGCGGCGGCCAACATCGCCGCCGGCGACACCAGCCGGTCGCGGCGGCCGGCGATCCACAGGCTGGGCATCGCCAGCGTGGGCAGCGCCGCGCGCAGGTCGCTGTCCTCGAGCAGCTCCAGCCCGTCGCAGAGCACGTCGGCATGCGGCTCGCCGTGCGCGAAGACCTCGGCACGCAGCAGGCGCAGCTCATCGCGCACCTTTTCCGAACCCTGGGCCTCGAGCATCAGGAAGCGGTCGAGCGTGCCGCGGTAGTCGCGCTGCAGTTCGCGCGCGAAGTTGTGGAACACCGCGTTTTCCATGCCCTGCGGCCAGCCCGGCGCGCGCACGAAACGCGGGCTGGCCGCGACCATGATCAGTCCACGCACGCGCTCCGGCATCACGGCAGCGGCCTGCAGCGCCACCAGGCCGCCCAGCGACCAGCCCAGCCACAGGCCGGATTCGGGCACCACGTCGGCGACGGCGGCCGCCGCGTGTTCCAGCGTCAGCGGCAGGCCGGCGTCGCGGCTGCGGCCGTGGCCCGGCAGGTCGACCAGGTGCAGGGTGAAATGCGCTTCGAGCCGCTGCACCAGCGGCGCGAAGATGCCGGCGTGCATGGCCCAGCCATGCAGCAGCACCAGGGCCGGGCCCTGGCCGCGGATCTCATGGAACAGGGTCATGCGGTGACCGGGTCGGGCCGCGATTTCACCGCTTCGGCCAGGGCGTTCAGCAGGCCGTCCACGTCGGCTTCGCTGTGGTCGCAGCCCAGCGTGACGCGCAGGCGCGCCTGGCCGTCGGGAACCGTCGGCGGCCGGATCGCCGACACCAGGTAACCCTGGGTCTCCAGCGACTTCGACGCCGCCAGCGCGCGGGTGTTGTCGCCCAGCACGATCGGCTGGATCGGGGTGAAGGATTCCTGCAGCGGCAGGCCGCGCGCCGAGGCGCCGCGCCGGAACCGCGCCACCAGCGAGGCCAGCTTGGCGCGGCGCCAGGGCTGGCTGCGGATCAGGCGCAGGCTGGCGCGCATCGCCGCCGCCATCGCCGGCGCGGGTGCGGTCGAAAACAGGTAGGGCCGCGCGGTTTCGGCCACGTGGGCGATGAAGGCGGCATTGCCCAGCAGCACCGCGCCCTGGCCGCCGAAGGCCTTGCCGAGCGGCACCAGCAGCAGCGGCACCTCGCGGGCCGACAGGCCGGCCACCGCCAGGCTGCCGCGGCCTTCCGGGCCGAGCACGCCGATGCCGTGCGCGTCGTCCACGTACAGGGTGGCGTCCTGCGCGCGCGCCACCAGGGCCAGGTCGGCCAGCGGGGCCTGGTCGCCGTCCATGCTGAAGACGCCGTCGGTGGCCAGGATCGCCGCGCCGTCGCGGCGCGACATCAGCTGGCGCATCGCGGCCTCGACGTCGGCGTGCGGGTAACGCTTGAGCTCGCAGCCCGACAGCCGCGCGCCGTCGATCAGGCAGGCGTGGTTGAGCTTGTCCTGCACGCAGACGTCGCCTTCGCCCAGCAGGGACTGCAGCACGGCCAGGTTGGCCTGGTAGCCGCTGCCGAACAGCAGGCCGCGCTCGTAGCCCAGCCACTGCGCCATCTCGCGCTCGAAGGCCGCGTGTTCGGCATGGTGGCCGCTGACGCCGGCCGAACCGGTGCTGCCGACGCCGTGCCAGGC
>CAMLKR010000227.1 GCA_946480565.1 uncultured Arenimonas sp. | reverse complement strand
ACGGGTTCCGGGGCGGACATGCGGGGCTCCTGGTCGGCTGCGCGTAATATACCGGGCATCCGGCCCGCGACCCCTTCCTCATGAGCCACAACGAGACCCGCGCGGCCCGCCTGCGGCGGGAGATGCGCGTCAGTTTCGCCCTAGCCCTGCCCCTGGTGCTCAGCCAGATCTCGTCGATGGCCATGAACATCGTCGACACCGTGCTGGCCGGCCGCTACGGGCCGGTGACGCTGGCGGCGGTGGGCGTGGGCAGCGCGGTGTGGTCGGTGGTGATCCTGGTCAACATCGGCGTGCTGATGGCGGTGCCGCCGACGGTGTCCCAGCTCAACGGCGCCGGCCGCCGCGGCGAGATCGGCGCGGTGTTCCGGCAGGCGCTCTGGCTGGCGCTGATGCTGGGCCTGGCCCTGATCCTGGTCGTGCGCGCCGGCGCGGTGGCGCTGGCGCCGCTGGGCATCACGCCGGAGGCGCGGCCCGAGGCGGAGGCCTTCCTGCAGGCGATCAGCTGGGGTGCGCCGGGCCTGGCCCTGTACTTCTGCCTGCGCAACCTCAGCGAAGGCGTGGCCTGGACCTTTCCCTCGATGGTCGCGGGCCTGTGCGGCCTGGCCGGCCTGGTGCCGCTGGGCTATGCGCTGATGTTCGTGGCCGACCTCGGTGCGGCGGGCCTGGGTTACGCCGTGGCGATGGTGCTGTGGGGCCAGGCGCTGGGATTGGCGATCTATCTCTGGCGCGCGCCGCGTTTCGCGGACCTCGGCCTGTTCGCGCGCTTCGACCCGCCGCGCTGGGCGCCGATCCGCGGACTGCTGGCCCTGGGCCTGCCGATGGGCGTGTCGGTGTTCATGGAGGGCAGCCTGTTCGTCGCCACGGCGCTGATCATCGGCACGCTGGGGACGACCCCGATGGCCGCGCACCAGATCGCCATCCTGGCCGCCAGCCTGTTCTTCATGGTGCCCCTGGGCGTGGCGATGGCGACCACGGTGCGGGTCGGCCACGCGGTCGGCGCCGGCGACGCCTCGGGCGTGCGCTGGGCTGCGGCAGCCGGCTATTCGCTGGCGATGCTGGCGCAGACCGCGTCGGCGATCGTGCTGGTGCTGGGCGGCGCGGCGCTGGCCTCGCTGATATCGCCGGACCCGGCCGTGGTCGCGCTGGCCGCGCTGCTGATGGCCTACGCCGCCGTGTTCCAGTATCCCGATGGCTTCCAGGCGCTGTCGGCCGGTGCGCTGCGCGGCCTGAAGGACACCCGGGTGCCGATGTTCATCACGGTGCTGGCCTACTGGGGGCTGGGGCTGCCGCTGGGCTACTGGCTGGGCATCGTGCGCGGCCAGGGCGCCTCGGGGCTGTGGACCGGACTGATCCTGGGCCTGAGCGTGGCGGCGATCCTGCTGGGCTGGCGTTTCTGGCGGCTGGCGCGGCGGCCGCTGGCGCCGGTGGGCACCGTGACCTGAGGCTTATGCGGTTTTCACCCGGGCTGGGTATGCTGCGGGCTGAATTTACCGGAGTTTCCCCATGTCTCAGTCGCAGCCCGGCCCGATCCGCCGTGTCCTGGTCGGTGTCTGGAACACCGTCAACTTCACCCGGCAGCTGGTCTTCAACCTGATTTTCCTGCTGGTGCTGTTCTTCGTGCTGGTGGCCATCGTCGCCAGCCCGGGCGTGCAGCCGCTGCAGGAGAAGACGGCGCTGGTGCTGCCGCTGGACGGCCAGCTGGTGGAGCAGTACACCTCGGCCCCGGTCGAGCGCGTGCTCAACCAGGCCACCGGCGACGCCCGCCCCGAGCTGCAGTTGCGCGACCTGGTGCACGCCATCGAGGCCGCGAAGGACGACAAGCGCATCGACCGCATCGTGCTGCTGACCGACGGTTTCGGCGCCACCGGCTTCGCCGCGATGCGCGACCTGGCCGCCGCCCTGCGCGACTTCCGCGCCTCCGGCAAGCAGGTGGTCGCCTTCGGCACCGACATGGAACAGAAGCAGTACTACCTGGCCGCGCAGGCCGACGAGGTCTACCTGGATCCCCAGGGCAGCGTGCTGCTTGAAGGTTTCGGCCGCTACCGCATGTACTACCGCGAGGGCCTGCAGGACAAGCTCGGCGTCGACGTGCACCTGTTCAAGGTGGGCGAATACAAGTCCGCGGCCGAACCCTACGTGCTCGACGCCGCTTCGCCGGAGGCGCGCGAGGCCGACCTGTACTGGATGACCGACGTCTGGCAGCGTTTCCTGGACGACGTGGCGCGGGCGCGCAAGCTCGACGTCGCCGGCCTCACCGCGATGATCAACGAGCTGCCCGCGCGCGTGCAGGCCGCCGGCGGCGACCTGGGCAAGCTGGCGATAGACGAGAAGCTGGTGGACGGCCTCAAGACCGGCTACGAGCTCGAGCAGCTGCTGGTCGAGCGCGGCGTGCTGGACCAGGAGAACAACACCTTCCGCCAGATCGACCTGCGCGCCTACCTGCAGCACCTGGCGCGCGAGAACCTGCGCCTCGACACCCGCCCGCAGGTGGCGGTGGTGGTGGCCCAGGGCGAGATCACCTACGGCGAGCAGCCGCCGGGCGCCGTGGGCGGCGAGTCCACCTCGGCCCTGCTGCGCCAGGCGCGCGAGGACGAGAACGTCAAGGCCGTGCTGCTGCGGGTGGATTCCCCGGGCGGCGGCGTGTTCCCGTCCGAGCAGATCCGCCGCGAGGTCGAGCTGATCAAGGCCGCCGGCAAGCCGGTGGTGGTGTCGATGGCCAACGTGGCCGCCTCCGGCGGTTACTGGATCTCGATGAACGCGGATCGCATCTACGCCGACGAATCCACCATCACCGGCTCGATCGGCATCTTCGGCCTGTGGATGACCGCGCCGCGCGTGCTCGACAAGATCGGCGTCAGCACCGACGGCGTCGGCACCACGCCGCTGGCCGGCGCCTTCGACCCGACCCGGCCGCTGGACCCGAACGTCGGCGCGCTGATCCAGTCGATCATCGAGAAGGGCTACGCCGACTTCACCGGCAAGGTCGCCGCCGCGCGCGGCACCACGCCCGAGCAGATCGACGTGCATGCCCGCGGCCGCGTCTGGAGCGGCGCCCAGGCCAAGGACCGCGGCCTGGTGGATGAGCTGGGTGGCTTTGAGGCCGCGCTGGCGGCGACCGCCGAACTGGCCAAGCTCGAACCGGACGGCTACGGCGTGAGCTACATCGAGAAGCCGCTGACGTCCTTCGAGCAGGCGATCGTGAACATGGGCGGCAATGCCCGCCTGCGGGGCCTGCTGCGGGTGCTCGCGCCGACGCCGCTGCTGCTCGACCGCCGCACGCTGGACAAGGTCGAACGCGAACTGACCTGGCTAGACGGCCAGAGCCGCACGCCCTTCCGCGCGGTCGCGCACTGCCTCTGCGACTACTGACCGCTGCCTCTGGATGAACCAACGCCCGGGCCTGCCCGGGCGTTCTTCTGTCCGCGATCAGCCGCCGGCGTTCTCCAGCGCGTCCTGGCGTTCGGCGGCGTCCGCGGCCTGGGTGTCTTCGACGCTGCGCGCCTTGTCGACCGGTGCCTGCATGGCGTCGCGCAGTTCGGTGGCGTCGGCGGACGCGGCGGTCTGGGGATCGCGCGAGGGTTCGGGCAGCGGCTCCTGGACCGGATCGCTGCAGGCGGCCAGCAGCAGGGCGGCGGCGAGACACATCGGCAGTCGGGGCATGGGCGCTCTCCGGAAGGCGGTTGCCGCTATCCTACGCCGGCAAACCTCAGGAGACGCCGATGAGCGCGAACCGCTGGCGACTGGACGGACAGGTGGCGCTGGTGACCGGCGCCAGCGTCGGCATCGGCCGCGCGGTGGCGGCGGAGCTGCTGGGGCTGGGCGCCGACGTGCTGCTGGTGGCGCGCGACGACGCCCAGCTCGAGGCGACCCGGCAGGAACTGGAGGAGCAGTTCCCGGAGGCCGACGTGCGCGCCTTCGCGGCCGACATCGCCGATCCCGAGCAGCGCCGCGAGGTGTTCGACTGGGTCGAGGACCTGGGCAC
>CAMLKR010000226.1 GCA_946480565.1 uncultured Arenimonas sp. | reverse complement strand
CCACTTGATAAGGCCGGCCGGGTTCCGGCGCAAGCCGGCATTGTCCTACGTCCGGCGCCGGTCCGGTCGGCTGGCGCGGCGCCGGGGGGCAGCGAAACCTTGGCGCTTTCAGGCAAAATCGCCCGGCCCATGATCAGCCTGCTCAGCCTCAAGGATTTTGCCGTCGTCTCCGCCGCCGAACTGGCCTTCGGGCCGGGCATGACCGTGGTCTCCGGCGAAACCGGCGCCGGCAAGTCCCTGCTGGTGGATGCGCTGATGTGGCTCACCGGCGCCCGCGCCGACGCCGGCATCGTCCGGCACGGCGCCGAGCGCGCCGAACTGGTGGCCGGGTTCGACCTGGCCGACGCGCCGGCCGCCCTGGCCTGGCTGCGCGAGAACGAGATGGACGACGGCCTGGAGTGCCAGCTGCGGCGGGTGATCCGGGCCGATGGCGGCTCGAAAGCCTGGATCAACGGGCGCCCGGCGACCCTGGCCCAGCTGTCCGAACTGGGCGCCTTTCTGGTCGAGATCCACGGCCAGCACGAACACCAGGCCCTGCTCGACCGGGGCCAGCAGCTGGCCCTGCTCGACGCCTTCGGCCGCCACGAAGCGCTGCTGGCCGAGGTCCGCGAACACGCCCGCCGCTGGGCCGAGCTCGACCGCGAGCTGGCCGACCTGGCGCGCGCCGGCGACGTCGGCGAACGCGTGGCCTGGCTGCAGCACCAGGTGGACGAACTGGCGCGCGAGAACCTCGATGCCACCGACCTGGAACAGCTCCAGGCCGCCCACCGCCGCCAGGCCAATGCCGCCGGCCTGCTGCAGGGCTGCGAAACCGCCCTCGCCCGCCTCGCCGGCGACGACGGTCTGTCGCTGGGCCGCGCCCTGCACCAGGTCATCGCCGAACTATCGCGCCTGAGCGGCGACGAGCCGCGCTTGGCCGAGGTCGTGGCCCTGCTGGAGTCGGCCGACATCCAGCTGGCCGAAGCCGGTGCCGGCCTCGAACGCATCCGGGACGACTTCGACCTGGACCCGGCCCGCCTGCAGCAGCTCGAGGACCGCCTGGCCCGCCTGCACGAACTGGCCCGCAAGCATCGTCTGCCGATCGAGGGCCTGGCCGGCCGCCGCGACGCCCTGCAGGCCGAACTCGAGGGCCTGGCCGACGCCAGCGGCCGCGCCGAACGCCTGGGACGCGATCGCCAGCAGGCGGCCTCGGACTGGGCCGCGGCCGCCGCGAAACTGACGAAGTCCCGCGCCACCGCCGCCACGAAGCTGGGCAAGGCAGTCGCCGCCCTGATGGCCGAACTGGGCATGGGCGGCGGCGTGTTCAGCGTGCTGCTGGAGCCCCAGGACTCCACCCGCCCTCTGCCGCAGGGCGCCGAACGCTGCGAATTCCAAGTCTCGGCCAACCCGGGCCAGCCGCCGCGGCCGCTGCGCAAGGTGGCCTCGGGCGGCGAGCTGGCGCGCATCAGCCTGGCCATCGAAGTGGCCGCGCTGGGCCTGGACGCGGTGCCGACCATGGTCTTCGACGAAGTGGACACCGGCATCGGCGGCGCGGTGGCCGAGGTCGTGGGCCAGAAGCTGCGGGCCCTGGGCGCCGAGCGCCAGGTGCTGTGCGTGACCCACCTGCCCCAGGTCGCGGCCCAGGGCCACCATCATTTCCAGGTCAGCAAGGCCGTCGCCGGCACCCGTACCCACAGCGCGGTGACCCCGCTCGACGACAAGGCCCGGATCGAGGAGCTCGCGCGCATGCTCGGCGGCGTCGAGATCACCAAGGAAGTGCGGGCGAACGCGAAGCAGATGCTGTCCCGCGCCCAGGCCGGCTGAGCCGGCGCCGCGTTATTTCTTCTTCTTGGGCCGCACGTAGAGCACCAGCGAGTGCTCTTCGATCACGTAGCCGTGTTTGGCGGCGATCTCGGTCTGCAGGCGCTCGATCTCGGGGCTGGTGAACTCGATCACCTTGCCCGACTCGACGTCGACCATGTGGTCGTGGTGCTGGCCGCGGTCGAGTTCATAGACGGCCTGGCCGCCCTCGAAGTTGTGCTTGAGCACCAGGCCCGCGGCCTCGAACTGGGTGAGCACGCGATAGACGGTGGCCAGGCCGATGTCGTCGCCCTTGTCCATCAGGTGCCGGTAGATGTCCTCGGCGGTGAGGTGCCGGGGGCTGGACGACTCGAGCACGTCGAGGATGCGGATGCGGGGGTGCGTGACCTTGAGGCCGGCCTTGCGCAGGTCCTGCGATTCCATGGTTTCTCCCTGAATGCCTTCCGTCGAACGGTCCATCGCGGCCGGCTGGCGGCTGCGGTCGGTAGTGTATCATCGGCCCGTCTTCGATCCGGACCACCACCGCAATGCGCAAGGCCTTCACGCTCGTCCTCGCCGCCCTCCTGATGTCCGGCTGCGGCATCGTCTACCGGCAGCCCGTGTTCCAGGGCAACCTGCTGGAATCCAAGAACGTCGAGCAGCTCAAGGAAGGCATGAGCCGCCAGCAGGTGTTCAGCCTGCTCGGCTCGCCGCCGGTGGCCGATCCCTTCCACCAGAACCGCTGGGACTACGTCGCCACCGAGCGCCGCCGGGTCGGCAAGACCGAGATCAAGACCCTGACCCTGTATTTCGACGGCGACGCCCTGGCGCGGTGGGAAGGCGAATATTTCCCGGAGGCCGACAAGGCCCTGTCGGCGGAGATGCGCCGTTTCGGCAACCTCGCCCGCGACAAGGACAAGCCGCGCGTGCGGCCTAGCGGCGGCTGAGTTTCGCCTCGGTTTCGGCGCGCCGCCGGCGCGCCTGCTTCGGATCGGCCAGCAGCGGCCGCAGTATCTCGACCCGGTCGCCGGCGTGCAGCGGCGTCTGCGGTGTCACCGCGCGACCGAATACGGCCAGCCGTGCCGGATCCACCACCAGGCCCGGCACCCGCTCCGGCATCACGGCCGCTCCCAGCGCATCGGCCACGCAGGCCCCCTCGGGCAGCTCGACTCGCACCGCGGTGCAGCGGTCCGGCAGGGCGTAGACGACCTCGACCCGGATCGGCGCGGCCATGTCAGGCCCGGTCCGCCTCGCGGCAGAAGTCGTCCACCATCTTGTCGGCCAGGCCCTGGAAGCCGATGGCCAGGGCTGTGCCCAGCACCGCGCCGGCGACGTCGAAGTCCAGGCTCAGCGAGACCTTGCAGGCGTCCTCGGCCAGACTGTGGAAGTGCCAGGCCCCGGTGAACTTGCGGAAGGGGCCCTCGACCAGCTTGAGTTCGATCGAAGTCGGCGCCACCAGGGTGTTGCGGGTGGTGAAGCTGGTGCGCAGCCCGGCCACGGTCAGGTCCAGCCGGGCCAGCATGTGGGTGTCGGACTGCTCCAGCACGGCGGAGTCCTCGCACCAGGAAAAGCGCGCCGGGTAGGCGGCGACGTCGTTGACCAGGGTGTACATGCGCAGGGCCGAGTGCCGGACCAGCGCGTGTCGGTGGATGCTCGTCATCGGGCTCCGTCTGCCTGCCCTCCCCCAGCCGGCCCGCGATGGGCGACAATGCCCGCCAAGGAAGGATCATGTCCAAGAAGAACGACGCCAAGAATACCGGAAGCGGCAAGGACAAGGCGGCCAACAAGACCATCGCCCTGAACCGCAGCGCGCGCCACGACTACAGCCTCGAGACGCGCTACGAGGCGGGCATCGCCCTGCAGGGCTGGGAGCTCAAGTCCATCCGCGCCGGCCGCATGAACATGGGCGACGCCTACGCGCTGGTGAAGTCCGGCGAGATCTTCCTGTTCGGCGCCCAGATCACCCCGCTCAGCCAGGCCTCCACCCACGTGGTGGCCGACGACCGCCGCACCCGCAAGCTGCTGATGCACCGGCACGAGATCGACAAGCTGGTCGGCAAGGTCGAACGCGACGGCTACACCCTGATCCCGACCGCCGTTTACTGGAAAGGCAACAAGGTCAAGCTCGAGATCGCCCTGGCCAAGGGCAAGCAGAGCCACGACAAGCGCCAGGCCAGCAAGGACCGGGACTGGCAGCGCGAGAAAGAGCGCAC
>CAMLKR010000225.1 GCA_946480565.1 uncultured Arenimonas sp. | reverse complement strand
CCGGTGCTGCTGCTGGCGGCGTTCGCGCCGCCGGCCGCGGCCGAGTCGCTGTACAAGTGCACCGGCGCACAGGGCGCGGTGAGCATCCAGTCCGAACCCTGCCCCAAGGGCAGCACCCAGGTCTGGAAGCGCGAGGCCACGCCCGACCCGGGGCCCAGCGCCGAGGAACTGGCGGCGCGCGCCGCGCTGGCGGAAGCCGAGGCGCTGCGGGCCGCCGAACTCGCGCGCCAGGCCGAGCAGGAGCGCCTGGCCGAAGAGGCCCGGCGCGCCGCCGCCGAACGCCGGCGCGCCGACGAGGCCGCCGGCCGTCCGCCCGAGCGCACCAGCGAGTGCACGAAGGCCCACGACTTCAACGACGCCGCCCTGGCCAAGGACTGGCTGGAGCTGAGCGACTACCAGAAGCGTCGCCTGCGCGACTGGGTCATCGAGACCTGCCGCGACCCGGACGCGCCGGTGGCGGACGCGCCCTGAGCCGGCGCCGCGGCCGCGAACTGTGACGCGGTCGACGGAATGACCGGCGCTCGTCTGGGACCCTAGCCGGTCTTTTCCAGGGGGTACGCGATGAAAACGATGATCTGTGCCGCGCTGCTGGCGCTGGCGATGCCGGCCGCGGCGCAGGAGGGCGTGGAGACCCTCGGCTTCGGCGGCTGGGTGGAGCTGTCGCCGGCCGGCGAGGTGCTGAAGTTCGAGCCCAGCCAGCGGCCGGCGCTGTCGAACGCGCTGCGGCCGATCGTGATCAAGCAGGTGCGGGCGGCGGACTTCGTGCCGGCGCAGGGTGCGACCGGCCCGGTGGCCGCGCGCAGCTGGCTGGACGGCACCGTGCAGCTGATCCCCAACGGCGAGAACTTCATCATCCGCACCGCCGGCCTGAAGCTGGGGCCGCGCGTGCTCAGCCGCCCGCTGCCGCGTTATCCCGAGGCCCTGCGCGAAGTCGGCGCCGAGGTGGTGCTGGAGTTCACCGCCACCACCGGCGGCCGCGCCGGCGGCTTCCAGGTGTATTCCGATGCCAGCGTCGACCCGGCCTTCGGCCAGGCGGCGATCACCGCGCTGCACGGCTGGCGCTTCGAGCCGGAAGAGCGCGACGGCGCGCCGGTGGCGACCAAGCTGCAGGTGCGCTTCCGCTACCTGCCCGAAGGTGCCGACGCCGCGTCGGCGCCCGCCGCTGCGCCCTGGCCGGTGCCGGCCGGGCGTGCGCACGTGGTCGGGCAGGAAGCGCACGTGGAACTGGTGGAAGTCCGCGCCGGCTCCTAGCGGTTTTCGCAGGCGCCGCGCCGGCGACCGCCGGCGGCGCCGCGCCCGGCATCGCGCTGCAATGTCCTTCCCGAGGGAGGACCGACATGGCGCGAACCTGGATGTTTCTGCTCTTGCTGCCGGGGTGGCCGGGCGCCGCCGCGGCCGACGAACTGCACAAATGCCTCGCCGCCGACGGCGCGGTCAGTTACCAGTCGGCGCCCTGTGCGGGCGGTGCGCGCACGCTGTGGACACGCACCGTGGCGGCCGAACCCGCGCCGGCGCGGCCGACCGCCCGCGTGTCCGTCGACGACGGGAAGGCGGCGCCGGTGCGCCGGCCGGTGAAGGCGTCCGCGCCTGCGGCGCCCCGGCGCGATGCCGCGGCCGCGCGCTGCGCCTCGGCCCGGCGTTCGGCCGACGCCACCCGCGACCGGCTCTGGAACCGCCTCAGCTTCCGCCAGCGCTCCGAGCTCGACGCGAAGGTCGCGCAGGCCTGTTCGGGGTGACCAGCGCGTCGCGGTAACGCCGGGCTTGCTCCAGCAGCCAGGTGCGGAAGGCCATCAGGCCGGCGTGGTCGTCCGAGCGCCTGGGATGCACCAGGTAGTGCGCGTAGTCCGACTTCAGGCGCCGCGGGCTCAGCACCACCAGCAGGCCGGCGTCGATCAACGGCTTGGCCAGGGTCATGCGGCCCATCGCCACGCCCATGCCGGCGGCGGCGGCGCGGTGCAGGGTCTCGGCGTCGTCGAGCCGGGCCACGAATCGTTTCGGGGCGTCGCCGCCGAAGTGCGCGAACCAGTCGGGCCAGCGGCCGGCGTCGTCTTCCAGCAGCGGATAGCGCGACAGGTCCTGCGGCTTGCGGCCGCCGAACTCGGCCACCAGCTTCGGGCTGGCCAGGGGCGCGATCCACTCGTCGAACAGGTGGGTGGCGGTCAGGCCGGGCCAGCGGCCGGGGCCGTAGCGGATCGCCGCATCCACATTGGCTTCGCGCTCGAAGTCGACCAGGTTGATGCCCGACAGCAGGTTGATTTCCAGCTGCGGATGCGCGGCCAGGAAACCCGGCAGGCGCGGCACCAGCCAGCTCGAGGCCATCGAGGGCAGCAGGCTCAGGCTCAGCACCTCGTCGCGGCGCGAGCAGCAGGGGCGCAGGGCCCGTTCGAGCGCATCGAAGGGTTCGGCCACGGCGTCGAACAGGCGCTGGCCGTCGGCGGTGAGGCGGATGCCGCGCGGGCCGCGTTCGAACAGGCGCTGCTGCAGGCGGTCTTCGAGCGCGCGGATCTGATGGCTGAGCGCGCTGACCGTGAGGCTGAGCGACTCGGCCGCGCGCGAGAGGTTGCCGGCGCGCGCGGCGGCCAGGAAACCCTGGATGGGCTGCAGCGGAACCCGGCTCATCTTGAATCCTTTTCAAGTCTGGATTGAAAACATGTCGCTACCGCAGGGAAAAGCATCCACCTATCTTGCATTCCCATCAAGTAACGCCGCGTCCGCGGCCCGGGAGGCTCCGATGAACCTGCACACCGTTTTCAAGAACCTGCTCTTCCTCAACGGCCATTTCACCGACCCGCGCATGGACGACGGCTACGGCCCCACCTACGGCAACCGCCGGGCCAGCGCCCGCACCCTGCGCGAGCGCTGGCAGGCGCCGGGCGAGGCGGTGGCCGCGGCGCTGGCCCCGGGCGCCGTCGACGACGGCAGCTGCCGCCAGTGCGCGAACGGCGCCTGAGGTAATGGCGGCGATTGCACCGGCCGGTGCGGGCCTCGCGCACAATGGCGGCATGACCCAGCCCAACAACCTGCGCGGCATCGTCGCGATGCTGGTCGCCGTCGGCCTGTTCTCGCTGATGGACGGCGGCATGAAACATCTGTCCGGCCACTACCCGCCGATGCAGGTGGCGGCCATCCGCGGCCTGTCCTCGCTGCCGCTGGTGCTGCTGTGGGTGCTGGCCACCGGCGCCGCGGCCAGCCTGCTGCGGGTGCGCTGGTCGCTGCACCTGCTGCGCGGCGTTCTGGCGATCGGAATGCTGGCGACCTTCGCCTACGCGCTCAGCCGGATGCCGCTGTCGAGCGCCTATGCGCTGTTCTTCGTGGCGCCGCTGCTGATCACCGCGATGTCGGTGCCGCTGCTGGGCGAGAAGGTCGGGCCGCGGCGCTGGACCGCGATCGCGATCGGCCTGGCCGGCGTGCTGGTGGTGCTGCGGCCGACCGGCGAGGGCGTATTCACCTGGGCCGGGCTGGCGGTGCTGCTGTCGGCCGCGGGTTACGCGCTGTCGGCGATCACCGTGCGCGTGCTGCACCGGACCGACAGCAGCCAGAGCATGGTGTTCTGGATGCTGACGATGACCGCGGCCGGTGCCGGCGCCCTGGCCTGGCCGATGTGGGTGCCGCTGCAGGCCGGCGACGCCTGGGTGATCGCCGGGGTCGGGCTGGCCGGTTTCCTGGGCCAGGTGGCGATCACCGAAGCCTTCCGCGCCGGCGAGGCCTCGGTGGTGGCGCCGTTCGAATACAGCGCCCTGGCCTGGGGCCTGATGCTGGACTGGCTGGTCTGGCAGGCCCTGCCGGATGGCTGGACCTTCGTGGGTGCCGGCATCATCGTCGCCAGCGGCCTGTACCTGATCCGGCGCGAGCGCGTGCACGCCGAGGCCGAGCACCCCTGACCCGGGCCGGCCGCACGGGCTATGCTCCGGGGCATCGCCTTCCCCCCCCGGATCCCGAATGCCGCTGCGCCACCCCCTGACCCTGCTGTCCCTGGCCCTGCTGACCGCCTGCGGCGAAACGCCCGCGCCCGAAGCGGCGCCCGAGACCGCGGCGCCGACGGTGGAGGCCGG
>CAMLKR010000224.1 GCA_946480565.1 uncultured Arenimonas sp. | reverse complement strand
TCGGCCTCGAGGATGCGGGTGAGCGCGTCGAGCTTGTGCAGGCCGGACACTTCCCAGCTGCGCTGGCGGATGTTTTCGGCGGTGCGGGTCTTGGCCTCGATCGTGACCTCGACCGGGTCCTTGAGGTAGGTCTGGGCGATGCGGCGGATCGCGTGCGGCATCGTCGCCGAGAACAGCGCGGTCTGGCGCACGGCCGGCATCTTCTTCAGGATCGCCTCGACGTCGTCGATGAAACCCATGCGCAGCATCTCGTCGGCCTCGTCGAGCACGAGGTTCTTGAGCAGCGACAGGTCCAGCGAACCCTTCTCCAGGTGGTCGATGATGCGGCCCGGGGTGCCGACCACGACGTGCACGCCGCGGCGCAGCGCCGACAGCTGCGGACCGTAGGGCTGGCCGCCGTAGACCGGCAGCACGTGGAAGCCAGGCATGTAGGAGGCGTAACGCTGGAAGGCCTCGGCCACCTGGATGCCCAGCTCGCGCGTCGGCGCCAGCACCAGGGCCTGGGGCTTGGTCTGCGCCAGGTCGATCTGCGACAGGATGGGCAGGGCGAAGGCGGCGGTCTTGCCGGTGCCGGTCTGGGCCTGGCCCAGCACGTCGCGGCCGCCCAGCAGGTGCGGGATGGTCGCGGCCTGGATCGGCGAGGGCGACTCGTAGCCGACTTCGGCCAGCACCTTGAGCAGGGGCTCGCTGAGGGCGAGGTCACGGAAATGGAGCGTGGCGCTGGGCGCCTCGGGCGTTTGGGCGGTCATGGGAGTCCTGGAGGAAGCGAGGTACTTCGCATTCCGGCACACCACGGACACGAAGAAGGCGCGCGATTGTACCCCAGAAGCCCCGCAAGCGCCTGAACCGCACCGGTATTGCGGCCGGCGGGCGATGCCGGAATCATGGGGCCCCGAAGCAGCCCGCCCCGATGGAGAGAGCCCATGCGCCCGCACCCCTCGAAACTGCTCGCCGGCCTCGCCCTGGCCGTTCTCGCTGCCTGCACCACCACGCCCACCGGCCGCTCCCAGTTCATCCTGGTCAGCGACGCCGACATGGACAAGATGGGCGCCACCGCCTTCAACCAGATCAAGTCCAGCGGCAAGCTCGCCAACGACCCGGCCCGGGCCCGCTACGTGCGCTGCGTCGCCGACGCGCTGATCGCCCAGCTGCCGCAGCCCGCCCGCAGCCAGACCTGGGAGGTCGCCCTGATCGCCGACGACAGCGCCAACGCCTTCGCGCTGCCTGGCGGCAAGGTCGGCGTGCACACCGGCCTGCTGAAGGTGGCGAAGGACCAGGACCAGCTGGCGGCCGTGATCGGCCACGAGCTCGGCCACGTGATCTCGCGCCACGCCGCCGAGCGGGTATCGCAGCAGTTCGCGGCGGAGACGGCGCTGCAGATCGCCAATTCCGCCACCGGGGGCCAGCGCCAGCAGCTGCTGGGCCTGCTCGGCGTGGGCGCGCAGGCCGGCGTGATCCTGCCGTTCTCGCGCAAGCATGAAAGCGAGGCCGACGTGCTCGGCCAGCGCTACATGGCGCAGGCGGGCTTCGATCCCAACGCCGCGGCGGCGCTGTGGCAGAACATGGTCGCGCAGGGCGGCGGCAGCCGCGTGCCGGCCTGGATATCCACCCATCCCGATCCGCAGCAGCGAATCCGCTCCCTGCAGGCCGCCGCGCCGGCGCTGATGCCCACCTACCAGCAGGCCCGCGCCGCCGGGCGCAAGCCGGCCTGCCGCTGAAACCACCCAAGGAAACCGAACGTGGCCTACTTCTGGACCAAGACCTTCCACCTGGTGTTCGTCATCGCCTGGATGGCGACGGTGTTCTACCTGCCGCGCATCCTGGTGAACCTGGCCGAGACCCGCGGCCAGCCCGAGGTGCAGGCGCGGCTGGTGCTGATGGGCCGGCGCCTGTATGGCTTCGGCCACAGCATGTTCGGCATCGCGGTGATCCTGGGCTTCCTGCTGTGGTTGGGCCACAAGCTCTCGCCCGAGTGGTGGCCGGACATCGTCGCCGGCATGAAGTGGATGCACGGCAAGCTGGCCCTGGTGGCGGCGCTCCTGGCCTATTTCATCGTCGCGGGGCGCTGGCTGAAGAAGGCCGCGGCCGGCGCCGCGCTGCCGTCGCCGACCGCGATGCGCTGGTTCAACGAGCTGCCGCTTCTGTTCCTGGTCCCGCTGATCTACCTGGTGCTGGCCAAACCCTTCTGACCCCGCTCCCGGCGCGATCGGCGCTGGGGCCGCGTGGCGCCGGCGTGTAGCATCGCGCGGTCCTTCCCGCGGCCCGCGAAGCCGAACCCGCCATGATTCCCAAGCTGCGCGCCACGATCGCCGGTTTCGCCGCCGTCCTGCTCTGGTCCTCGTTGGCCGTGCTGACCACGGCCACCGGCGACATCCCGCCCTTCCAACTGCTGGCCCTGGGCTTCGGCATCGCCGGCGTCGCGGGCGTGGCCCTGCTGCTGCGGCCGGGTGGCCCGGGACCGGGCGCATTGCGGCAGCCGCTGGCGGCCGGGGCGCTGGGCATCGGGGCGCTGTTCGGCTACCACGCGCTTTATTTCGTCGCGCTCAAGCGCGCGCCCGCGGTCGAGGCCAACCTGATCAACTACCTGTGGCCATTGCTGATCGTGGTGTTCGCCGCGGTGCTCGGCGGCGTGCGCGTCCGCGCCGGGCAGTGGCTGGGCACCGGCCTGGGCCTGGCGGCGGCGGTGCTGCTGGTGTCGAAGGGAGGGCGCCCGGAGATCGATCCGGCGCACGTGCCGGGTTACCTGGCGGCGCTGGGGGCGGCCCTGGTCTGGGCCTTGTACTCGGTGCTCAACCGGCGCTTCGAATCCGTGCCCAGCGCGGCCATGGCCGGGTCCTGCCTGGTGGTGGGCGGGCTCGGTGCGCTTGCCCACCTGGCCTTCGAGCAGACGGTCGCGCCCACGCCGCTGCAGTGGACGATGATCGTGGCGCTGGGGCTGGGCCCCACCGGCATCGCGTTCTGGCTGTGGGACATCGGCACCAAGCGCGGCGACATCGCCGTGCTGGGAACGCTGTCGTATGCCGCGCCGCTGTTGTCCACCGGCCTGCTGCTGGCCTTCGGCCGCGCGGCGCCGCACTGGACCCAGGCGGCGGCCGTGGCCCTGCTGCTGCTGGGCGCCTGGCTCAGCGTGCGGGCGGCGCCCGGTTCGGACTAGTCCCTCGCCAGCTTCCACGCCAGCAGCGCGAAGGGGAAGGGGATCAGCACGCCGATGGCGACCATCCACAGCGGGTGCGGGATCACCGCGAAGTTGAGCGTGATCAGCGCCAGCATGATCACCGCGATGGCGATCGCCACGCCGCGACGGTGCGCCAGGCTGATGGTCGCGGCGGTGTAAGCGCCCAGGAAGGTGCCGAAGGCGTAGGCGACCAGGACGAAGGCGAGCGCGCCGACCGGCATGCCGGCGACCAGTTCGGCCATGGCCTCGGGGTGGGCCGGAATCGCCTCTGGCGGCGGGTAGACGGAGTGGCCTAGCCACTGCACCGCCGCCACGGTGATGCCCATCACCAGGACGCCGACGATCACTGCCAGGATGCTGCGCAACATGTCTTCACTCCTTCCCCCGGGATGGCCCGCAGCTTCCTGCTCCGGGGGGCGGAAGGCAAGGGGCCTGCGGGGCCTGGCGCCCTCAGCGCCGGAACCAAGGAGAAAAAGAGAGGGCCGCACAAGGCGGCCCTCCCTATCACGCGAAGACGCTGGACTCAGCGGGCGGCGCGCGGATTGTCGCCGCGGCCGCGGCCGTCGCGGCCGCCGCTGTGGCTTTTCGGGCCGGCGTGCGCATGGCGTTCGCCGTTGCCCACGTGCGGGCGTCGGGCGTGGCGCTGCGGCGGGCGCTGGCCGCCGGGACGGCCGGCGGGCGAGGGCGCGTCGTTGCCCATCCGGATCGGACGGCTGGGCGAATAGCCCTCGACCTCCACCATCTCGATGTCGGCCTTGAGCACGCGCTGGATGGCGCGCAGCAGGCCGCCCTCGTCGTGCGAGACCAGCGACACGGCTTCCCCGGACGCGCCGGCGCGGCCGGTGCGGCCGATGCGGTGCACGTAGTCTTCCGCGACCATCGGCAGGTCG
>CAMLKR010000223.1 GCA_946480565.1 uncultured Arenimonas sp. | reverse complement strand
CGCCGGTGCGGCGGGCGTGGGCGCCGGCGCGGCCTTGGGGCCGGCCTTGAGCGTCGGCACGCCGGCGTCGGCCGGCGCGGGCGAGGCGGCTTCCTCCGCGGGTGTGGCGACCACGGGTTCGGGTACCGCGGCGGGTGCGACCGCGGTCGGCGCATCGTCGCCCCAGCGGCGCCAGTAGTTGGGCGGCGGCGTTTCGGCGCGGCCGGCGTGCTCGATGCGGCGGCTGGCGGCGGATTCGATCGCCGGTTCGCTCGACATCGGCACCGCGGCGCCGATGTCCTCGACCAGGTGCCAGAGCCGCTCGCCCAGCGCCGGGTCGGGCAGGGCCTGCTGCACCAGGGTTTCGCCCAGCAGCGCCTGCATCTGGCCGAAGTGGCGGCTGGCGTCGTCCAGGCCGTGGCGCCCGCAGGCGTCGCCCAGGAACCGTGCGTCGTCGTGCATCAGGGCCAGGCCGTTGATGTCCCAGCCTTCCTGCAGGAACCGGTGCAGGCGCCGGCCGATGGTTTCCACGCGCCGGGGCAGCAGGCGCAGGAATGCGTGGCGGTGTTCGGCGAGTCTGGACTCGTCGTGCGGATTCATCGCGTGGCCCCCGGTTGGCCTTGGATTATGCCCCCGGGGCTGGCGGCTGTCAGGGTGTCGGCGGTCATGCGCGAGGCAACGCCGGGGACGCGCGCTACCGGACAGCGGAGGCCGTCACGTGGCGGCGACACCCGCCGGCGCACGTCGCCGTCGCCACAGCCAGCGCAGGACCAGCAGTGCCGGCAGCGCGATCAGGGCCAGCACGCCCAGCAGCACCGCCAGGGCCAGCCACGGGTGCGCGAACACCAGGGCGAGCGCGCCGACGGCGGCCGCGTCCTCGCCCAGCGACGCGGTCCAGTTCGACAGCGGCTCGGGCGAGGCATTGATCAGGGCCCGGGTGCCGGCCTTGATGGCGTGGGTGGTCAGTGCCGCGCCCGCGCCCAGGGCCAGCGCGCCGGTGCCGAGCTGGCCGTCGTCGGACAGGGTCGCGGCGGCCAGGAAGGCGCCGGCGGGCACGCGGGCCAGGGTCTGCAGCAGGTCCCAGCCCGAGTCCACGCCGGGGATCTTGTCGGTGGCGAACTCCACCAGGGCCAGGGCGCCGGCGGTGCCCATGACCCAGGGCGACATGGTCACCTGCAGGGCGGCCGGCAGCTCGACCCAGCCCAGCAGGCCAGCCAGGCCGATGCCGAACACGGTGAGGTAGGCGCGCACGCCGGCGAGGCAGGCCAGGGCCAGGCCCAGGGCGAAAATATGCGCTTCGGTCATGGCCACGCTCCCGGAAGGTGACGGCGATCACAGTATAGTGGCCCTCCGCCTTGACGAGGATGGAGCGCCCGGGCTTAGTTCGGCATCCCCCCGCACGGCCCCCCTCCGACGACTGCCCATGGCTTCGACCGGCCCCGACAAACCGCGCTTCGTGATCGTGCCGCACCGGCCCTATGCCCGGGTGCTGCTCGGCATCGGCCTGGTGCTGTGGCTGGCGTCGGTGATCGGGACCTGGATGCTGGCCAGCCGCCTGGCCGCGCCCAGCCTGGCCAAGGCCAAGGCCGAGCTGCAGGTCACCAGTCGCCGCGCCAACGAAGCGGAGGCCTTGGTGAAGCAGCTGCGCCAGAACGTCTCCACCCTGCGCCGCAGCGACCAGATCAGCCGCAGCGCCAACACCGAACTGCAGGCCAGCCTCGCCGAGCGCGAAGAGGAAGTGTCCGGCCTGCGCGCCGACGTCGCCTTCTACGAACGGCTGGTCGGCGCCACCGGCCAGCGCCGCGGCCTGAGCGTTCACGAGGCGGTGTTCGCGCCCGAAGAGGGCGGCACCTGGCGCTACACCGTCACGCTGACCCAGAACCTCAACCGCGGCGCGATCAGCAAGGGCGAGGCGCGCCTGTCGGTCGAGGGCGTCAGCAACGGGCGGCTGCGCAGCCTGCCCTGGGAAACGTTGGTACAGAAGCCGGGCGCACCCGGACAGCCGTTTTCGTTCCGCTATTTCCAGCAGCTGGAGGGCAGCGTGATGCTGCCGGAAGGCTTCACCCCCCAACGCGTCCGGGTGCAGCTGCGCTCGGACGGCAGCACCGTGGACCAGGCCTTCCCCTGGCAGGCCGAGACGCCACGAGGAGATTGACCATGTTCGGCAGCGACAAAAAATCCCCCCGCAACGGCAACCATGCCGTCGAAACCCTGGTCGGCCCGCGCGCGGTGATCCGCGGCGACGTCACCTTCACCGGCGGCCTTTACGTCGAGGGCGCCATCCACGGCAAGGTGCAGGCCGAGGACGGCAGCGCCGCGGTCATCACCATCGCCGACACCGGCCACGTCGAGGGCGAGGTGTTCGCGCCGGTCGTGGTCATCAACGGCCGCATGACCGGCGACGTGCACGCCGGCGAGCGCATCGAGCTGGCCGCCAACGCCCGGGTCAACGGCAACATCTACTACAAGGTGGTCGAGATGGCCGCCGGCGCGATGATCACCGGCCGCCTGATCCATGCCGACGCGCCCCTGGCCCAGCTCACCGGCCCGGACGCCCCGGCTGCCGCCGTTGCCCGCGTGAAGGCCAAGGCCGAGGCGCAGGAAGCTTGAATCCGGCCCCGCCAGCGCCCATCTTGGCGGGCATGGATCCCACGCCCAGCTACCAGAGCCTCGAGACCCCGCTCGAGTTCACCGCCGCCGCGGCCGCCAAGGTCGCGCGCCTGATCGCCGAAGAAGGCAATCCGGCCCTGAAGCTGCGCGTGTACATCACCGGCGGCGGCTGCTCGGGCTTCCAGTACGGCTTCGAGTTCGACGAACAGCAGGGCGAGGACGACCTGGCCCTGCAGCGCGACGGCGTCACCCTGCTGGTGGATCCGCTGAGCCTGCAGTACCTGATGGGCGCCGAGGTCGATTACCGCGAAAGCCTGCAGGGCGCGCAGTTCGTCATCCGCAATCCCAACGCCAAGACCACCTGCGGCTGCGGCAGCAGCTTCTCCGCCTGAGCCCCCGCGCATGAGCCAGCCCCCCGGTTACGCCTTCCGCGGTCCGGGCCTGGACCGTGCCGAACTGCTGCGCGAAAACCCCCAACGCCTGGATGCGCACTGGCCCGCCGCCCGCGTGCTGCTGGTGGACGCCGAGGGCAACGCCCGTTTCCCGGGCAGCGCCGACGCGCCGGAGTTCCCGCTCGGCGCCCAACTGTTCCCGGACCGGCCCGAAGCCGCCAGCCTGCTCGGCCTGGATGGCGACACCGCCTGGTTCGCCCTGCCGCACGAGACCCTGGCCGAGCCGCTGCCCGGCCGCCTCGACCTGCGCCAGGCCGCGCTGCAGTGGCCGGCGCTGGACGCCGCGGCCCTGGCCCAGGCGCGCGCACTGCTGCACTGGCAGCAGCGCAGCCGCTACTGCGGCGCCTGCGGCGGCACGGTGGCGATCGTGCGCTGCGGCTGGTGCGCGCGCTGCGGCCAGTGCGGACTCGAACACTACCCACGCACCGACCCGGCCGTGATCGTCGCGGTCACCGACGGCCCACGCCTGCTGCTGGGCCGCCAGGCCGGCTGGCCGGAAAAGCGCTGGTCGGTGCTGGCCGGTTTCGTCGAACCCGGCGAGTCGCTGGAGCAGACCGTGGCCCGCGAGGTGATGGAGGAGGCCGGCGTGCCGGTGCTCGACTGCCGGTACGCGGCGTCCCAGCCCTGGCCGTTCCCGTCGGCGCTGATGATCGGCTTCCACGCCACCGCCCTGCCGGTGGAGCCGGTGGTCAGCGACGAACTGGAGCAGGCGCGCTGGTTCAGCCTGGCCGACATCGAGTCGCAGGTGGCCAGCGGCGACCTGCTGCTGTCGCCGCGGATGTCGATCGCGCGCTGGCTGATCGACGCCTGGATGGCGCGCACCCGCGCCGCCGCAGCGGGCTGACGCCGCGCTCCGGCGCTTGCATTCGGGGCTAGAATCTCGCCATGTCCGCCGCGCTCATCGCCGTCGTCGTTTCCCTGTTCCTGGGTCATCTGTTCCCGGCGGCGCTGCCGTCGCTGCGGCGCTACGACTGGTTCATCGGCTGGCTGCACTGGCTGGGCCGGCACACCGGCAAGGAAGACTGGCCGAAC
>CAMLKR010000222.1 GCA_946480565.1 uncultured Arenimonas sp. | reverse complement strand
TGGTCGAGGCCGACGAATACGACACCGCCTTCTTCGACAAGCGCAGCAAGTTCGTGCACTACCGGCCCACGGTGGCCATCCTCAACAACCTCGAATACGACCACGCCGACATCTTCCCGGACCTGGCGGCGATCCAGCGCCAGTTCCACCACCTGGTGCGGATCGTGCCCGGCCGCGGCCGGCTGATCGTCAACGGCGAGGACGCGGCCCTGGCCGAAGTGCTGGCCATGGGCTGCTGGACGCCGGTGGAGCGCTTCGGCCTGGACGGCGATTTCGACTGGACGGCGAGGCTGCTGGCGGCCGACGGCAGCGCGTTCGAGGTGCACCACCGCGGGGCGGTGGTCGGCACGGTGCGCTGGTCCCTGGTCGGCCGTCACAATGTGATGAACGGCCTGGCCGCGGTCGCCGCGGCGAACGCGGTGGGCGCCGACCTGTCGATGGCGATCCCCGCGCTGGCGGACTTCGTCAGCGTCAAGCGCCGGCTGGAGAAGCTGGGCGAGGCGCGCGGCATCACCGTGTACGACGATTTCGCCCATCACCCGACCGCGATCCGCACGACGCTGGAGGGCCTGCGCGCCCGCGTCGGCGGTGCGCGCATCGTGGTGGCGATGGAGCCGCGCAGCAATTCGATGCGGTTGGGCGCGCATGCCGACCAGATCGCGCCCTCGCTCGACGGCGCCGACGCCGTGGTCTTCCTGCACCGGCCGGAGCTGGCCTGGGACGCCGGCAAGGTGGTCGGTGCGCTACGCGGCGAAGGCGAGGCGGTGCCATCGGTGGACGCGCTGATCGCGGCACTGAGGGCGCGCGCCGGCGCCGGCGACCACGTGGTGTTCATGTCCAACGGCGGCTTCGAGGGCGCGCCCCGGCGCTTCCTGGCCGAACTGGGCGCCTGAGCCCGGCGTGGCCCTGAGCGAACTGCCGCTGTTTCCGCTGTCCTCGGTGCTGTTCCCGGGCGGCAGCCTGGGCCTGCGTATCTTCGAGCCGCGTTACCTCGACCTGATCCGGCGCTGCGGCCGCAGCGGCCAGGGCTTCGGCATCTGCCTGATCCTTGAAGGCGCCGAGGCCGGCGCGCCGGCCATCCCGGCCGCGCTGGGCACCGAGGCGGCGATCGTCGATTTCGCGATGACCGACGACGGCCTGCTCGGCATCACCGTCGAAGGACGCCGGCGTTTCCACGTCGAGCGCACCCGCGTGCGCGACGACGGCCTGATCGTCGCCGACGTGCGTTGGCTGCCTGAACCCGGGGTGGTGAGGATGCGCGAGGAGCATGCGCTGCTCGGCGTACTGCTGGCGCGCATCCTGGACAAGGCCGGCGTCGAGCACGACGGCGTCGGCAAGGGCCGGCTGGCCGAAGCGGAGTTCGTCGGCTGGCGCCTGGCCGAGTGGCTGCCGCTCTCGCCGCAGGACCGGCAGCGGCTGCTGCAGTTGGACGACCCGCACGAGCGACTGCAGCGGCTGGTCGAACGGCTGCCCGACTTCCAGCCCGATTAATCGGCGGCCGCGGCGCGCAGGCGCAGCACGCGCTGGCCGTCGTCGGCGCGTGCGTCCAGCGCCGTGTCCATGCCGTGCAGGTCCGCGCGCAGGTCGTCGAGCAGGTCGTCTTCGCCCGGCAGGGCCCGCCAGTAGCTGAAGAAGTCGAGCCGGCGGGTGAACTGGAGTTCCTGCACGGTGCCGATCCACAGCGGCTCGTCCTCGGGTTCCAGCCGCACCGGCGCCGCCCACAGCCGCAGCACGGTCATGCGCTCGGGCGTCGTGCCGGCACGCACCATCACCAGCGCTTCGGCACGGCCCTGGTGCGTCGCCGGCAGCACCGGCAGGGTCGCGGGCGTCGCGCCCTTGTCGAGCGTCTGCAGCAGGCCGTGCCAGCCACCGGTGCGGTAGTTCTCCCAGCCCGACAGCAGCAGGCGCGCGCGCACGCCGTCCAGTGGCCCGGCGGCCTGCACGTTCAACGGCCAGGCATCGCCGCCGTGCAGCTCGTTGCGGCGTGCCGGCAGGCCCTGCTGCCAGTCCTGCCGCCACCAGGTGTCGGCCGACAGCGGCGCGCGCACCAGCGGCGGGTCGAAGCGGACCAGGGTTTCGTCCGCACTGCGGCTGCCGTGCCACACCACCATGCCGAGGATGGCGACGAAGAAGATGGTCGCCGTCGGCCGCACCCAGAACGAGCGCACCACGCGGCGGCGGTAGGCGATGCCAAGGGCGGCGATCCAGAGCAGGCCGAGCAGGATGCCGGCCAATACGTCGCTCAGCCAGTGCGCGCCGAGGTACAGGCGGGCGAAACCCAGCAGGGCCACGGCCAGCGCCGCCACCACGTAGGGCCAGACGCGGCGGCGCCCCGGCAGCTCGCGCGCGATGAGCACGGCGAAGAAGCCGTAGACCACGGTCGCCATCGTCACCGTGGCCGAGGGGAAGCTGAAACCCAGCACCGCGGTCGATGCCGGCGGTTTCGGCATGTCGAGCAGGTAGCCCAGGAACCAGGTCAGAACCAGCGCAAAGGCCGGTGCGGCCAGCCAATGCCAGGCGGCCTCATGGCGCTTGCGCCACCAGAGCCAGGCGAACACGCCCAGCACGGCGGGGGTCAGCACCACCGCGTCGCCCAGCGTCGCCAGGAAGGCCATCGCGGTGTCGGCCAGCGGGTTGCGCAGGCCGAACATGGCCTGGTGCACCGTCAGGTCGAGCTGGGACGGCGCGCTGCCGCCGCCCACCGAGATCAGGATCGTGAAAAACCCCCAGCCGGCCGCCAGCAGCACCACGCCCAGCAGCAGCAGCGAGGCCGATTCCGGACGGTTCGGGTCGATCAGGGCTTCGGAGTATTTGCCCAGCACCGGATGCCGGTGCGACCAGGCCAGGGCGCGCTCGATCATCCCGGTGGTGTGCGCGCCGAGCCAGCGCCAGGTGTAGAACACCGTCGCCCAGATCGCCGCGACCAGCACCAGCACCACCGCCAGCACCACCGCGAGGCGGCCGGCCACCGCCGCCACCAGCTCCAGCGACGTGCCGAACACCCAGCCCGGGGCCAGGAAGGTCGCCGACCAGACCACCGCCGCCATGCCGCTGGCGGGCACGTACTGGCGCAGCCGCATCTTCAGCATGCCGGCGATGGCCGGCACGAAGGGCCGGATGGCGCCGATGTAGCGCGCCATCACGATCGACTTCATGCCGTGCCGGCGGAAGGTGAGTTCGCCGCGCTCGAGCCACTGCGGGTGCTTGCGGAACGGCCAGCGCTGGCGCAGCTGCGGCCCGTAACGGTGGCCGACCCAATAGCTGATGCCGTCGCCGAAGAAGGCGCCCAGGCTGGCGCAGGCCAGCGCGTACAGGCCGTCCACGTGGCCCAGCCCCACCATGGTGCCGACCGCGAACAGCAGCGGCACCGCCGGAATGGCCACGCCGACGATCACGAGCGCATCGCCGAAGGCGATCAGGAAGATGACCAGGCCCGCGGCGATCGGGTGCTGGCCGATCCAGGTGACGAGTGCGTCCAGGCGGGCGGAATCCATGGCCGGGATTATAGGCTCGACATGGCGGCCGCCGGTTTACACTCCGACCAAAGTACAGGAGCCCTTCATGGCCGACCTTCGCGGCAAGACCCTCTTCGTCACCGGCGCCTCCCGAGGCATCGGCCTGGCCATCGCCCTGCGGGCGGCCCGGGACGGCGCCAACGTCGCCATCGCGGCCAAGTCCGGCGTCCCCAACCCGAAGCTGCCCGGCACCATCCACAGCGCCGCCGCGGAAGTGGACGCGGCCAGTGGACGAGGCCTGGCCCTGCAGTGCGACATCCGCGAGGAGGACCAGGTGCAGGCCGCGGTGGCCGCCACGGTCGAGCGCTTCGGCGGCATCGACATCCTGGTCAACAACGCCAGCGCGATCTGGCTGCGCGGCGTGCTGGACACGCCGATGAAGCGCTTCGATCTGATGATGCAGGTCAACAGCCGCGGCAGCTTCCTGTGCGCCCAGGCCTGCCTGCCGCACTTGCTGAAGGCCGCCAACCCGCACATCCTGACCCTGGCGCCGCCACCCAATCTGGACCCGAAGTGGTGGGGCCCGCACACCGGCTACACCCTGGCCAAGATGGGCATGAGCTTCGTCA
>CAMLKR010000221.1 GCA_946480565.1 uncultured Arenimonas sp. | reverse complement strand
GGGTCGTTGCTCATCAGCAGCAGACCCTCGCTGGCCTGGTCCAGGCGGCCGACCGGCGCCAGCCAGGGCAGGCCCGCACCGTCCAGGCAGGCATAGACCGTGGCGCGGCCGCGCTCGTCGCTGGCCGTGGTCACCAGGCCGCGGGGCTTGTTGAGCGCCAGGTAGACACGCTCCGCGGCGGCGAGCTCGCGTCCGTCCAGCGCCAGCCGGTCGCGGTCGGCGCGGACCGGATGCTCCGGATCGCGCACGACGCGACCGTTGACCGCCACCCGCCCCTCCCGCACCCACGCGGCGGCCTGGGTGCGCGAACACAGCCCCTGCTTCGACAGCACCCGGGCGACACCGTGGCGGGGGGCGCCCGCGTCCGGGCCTGGCCTGTTTTTCTGCATCCGCGAAGCATGGCGCATGCGTAGCAAACACCGCTACTGTGGCGCGGTCGCGGCCGGCCGCGCGGCGCCGGTTCACCGGTCCATCACCGCTGGAAATCGACCATACGCGCATGCCTGACCTCGAAACCCCCACGCCCCTGCCCGCCTGGCGCCGTGCGCTGCGCGCGGCCCTGCTGTGGTTCGACACCAGCGCCGCGCCCGCCGGCGACGGCGACCCGGACCGCATCGACTGGCTGCGCGTGCTGCCCTTCATCGGCCTGCACCTGGCCTGCCTGGGGGTGTTCTGGGTGGGCTTCTCCTGGTTCGCGCTGTGGACCGCGGTGGTGCTGTACGCGGCGCGCATGTTCGCGATCACCGGGTTCTACCACCGGTATTTCTCCCACAAGGCCTTCAAGACCTCGCGGCCGGTGCAGTTCGCGTTCGCGGTGCTGGGAGCGGCGTCGGTTCAGCGGGGACCGCTGTGGTGGGCGGCGCACCATCGGCACCACCATCGCCATGCCGACACCGAGCGCGACATCCATTCGCCGCGGCACGGCTTCTTCCGCAGCCACATGGGCTGGTTCCTGACCCGGCGCGCGTTCGCGACCGACCTGGATGCAATCAAGGACCTGGCGAAGTTCCCCGAACTGCGCCTGCTCGACCGCTACGACATCCTGGTGCCGACGCTGCTGGCGGCCGGCCTCTACGGCCTGGGCGCCTGGCTGGAGTCGGCCCATCCGGCCCTGGGAACCAGCGGGCCGCAGCTGCTGGTCTGGGGATTTTTCGTCTCCACCGTCGTCCTGTTCCACGTCACGGTGACCATCAACTCGCTGGCCCACCGCTGGGGCAGCCGGCGCTTCGCCACCCGCGACGACAGCCGCAACAACGCCCTGCTGGCCCTGCTGACCTTCGGCGAGGGCTGGCACAACAACCACCACCATTTCCCGGGCTCGGCGCGCCAGGGGTTCGCCTGGTGGGAGCTGGACCTGACCTACCTGGGCCTGCGGACGATGGCCGCGCTGGGCCTGGTCAGCGACCTCAAGCCGGTACCGCCGGCATTGCGCAAGGCGCGCCCGGAGCCGGCATGAAGATCGCGGTGGTGGGCAGCGGCATCGCCGGCATGGGCGCGGCGTGGCGGCTGTCGAAACGGCACGAGGTGGTGCTGTTCGAATCCGAGGACCGGCTGGGCGGGCACACGCATACCCACGCGGTGCGCCAGGCGGGGCGCGACTATGCCGTGGACAGCGGTTTCATCGTCTTCAACCACGACAACTACCCGCTGCTGTCGCGGCTGTTCGACGAACTCGGCGTCGCGTCCCAGCCGACCACGATGAGCTTCTCGGTGCAGGACGCGCGCAGTGGCCTGGAATACAACGCCACCGACCTGGACGGCCTGTTCTGCCAGCGCCGGAACCTGGTGTCGCCGCGCTTCTGGGGCATGGTGCGCGACATCTTCCGCTTCTACCGCGAGGCCCCGGCCCTGCTGGCCGAAGCCGGCGACGGGCCGTCGCTGGGCGATTACCTGCGGGAAAACCGCTACTCGCCGCTGTTCGTCGAAGACCACCTGATCCCGATGGCCTCGGCCCTGTGGTCGTCGCCGGCCGAGGGCATCCTGGGCTTCCCGGCGAAGTACCTGGTGCGCTTCATGGACAACCACCACATGCTGCAGGTGCAGGGGCGGCCGCCCTGGCGCGTGGTGACCGGCGGTTCGTCGAGCTATATCGCGGCCCTGGCGCGCGACTGGGCGGTGCAGGTGCGGCTGTCGTCGCCGGTGCAGCGCGTGCGGCGCGGCCCGGACGGCGCCTGGGTGGCCACCGCCGCCGGCGAGGAACATTTCGACCAGGTCGTGCTGGCCTGCCACAGCGACCAGGCCCTGGCCCTGCTGGCCGATCCCAGCGACGCCGAGCGCGAGGTGCTGGGCGCCATTCCCTACCAGGAAAACCAAACCGTGCTGCACACCGACGCCCGCCTGCTGCCGACCCGGCGCAAGGCCTGGGCGGCCTGGAGCGCCTACGTGCCGGCCGAACCGGGCGCGCCCTGCACGGTGAGCTACTGCATGAACCTGCTGCAGTCGCTGCAATCGCCCGAACCCTTCGTGGTGACGCTCAACCGCAGCCAGGCCATCGACCCGGCCAAGGTGATCGCGCGCATGCGCTACCACCACCCGGTCTACACCCATGCCAGCGTCGCGGCGCAGGCGCGGCGCGGCGAGATCAGCGGCGTCAACCGCACCTGGTACGCCGGCGCCTATTGGGGTTTCGGTTTCCACGAGGACGGCCTGCGCAGCGGCATCGAGGTGGCGCGCGGACTGGGCTGCGAATGGCCCTGAGGTCCGCCATCTACGAAGGTTGGGTCCGGCACCGCCGGTTCGGCCCGACCGCGCACGCTTTCCGCTATCGGATCTTCCAGCTCTACCTGGACCTGGCCGAGCTGGACCAGGTGTTCGCCGGCCGCTGGCTGTGGTCGGTGGACCGGCCCAACCTGGCGCAGTTCCGCCGCCGCGACTATTTCGGCGACCCGGCGCTGCCGCTGGACACCGCGGTGCGCGAGCGCGTGGAAAAGGAACTCGGCCGCCGGCCGGACGGCCCGATCCGCCTGCTCACCCACGGCCGCTACTTCGGCAAGACCATGAACCCGGTGAGCTTCTACTACGGCTTCCGGGCCGACGGCGAAACCCTGGACTGGATCCTGGCCGAGATCACCAACACCCCCTGGAACGAGCGCCACGCCTACCTGCTGACCGCCGAGCGCGCGCAGGCGCACGGCGACGCCCTGCACTGGGGCTTCGACAAGGCCTTCCACGTCTCGCCCTTCATGGCGATGCGGCGCCGCTACCGCTGGGCCTTCCAGCCCCCGGGGGAGTCGCTGCGCGTGCACATGGACGTCTTCGACGGCGAGACCCGCGAATTCGACGCCACCCTGGTGCTGGAGCGCCGTCCGCTGGACGCGCACACGCTGGCTTCATGCCTGGCGCGGTATCCCTTGCTCACCGCCAAGGTCGCGGCCGCCATCTACTGGCAGGCGGCGCGGCTCTGGCTCAAGCGCGCCCCGTTCCACCCGCATCCCGACCGACACCCCCGGAGTTCCCGATGAGCAGTCCCGCCGACATCCTGGCCAATCCCGCGCAGGAAGCGGCCCGCTACGGGACGCTGGACCGCGCGCTGCGGCAGCGCCTGCTGGCAACGCTGGGCGGCCTGCAGGGCGGCCGGGTGACGGTGCGCGACGGCCTGGGCGAGGCCACGGTCGGAGAGGACGCGGGCGATGCGACGCTGCACGTCCAGATGGACGTACTGGACCCGGGCTTCTACCGCGCCATCGCCGCCAACGGCTCGGTCGGTGCCGGCGAGGCCTACATGGACGGCCTGTGGCGCTGCGACGACCTGGTGGCCCTGGTGCGGCTGCTGGTGCGCAACCGCGACCGGCTCGACGCCATGGAAACCGGCACAGCCCGCCTCGGCGGCTGGGCGATGCGCCTGCTGCATGCGATCAAGCGCAACACCCGCACCGGCAGCCGGCGCAACATCGCCGCCCACTACGACCTGGGCAACGAACTGTTCAAGCTGTTCCTGGACGAGAACCTGATGTATTCGTCGGCGGTGTTCGCCCATGCCGACGAGTCGCTGGAAGCGGCGCAGCGACGCAAGCTCGAGCGCATCTGCCGCAAGCTCGACCTGCAGCCCTCCGACCACCTGGTCGAGATCGGCACCGGCTGGGGCGGCATGGC
>CAMLKR010000220.1 GCA_946480565.1 uncultured Arenimonas sp. | reverse complement strand
ACCTGGCCCCAGCCCATGAAGAAGCGCTGGTCGCCGGTGAAACCGTCGATCACCGGCGCCGGCTTGCCGCCCAGCGAGCGGTGGTAGGCCTCCAGCGCGATGGTCAGGCCGCCCAGGTCGCCGATGTTCTCGCCCATCGCCACGCGGCCGTTGATGCGCATGCCCGGCAGCTGCGGGAACGCGTACGCCTCGTACTGCGCGCCCAGCTTGGCGGCCTGCACTTCAAACTTGGCCGCGTCCTCGGCCGTCCACCAGTCGCGCAGCACGCCCTGGCCGTCGGACTTGCGGCCCTGGTCGTCGAAGCCGTGGATGATCTCGTGGCCGATCACGCCGCCGATGGCGCCGTAATTGACGGCCGGGTCCGCATCCGGGTCGAAGAACGGCGGCTGCAGGATCGCGGCCGGGAATACGATCTCGTTCTTCACCGAGTTGTAGTACGCGTTGACCGTCTGCGGGGTCATGCCCCACTCGCCCTTGTCCACGGGCTGGCCGATGCGCGCACGGCGGAAATCCCACTCGAACTGGCCCGCACGCTGCGCATTGCCGAACAGGTCGCCGTTCTTAACCACCAGCGCGCTGTAATCGCGGTATGTGTCGGGGTGGCCGATCTTCAGGCCGAAGCCGGCCAGCTTGGCGTGCGCCTCGGCCTTGGTGGCCGGGCTCATCCAGGCCAGCGTGTCCAGGCGCGCGCCCATGGCCGCCTTCACGTTGGCGACCAGCGCATCCATCTTCGCCTTGGCCTCGGGCGGGAAGTACAGCTTCACGTAGTCGCGGCCGATCGCCTCGCCCATCGCGGATTCGGCGAAGGCCACGCCGCGCTTCCAGCGCTCGCGCTGCTGCGGCTGGCCGGACAGGAACTTGTCGCGGAATTCGTACTGCGCCACCGAGAAGTCCTTCGACAGCAGCGGTGCCGCATTGTCGGTCGCGTGGAAGGCCTGCCAGGCCTGCAGCGTGGCGATGTCGGTGTCGGCGAAGATCGCGGCGATCTTCGGGATGGCGCTGTCCTGACGGACCACGGCGCGGCCAGCGCCCTCGACACCGGCGGCCGTGAAGAAGTCCGCCCACGGGAACCCCGGGGACTTCGTCGCGAACTCGGCCATCGCCAGCGGGTTGTAGGTCTTGTCGCGGTTGCGGCTCTCGGCGCGCGTCCAGTGCGCCTCGGCGATGCGGGTTTCCAGCGCCAGGATCGCCTTCGCGCTCTCCTGCGGCTTGTCCCAGCCCGCGAGCTGCAGCATCTGCGCGATGTAGGCCTGGTAACGCTCGCGCTGCGGCGCGAAGTTCTCGCGCAGGTACATCTCGCGGTCGCCCAGGCCCAGGCCACCCTGGCTCAGGTACAGCGTGTAGCGGTCCGGATCCTTCTGGTCGTCGCTGACGCCCAGGTTGAAGAACGTGTCGTAGAAGCTGCCGCGTCGACCCATCAGCCTGGCCAGCGCGTTCCTGTCCGTCGCCGCACGGATGTCGGCCAGTACGGGTTGCAGCGGCTTGGCGCCCAGCGCATCGATCGTCGCCTCGTCCATGAAGCCCCGGTACAGCGCTGCGATCTTGGCCGCGTCTCCACCGGTGGCCGGATCGCCCAGCGCATAGCCTTCCACCAGCACGCGCAGGCGCGCTTCGGACAGGTCGCGCAGGATGGCGAAGCCGCCGTAGCTGGAACGGTCGGCCGGGATCTGGGTCGTATCCGCCCAGGTGCCGCTGACATAGCGGAAGAAGTCCGTGCCCGGCCTGGCCTGGCGGTCCATGCCCGCCGTATCGATGCCCCAGCTGCCGAAGCGCCTGGCGGCGATCGTCGTGCCGGCGGCCGCCGCGCCCCCGGCGTCGGCTTCGGCGAACAGCGACTGCAGCGTGCAGGCGTCATCCAGGCACGCGCGGTCTTCGTGGGCCGCCAGCGGGGCGGCGGCGGCCAGGGCCAGCAAGGTGGCGATGGAAAGCAGGGTCTTCTTCAAGGCGGGTCTCCGTGGACAGGTGCGGGCGCGCAGCGCGCGCGGGCGTGCCCGACAGGATATCCGCGCCGTCAGGATCGGCCCTGTGCCGGAAGAAATGGCGGGCGGGAGCATTCGCCCCACCCGGCCAGGGTGATCCGCCCGCCCCCTCCTTCGCTCGATGCGCGCTGGCGACGGCGCCGCTCAGGCGGCATCCGCCTGCGGCACGCCCTCCAGTTCGGCACTGGCCTGCGCTGCCGCGGTTGCCAGAACCCGGGCCAGCGGCCCCATGGCCGCGGCGCCCGGGTCGCGTTGCCCCGCCAGCGCCTCGATCACGGGCGCCGACAGACCCCAGGCACGGGCGATGGCACCGCCCATGCGGGGCGACCAGCGCTGGAGCAGCCGCTGCAGCGAGGGCGCATCGGGCAGCGCACCACCGGCGTCCGCGCAGGCATCGCGCAGTGCCTGCACCACGACGATGGCGCCCAACCCCTGCTGCAACGCCGCCAGCTGGGCGACGAACACCTGCTCCCTGCCGCTGGCGCGCGCCAGGCCGGCCGCGATCACCGCCGTATGCTGCGTGTGGTCCCAGATCAGGTGCGGCAGGCGTCCGAACACACCGCTCTCCGTGCGCATCACGGGCTGCATCAGCGCCACGGCCACGAGATGGCGCAGTCCTTCCACGCCCACCACCGCCACGGCACGGTCCAGGCTTTCGATCGCCGCGGCATGCCGACGGTACAGTGCGCTGTTGGCCAGCTTCAGCAGATTCGCCGCCAGCGCCGGATCGCGCGCGATGATGCCGGCGATGTCGCGGCCCGAGGTATCCGGATCGTTCAGGGCACCCAGCAACTGCGGCAACATCTGCGGACGTCGCGGCAGGCGCTGCGGGTCGTCGGCGAAACGCGCGAGCGCGGCCCTGGCCACGCCGATGATGGGAAGACCCTCCTGGGGCGCCAGCGTGGGCACGTCCTCCAGACCGGCAAGTCTGAGCAGGGTGCCCGCCCATTCCTTCGGGATCTCGCTCCGCTCGCCACTCTCCGGCAGCCGGCTCTCTTCATACGCGTTTGCCGGCGAGGCGGAAGACGGCGCGGTCGACCGCACCTGCCTCCACCAGCCCGTCATCTTCTTCAGCAGTGGCACGGCAGCCGCCATTCTTCTCCGGTTCGACGCCGTTCTATCGGCCGGCCGGTGCCGGACTTGAACGCCTTGAACGGTCGTCGGCGGCATGTGCTCACATTCCCCTTACGTCCGCTTCGCAAGGCGCGCACGTTGGTGAACGGTTCCGTCGCGCGGTCACGCGATGTTGATGCCGCGTGCGCCACGGTGTCGTGCACGGGCACCGCGACGTGTCCCACACATCCCCCAAAGGAGTTCCGATGAACACGCAGAAGAAGATCCAGCACAGCCTCAACGACCTGATCGAGATCGCCCGCGACGGCCACGACTTCTATACCGAAGCCGCAGGCAAGGTGAAGGATGCCGAACTGTCGGCGCTGTTCATGCGGATCGCCGGCGTGAAGCAGGACATCGTCACCCGCCTGAGCACCGTGGTGGCATCCGCGGGCGGCAAGCCCGCCGAGCACGGCACGATGGTGGGCAGCATGCAGCAGTTCTACGGCAAGGTCCGCGCTGCACTGGGCGACACCACCTATGGCTACGTGGCCGAACTGGAGGAGTCCGAGGACCGCCTGCTGAAGGCCTTCAACGAGACCATCGGCGACGAGGACACCCCCGCCGCCGCGCGCGCCGAAGCTCAGGCGCTGCTGCCCAGCGTGCGCGAATGCCACAACGTCATGCGCGACCGCAAGCAGGTGCTCAAGCGCGCCAGCTGATCCCCGCACGACCGCAGAACGCAGAAGCCCCGCATCGGCGGGGCTTCTGCTGTGCGCATGACAACCGCTCACGCATCAGCGCAACTGGCTGTCCTTGCTGCCGCGGCGATTGTAGGTCGCGGCACCCTGGCCCTCTGCGTCCGCCGCCTCCTGGCAGGCCACGCACAGCCGCACGCCTGGCACCGCCTTCTGCCGCGCAAGGGGAATCGGCTTCTCGCATTCCTCGCAGCGGGTCAGGCTGGGGCCCTTGGGCAATGCACGGCGCGCACGTTCGATGCCGTCCTTGACGGTCGCGTCGATCTGGTCCTGCACGGCGCCATCGCCGGCCCATCCGGTTGCCATGGTCGTCT
>CAMLKR010000219.1 GCA_946480565.1 uncultured Arenimonas sp. | reverse complement strand
ACGCCGGCGCCGCCCTGCTGCTGTTCACCGTGGTCGGCCTGCTGGCCCGCCTGCGGGCGCCGGAATGAGCCTGCCCTTCGCCGCCTACTGGGAGCTGACCAAGCCGCGCGTGGTGGCGCTGATCGTGTTCACCGCGATCATCGGCATGTTCCTGGCGATCGAGCCGGGCCAGGCCTGGCCCTGGGAGCGCATCGTACTGGGCGCGATCGGCATCTGGCTGGCGGCGGCTTCGGCGGCGGCGATCAACCACCTGCTCGACCAGCGCATCGACGTCCTGATGGCCCGCACCCAGCACCGGCCCCTGGCCGTGGGTTCGCTGCGCCCGGCCCAGGTGCTGGGCTTCGCCCTGGCGCTGGGCGCGGTGTCGATGGCCCTGCTGACCTGGCGCGTCAACGGCTTCACCGCGGCCCTGACCTTCGCCTCGCTGATCGGTTATGCGGTGATCTACACCGGCTGGCTCAAGCGTGCGACGCCGCAGAACATCGTCATCGGCGGCCTGGCCGGCGCCGCGCCGCCGCTGCTGGGCTGGGCCGCGGTGAAGGGGTGGCCCGCGGGCCTGGGCTTCGCGCAGCTCGCGGGCGCGCCGCTGCACTACGACCATGCCCTGCTGCTGGTGCTGATCATCTACGTCTGGACGCCGCCGCATTTCTGGGCGCTGGCGATCTTCCGCCGCGACGACTACGCCAAAGCACTCATTCCGATGCTGCCGGTGGTCTACGGCGTCACCTACACGCGCTGGCAGATCCTGTTCTACACGGTGCTGCTGGTGGCGGTGACCGTGCTGCCCTGGGCCACGAAGATGAGCGGCGTGTTCTACCTGGGCGGCGCCCTGGTGCTGGGCGGCGTCTTCCTCTACTACGCCGTCCGGCTGTTGGACCCGCCCAGCGAGCTGTATGCGATGCAGGTGTTCAACTACTCCATCATCTACCTGATGGCCCTGTTCGCCTTCCTGCTGGCCGACCACTGGCTGCTGCCGCCGGTCGAGGCGATCACGGCTCCGGCCCTCGAGTTCGTGCCCGGTTGAAACAGGAAAGGGCCCGGCGACTGCCGGGCCCTATCTGCTGAGGCGCCGTTTATTCGCCGCCGAGCAGGTGCTGCTGCCAGAACAGCACGCTGGCCGCGCCGAAGTAGTCGGTGTTGGTCTTCTTGCGGAAGCCGTGGCCTTCGTCCTTGAACAGCAGGTACCAGACCTCGCCGCCATTGCCGCGCACCGCCTTCACGATCTGCTCGGCTTCGGTCCAGGGCACGCGCGGGTCGTTGTAACCCTGGGCCACGAACAGCGGGCGGCTGATCCTGCCGGCGTTGTTGAGCGGCGCGATGTGGTCGTGGAAGGCCTTCATCTCGGGGACTCGCTCGTCGCCGTATTCGGCGCGGCGCAGGTCGCGGCGGTAGCTCTCGGTGTTCTTCAGGAAGGTGCCGAAGTCGGAGATGCCGACCACGTCGATGCCGGCGCGGATGCGCTCGTTGTAGTTCACCATGCTGGCCAGGACCATGTAGCCGCCGTAGCTGCCGCCGGAAACGCCGACGCGGTCCTCGTCCAGCTCGGGCTGCGCGGCGATCCAGTCGAGCAGGGCACCGATGTCGCGCACCGAGTCCTCGCGCTTGAAGCCGTTGTCGAGCAGCAGGTAGCTCTTGCCGTAGCCGGCGCTGCCGCGCACGTTGGGCACCAGCACCGCCACCTTCAGCTCCTCCACCAGGAACTGGATGGACGGGTTGAACACCGGCAGCGCCTGCGCTTCCGGGCCGCCGTGGATGTTGATGACTACCGGGAAGGGACCATCGCCGGCCGGGCGGTAGTAGAAGGCGGGGATGGTGCGGGGCTTGCCGTCCACTTCGTCGAAGGTGTTGTAACGGATGAGCGTGGGCGCGCGGAACTTCGAAGCATCCAGGCCGCCGACTTCGCTGCGCGTCCAGCGCGTCAGCGTGGCGTCCGCCAGGGTGATCACGTAAACGTCGCTGGGCGCGGTGGCGCTGTTGAGCGTCAGCGCCAGCTGTTTGCCGTCCGGGGAGAAGCCCAGGCTGCCGATGACGCCGATCGGCAGCGCCGGCAGGGCGATCTCGCGGTGGCCGGGGATCGTCAGCACCCTCAGCCGGCTGATGCCGTCCTCGTTGGCGACGTAGGCCAGGTGCTTGCCGTCGCTGCTGATCTCGACCGCTTCCACGTCCCAGGGCACGTCGCCGCTGACCAGGGTCGGCGCGCCGCCGGCCGGATCGTGGTGGCGCAGGGTCAGGAATTCGCGCTCCTCGTCCGAGACGAAATAGACGCCGCGGCCGTCGGGCGCGTACTTGAAGGTGTTGAAGGCCGCCTTGCCGCCGTCCACCGGGAACATCTCGAGCTCGCCGGTCGCCAGGTCCAGCTCGCCCGGATAGGCCTCGTTGATCGACACGTACCGGAGCACCAGCAGGCGCTTGCCGTCGGGCGAGAAGTCCATCGGCGTCCACAGGCCGCCTTCGGCCAGCACCTGGCGCGCCTGGCCGGTGCCGGTGTCGCGCACCCACAGGTCGTAGTCGGTGCCGTTGCGGGCGGTGCTGGCCCAGGCCAGCTGGCGGCCGTCGCGCGACCACAGCGGCGTGGTGTTCTGGCTACGCTTGCCGTCGGTGAACATCGTCGCTTCGCGCTTGTCCAGGTCGTACCAGAACAGCTGCCAGAACTCCGAGCCGCCGACGTCCTTGCCGAACACGAAGCCGTTGCCGGCGGCCGCGGGCGCGGCATCCACGGCGCTGATCGGTTCCGGGTAGAAGGTGAGCTGCTCACGCATGCCCAGCGGCGCCTGCACGCGATGCGCCTGGTTGGTTTCGCCGAACCGCGTGGTGACCACCAGGCTGCCGTCCGGCAGCCAGCCGGCGAAGCTGGCGCCGCGCGTGTTCTGGTAGCGGTTGAGCCGCTCGACCAGCTCGGCCGGCACCGCCGGCACGTTTTCGGTGATGCGGTTGCCGACTTCCACGCGCGCGACGGCGGCGGGTTCGGCGGCGAAGGCGGGCGCGGACAGCGCCAGCGACAGGCAGAGCAGGGTGGTGCGCATCGGAGGCTCCCCGGGGTTCGTGACCGGGACGATAGTCGCCGGCCGGTCTACGGGATGTCTACTGCGTGCCGGCCGCCGGGTTCAGCGCGCCGCGTGCAGCTCGCGCAGTTCGGCTTTCTCGGAGTCGCTGAGGCCCGACATGCCCACTTCGTTGATGCGCGCCTGCAGCTCCTCGATACGCTGCTGGCGCGTCTGCCGGTCCAGCTGCGCCAGCGCGTCCAGGAACTCGCTGCGCCAGGCCGACGCCTCGCCCGGGAAGGCCTGGGTGGCCAGCTTCTGCAGCGCGGCGCCTTCCTCGCGCTCGCCGAAATGCTCCAGCACCGCGCCGGTGGTGATGCCCGGCCGCGAACGCGCCAGCCCGATCAGTTCCATCAGCAGCGGGATGCCCGGCTGCCGCAGCACGCCGAACTGGTAGGGCGGCTCGATCGCGTCGGCCAGCGCCGGCTGCTGAAGCAGCAGTGCGATCGCGGTGCGCACCAGGCTGCGTTTGGGCGCGGGCGTGCCGCTGCGTCCGCGCATCGAGGGCGTCGGGGCCGCCGGCGGCGCCGGCGCCGCGCGCTGGCCGACGCCGGTCAGTTCGGTCAGCCGCTGCTGCATCAGGTCGCGGAACGCGCCGTCGGGAATATTGGCCAGCAGCGGCTTCGCGCGTTCCGCCAGCCGCGCCTTGCCCTCCATGCCGGCCAGGTTCACGTCCTTGGACAGCTCGTTGTAGAAGAACTCCGACAGCGGCGTCGCCTGGGCCAGGCGCGCGTCGAAGCCGCCGGCGCCTTCCTTGCGCACGATGGTGTCCGGGTCCTCGCCTTCGGGCAGGAACAGGAAAAACGCCTGCCGGCCGTCGCGCATGCGCGGCAGCACCGACTCCAGCGCCTTCCAGGCCGCGCCGCGGCCGGCGCGGTCGCCGTCGAAACAGAAATACACGTCGGCCGCGTTGCGGAACAGCAGCTCGGCGTGGTCGGGCGTGGTCGCCGTGCCCAGCGTGGCCACGGCGGTGTTCACGCCGTACTGGAACAGCGCCACCACGTCCATGTAGCCCTCGACCACCACCAGCCGCGGGATCTTCGAATGCGCCTGCCGCACCTGCCACAGGCCGTA
>CAMLKR010000218.1 GCA_946480565.1 uncultured Arenimonas sp. | reverse complement strand
TCACGGCCGGTGCTCGCGCGCCAGGTATTCGGCGCTGCGCATCTCGATCAGGCGCGAGGCCGTGCGCTCGAACTCCTGCATCAGCTTCTCGCCGCCGTAGAGCCACGTCGGCTCGGCCGCGGCGCTGAGCAGCAGGTTGACGTTGCGGTCGTAGAGCTCGTCCACCAGGTGCACGAAACGCCGCGCGGCGTTGTCGTGGGCGGCGTCGAACACCGGCACGCCCGACACCAGCACGGTGTGGAAGTCGCGCGCGACCTCGATGTAGTCGGCCGCCGCGCGCGGCCCTTCGCACAGCGCCGCGAAGTCGAACCAGGCGATGCCCTCGGCCAGGGCGCGCACCGGGATCGGCCGGCCGTTGACCGCCAGCGGGCCGGCCTCGTGCGGGCAGTCGGCGGCCAGGCGATGGAAATGTTCGGCCAGGCCGCGTTCGGCCTCGGGACCCAGCGGCGTCAGGTAGGTGCTGGCGCGGGTGAGCTGGCGCAGGCGGTAGTCGTGCGCGCTGTCCAGGTGCACCACCGCGCAGTGTCTTTCGATCAGGGCGATGGCCGGCAGGAAACGGGCGCGCTGCAGGCCGTCCTTGTACAGGTTCGGCGGCGCGGTGTTCGAGGTGGTCACCAGCACCACGCCGCGCGCGAACAGGCGTTCGAGCAGGCGGCCCAGGATCATCGCGTCGGCGATGTCGCTGACGATGAATTCGTCGAGCACCAGCAGCCGCATCTCGTCGGCGAACTGGTCGGCGACCACGGCCACGGTGTCGGCGGTGTCGTCGGGCAGGGCCTGGATGCGGGCATGCACTTCGACCATGAAGCGGTGGAAGTGCCAGCGCCGGCGCGGCACCTCGTCGCCCAGCTGGTCGAACAGCAGGTCGTTGAGGAAGGTCTTGCCGCGGCCGACGCCGCCCCACAGGTACAGGCCGCGCACCGGCGGCGGCGGGCGCAGCGCCCACAGCCACCGGCGCCAGAACGGATGCCGCTGGCGCGCGCGCAGCTGGCGGTGGATGCGGTCGAGTTCGGCCAGCGCCGGCTGCTGGGCCGGGTCCTGCTGCCAGCGGCCGGCGCCCACGCCGGCGGCATAGGCGGCCGACGGCAGCTGCGCCGCCGCGGGTTCAGCCATGGCGCGGCGGCGGCAGGTTCTTGCGCACGCCGTTCTTGATCGCGCCGCGCAGGTCCATCAGCCGCCGGTGGAAGAAATGCCCGGTGTCGGGCATGCGCACCAGGGTGGGTTTTTCCTTCAGCGTGTCGATCCAGGCATAGACCGCCTGCGGATCCACCAGGTCGTCGGCCTCGCCCATGATCACCAGCCAGGGGCAGGGCGGCGGCAGCACGCCGGCGAAGGGCCGCAGCCCGACCGGGGGCGCGATCGAGATCATCTGCTTCACCGGCAGCTGGCGCGCGCCCTGCAGGGCGACCCAGCTGCCGAAGGAGAAACCGCCCAGCCACAGGGCGTCGTCCGGACGCGTCTTGCGCACCCAGTCGGTGACCGCCAGCAGGTCCAGGGTTTCGCCGCGGCCGTTGTCGAAGCTGCCCTCGGACTGGCCGACGCCGCGGAAGTTGAAGCGCACGGCCGCCAGGCCCAGTTCGCTCAGCGCCCGCGCCGTCATGGTGACGACCTTGTTGTGCAGGGTGCCGCCGTCGGGCGGATTGGGATGGCAGATCACCGCGACGCCGCTGCGCTCCTGGCCCGGTTCAGGCAGGTCCACCATCAGCTCCAGGCGGCCCGCGGGTCCCTGCAGGTGCAGGGAGCCGGACTCGGTCGGAAAGGCGGGCAGGGCGTCCATGGGCGCGATCATAGCCCGGGGCGGGCCAGGTCGAGGCCGAGCAGCATCGGGTCGTGGTCGGAGGCCCGCCAGGGACTGGCGGGGGCGTCGCGGCGGTAGTCGAACACGCCGGCCTCGTCGCTGTTGTTGTGCCATTCCGCCGCGCCGCGCAGGCGCGCGGCCAGGCCGGCGTCGAGCAGGGCATGGTCCAGCCGCGCCGACTGGCCGGCCCAGACGTAGGAATAGGGCCGGTCGGCGCCGGCCAGCACGAAGGCGTCCTGCCAGCCCTGCGCGCGCAGCAGGCGCAGCGGGTCTTCCTGGGCGTGGGCGTTGAGGTCGCCGATGACCAGGGCGCCGGTGGCGCCGGTGCCGGTCGGGTCGGTGGCCAGCCAGTCATGCAGGCGCCGGGCCGATTCGACCCGGGCCGCGTTGTAGCAGGCCTGGCCGTCGCCCTGGTCGGCGTCGGGACCGGCGGCGTCGCCGCAGCCCTTGGACTTGAAGTGGTTGGCGGCGACCACGAACACCGGGCCGGCGCCGGCGCGGAAGGCCTGCACCAGGGGCGCACGGCTGCGGTCGGCGAAGGGGCCCTCGGCCAGCGTCACCGGCGCGCCGACCGCGGTGAAGCGGCTGCCGCGGTAGACGATGCCGACCCGGATCGGGTTGGTGCCGGGGCCTTCGCCGGTGTCGACGAAGCGCCAGTCGCGGTGCGGGCCGGCGGCGTTGAGCGCGGCGACGAACTGCGCAATCGAGGATTCCGGGCCGTAGCCGTCGTTTTCCAGCTCCATCAGCGCGGCCAGGTCGGGGTCCAGGGCCTGCACGACGGCGACCAGCTTGGCCTGCTGCCGCGCGTATTCGGCCGCGGACTTCGCGCCGCGTTCGGTCGGGAAGCCGCCGCCCCGGCCGTCGCCGTTGAACAGGTTGAGCACGTTGAAGCCGGCGATGCGGCGGTCGCCGGCCACGGTCGGCGCGGCCGGGCGCGGCGCCTGGCCGATCGCGCCGATCTTCGCGGTCAGCTGCAGGCGGTAGCTGCCGTAGCGCTGGTCGAGCACGCCCTGCACGCCGGTGACGGTGCTGCCGGTGCGCAAGGGCGCGGCGTCGGACAGCGACGCCGGCAGCCAGGCGATGGCCTTGGGATTCTGCTCGGCCACGCCGTCGTCCAGGCGCAGCGCGCGGCGCGCGTTGTCGGCGGCGATCGCCTGCGCCTCGGCGCCCGGCGGCGCCAGTTCGGTGGGAGCGTAGAGCCGTCCGCCGAAACTGGCGGTAAGTTCGCCAAAACGCTCCAGGCCGTCGTTGCCCGACACCGTGAGCGGCGCGGCGATGTCCAGCCGCATGCCTTCGTGGCGCTCCCAGTCGGCGACGGCGGCGGGCGCCTCGGCGATCGTGGTGGCCGCGACTTCGCCCTGGCCCAGCGCCTCGATCGTGCGGACCTGCAGCGTGGTCAGCGTCGCCTCGCCCTGGCCGGACTCGGTGACGATGCCGGTCGCGCGCAGGCGGTCGCCGGCCCGCGGTCGCCCGGCGGCGGGCAGCGCGTCCAGGTCCAGGAACAGGCCCTCGGAGGTTGCCGGATCGCCGTCGCCGGTTTCGGACTGCACGAAGGCGCCGCCCAGGCCCTCGAAGGCGGCGACCACGACGCCTTCGACCGTCACGGTCTGCCCTTCGAGCGGACTGCGCGGGCCGCTGCCCTGCACCTCGCCGATGGTGCGCGGGCCGCCGGCGGGCGCGGCGAGCGTGTCGGCGGGTGCGTCGCAGGCGGTGGCCAGCAGGCTGGCGGCGATCAGGATCGGAAGGCGCATTTCAGGGCTCCGGAAACGGCAACGCCGCCCGGAGGCGGCGTTGGCGGGTTGGGCGAGGGCCCAAGCTTACTTGAGGTTGTCGACCATCCACTGGACGGTGGCGATGACCTGCTCGTCGGTCAGCGAGGGATTGCCGCCCTTGGCCGGCATGATGCCCGCGGCGCCCTGGTAACCCTCGATGGCGTGCTTGTTCAGCGTGTCCATGCCCTGCCCGATGCGGGCGGCCCAGGCCGCCTTCTCGAGTTTCGGGGCGCCGCCGGCACCGGAGGTGTGGCAGGCGCCGCAGAGCGCGGCGTAGATGACCGAGCCGTCCAGCGTGCCGTCGTAGGCGACCTGGCCCGCGGCGGCCGCGGCGGCCGCGGCCTTGGCGGCGGCCTGCGCGGCCGCGCCGGTGGAACCGGCGTAGACGCCGCCGACCGGCTGGATGCGGGCTTCCGTGGCGCGCTCGGCGACCGGGTTCGGCTCCGGTTCCAGCTGGCCGTTGATGTAGACGCCCAGCCCGATCAGGGCGATGGTGATGGCGACCAGGATCGCGATGACCTGGGAGAAATGCTTGAGGAAGACCAGATCGTGGTT
>CAMLKR010000217.1 GCA_946480565.1 uncultured Arenimonas sp. | reverse complement strand
GACCGCGTGCTCGGCGGCGGCCTGGTCGAAGGCTCGGTGGTGCTGGTCGGCGGCGACCCGGGCATCGGCAAATCCACCCTGCTGCTGCAGGCGCTGGCGCTGATGTCGGCGAACGTGCCGGCGCTGTACGTCACGGGCGAGGAAAGCCTGGCGCAGGTGGCGGGGCGCGCGCAGCGGCTGGGCCTGCCGCTGGACAACCTGCACGCCCTGGCCGAAACCTGCGTCGAGAAGATTCTCGGCCAGGCGGCGTCGGCCAAACCTTCGCCGCGCCTGCTGGTCGCCGACTCCATCCAGACGCTGTGGAGCGAGCAGCTCACCGCCGCGCCCGGCTCGGTCAGCCAGGTGCGCGAAAGCGCGGCGCGGCTGGTGCGCTTCGCCAAGGAAACCGGCACCTCGGTGTTCCTGGTCGGCCACGTCACCAAGGAAGGCGGCATCGCCGGCCCGCGTGTGCTCGAGCACATGGTCGACGCGGTGCTGTATTTCGAGGGCGAGTCCGGCAGCCGTTTCCGCGTGCTGCGCGCGTTCAAGAACCGCTTCGGCGCGGTGAACGAGTTGGGCGTGTTCGCGATGGGCGACAAGGGCCTGCGCGAGGTGCCGAATCCGTCGGCGATCTTCCTCAGCGGCTCCAGCACCGCCCAGCCCGGCAGCGCGGTGATGGTGACGCGCGAGGGCACGCGGCCGCTGCTGGTGGAAGTGCAGGCCCTGGTCGACAAGTCGCCGCTGGCCAATCCGCGCCGCGTCGCGCTGGGCCTGGAACAGAACCGGCTGGCCATGCTGCTGGCGGTGCTGCATCGCCACGGTGGCGTCGGCGTGTTCGACCAGGACGTGTTCGTGAACGTGGTCGGCGGCATCCGCGTGCAGGAAACCGCCGCCGACCTGCCGGTGCTGCTGGCGGTGCTGGGTTCGCTGCGCGACCGGCCCCTGGCGGAAAAGACCGTGGCCTTCGGCGAGGTCGGCCTGAGCGGCGAGATCCGTCCCGTGCCCAACGGCGAGGAGCGCCTGAAGGAGGCCGCCACCCACGGTTTCCGGCGCGCCATCGTGCCGCGGGCCAATGCGCCGAAGAAAGGCGCCTACAAGGACCTGGAGGTGATCGCGGTCGATCGGCTGTCGGAAGCGCTGGAGGCGGCGGCGCAATGAGCGGAGCGGTGCCGATGGCGTTCGCATTCGACGGAGGCCAAGGCCGCGTCCGCCCCTGGCGCCGCGACGACCGCGATTCGCTGCTGCGCCACGCCGACAACCCGAACGTCGCGCGCTACCTGTCGCTGCGCTTTCCCAATCCCTACACGCCGGCCGACGCCGAGGCCTGGTTCGCCTTCGTCGAATCGTTGGACGATCCCGACGCCTGGGCGATCGAGGTGGAGAACGAAGCGGTCGGCGGCATCGGCCTGCGCCGCGGTTCCGCAGAGTTCGCCCATTCCGCCGAACTCGGCTACTGGCTGGGACAGGCGCACTGGCGCCGCGGCATCGTCGCGGCCGCGGTGAGGGTGGTGGTGCCGTTCGCGATGGCGCGCTGGAACCTGGCGCGGATCACCGCCTATGTGAATCCCCGCAACACCGGCTCGGTGCGGGTGCTCGAGGGTGCGGGCTTCGTCCGCGAAGGCTTGGTGCGTGCCCGTGCCGTGCGCAACGGCGAGGTGCATGATCACCTGATGTATGGCCTGGTGGATCCGACAAGGTTGCCCGGGCGTTGATGCCGCCGGACGGCAGCAGCCGGCTCAGCCGCGCTGAAGCACCAGCTCGTAGACGAACTTGCTGCCGAAGAACGCCAGCAGCAGCAGCGCCATCGCGGTGAGCGTCAGCTTCACCGCGCGCGGACCGCGCCAGCCCCAGCGCCAGCGGCCGAACAGCAGCACGCCCAGCACGATCCAGGATAGGATGGACAGCACGGTCTTGTGGCCCAGGTCCTGCGCGAACAGGTTGTCCACGAACACCACGCCGGTGACCAGGGTCAGGCTGAGCAGCACGAAGCCGGCACCCAGGCTGCGGAACAGAAGCGTCTCCATCTGGGTCAGCGGCGGCAGCAGGCGCAGCCAGCCGCCCACGTCGCGGCGGCGCAGGGCCCGCTCCTGGAACCACAGCATCAGCGCCAGCAGCGCCGCCACCGCCAGCGTCGCGTAGGCCAGCAGGGCCAGCAGGGCGTGCAGCTGCAGCTGCCAGTCCAGGTCGGCGCGGGCCTTGCCGCCGCCCAGCAGGGCATAGGCCACCAGCACCCCCGCGGCCAGCGGGAACACGATGATGCCCAGGGCCTCGATGCGCTGCGCCGGCCCCAAGGCCGTGGTCAGCGCCGCCATGCCCAGGCCGACCAGGGAAAGCGCGGCGAAGAAGTGCAGGTCCGGACCCCCGAGCAGCCGCCAGGCCACCAGGTGCAGCCCGGCATGCAGCAGCACCGCCGGCACCGCGAGCACCAGCCAGCGGCGGGGCAGGGGATGGGGGCCGCGCGCATGCCCGGCCAGCTGCTGGCTGGCGAAGGCGTACAGGGTCACGGAAAGCAGGGCGATGGCGATGGCGGGCATGGGCGGAGTTTGGCACAGGCGCGGGAAGTCGAGAACCATTCTCGACAACCCGGGCGGCCGCGATGGCCGCGCTATACTTCGCGCCCCTTCCGTTAGACCCCAGACCCCATGTTCGAGTCGCTGACCCAGCGCCTGTCCGGCACCCTCCAGCGCCTTCGCGGCCGCGGCCGCCTGACCGAGGAAAACATCCGCGAAGCCACCCGCGAGGTGCGCATCGCCCTGCTGGAGGCCGACGTCGCGCTGCCGGTGGTGTCCGCCCTCATCGAGCGCATCAAGGCGCGCGCGGTGGGCCAGGAAGTGCTGACCAGCCTCACCCCGGGCCAGGCGCTGATCAAGGTCGTGCGCGACGAGATGGCCGCCGTGATGGGTTCGGCGGCCAGCGACCTGAACCTAAACGTGCCGGCGCCGGCCGTGATCCTGATGGCCGGCCTGCAGGGCGCGGGCAAGACCACGACCGTGGGCAAGCTCGCCAAGCACCTGAAGGAGCGCAAGAAGAAAAAGGTGATGGTGGTGTCGGCCGACGTCTACCGTCCGGCCGCGATCGAGCAACTGCGCACGCTGGCCCAGCAGGTGGACGTGCTGTTCTTCCCGTCCAGCGCCGACCAGAAGCCGGAAGCGATCGTGCGCGCGGCCATCGACGACGCGCGCAGGTCCTTCGTCGACGTGCTGCTGGTCGACACCGCCGGCCGCCTCGCGATCGACGAGGCGATGATGGCCGAGATCAAGGCCCTGCACGCCGCCGTCAACCCGGTCGAGACGCTGTTCGTGGTCGACGCGATGACCGGCCAGGACGCCGCCAACACCGCCAAGGCCTTCAGCGAGGCGCTGCCGCTGACCGGCGTGGTGCTGACCAAGACCGACGGCGACGCCCGCGGCGGCGCCGCGCTGAGCGTGCGCTACATCACCGGCAAGCCGATCAAGTTCATCGGCACCGGCGAAAAGCCCGAAGGCCTCGACGTCTTCCACCCCGACCGCATCGCCAGCCGCATCCTCGACATGGGCGACGTGCTGTCGCTGGTCGAGCAGGTCGAGCAGCAGGTCGACAAGGACAAGGCGCAGAAGCTCGCCGAGAAGGTCGCCAAGGGCAAGAAGTTCGACCTCAACGACATGCGCGACCAGCTCGAGCAGATGCAGAACATGGGCGGCCTGAGCGGCCTGATGGACAAGCTGCCGGGCATGGGCCAGGTCCCGGACCACGTGAAGGCCCAGGTGACCGGCAAGGAAGTGCCGCGCATGGTGGCCATCATCAATTCCATGACCAAGAAGGAGCGCCGCAATCCGGGTCTCCTGAACGGCTCCCGCCGGGCCCGCATCGCCCGGGGCTCGGGTACCAGCCCGGCCGACGTGAACAAGCTGCTGAAGCAGTTCCAGCAGATGGAGAAGATGATGTCCAAGCTGTCCCAGGGCGGCATGAAAGGCATGCTGCGGGGCATGAAGGGCCTGATGGGCGGCGGCTTCCCGGGCCGGTTCCCGGGGCGCTGAGGCTCCCGGACCCGCCCGGACCGGTCCGGCGGGGTATCTTTCGGGCCGACAAAGGCCTACAATTCGCGATTCCCCGGCCCGCCTACGGCCGGACTTCCTGTCCCAGAACTACAGAGCAAACCGACATGGTCAAGATCCGTCTGACCCGCGGCGGCGCCAAGAAGCG
>CAMLKR010000216.1 GCA_946480565.1 uncultured Arenimonas sp. | reverse complement strand
GGCTGAAGATCTACCGCGACCTGTTCTACAACAGCCTGCAGGGCCTGCTGGCCGGCAACTTCCCGGTGATCCGGAAGCTGCTGGGCGATACCGGCTGGCACCCGCTGGTGCGCGACTTCTACCGCGAGTTCCGCGCCGGCACGCCGCTGTTCCCCGAGCTGCCGCGGGAGTTCATCCAGTACCTGCAGGAGCGCGGCGACGGACGCGGCGATCCGCCCTGGCTGCTGGAGCTGGCGCACTATGAATGGGTCGAGCTGGCGCTGGACCTGAGCGAAGCGGATCCGCACGACGAAGCCTTCGACCCGGACGGGGACCTGGTCGCGGGCGTGCCGGTGCTGTCGCCGCTGGCCTGGCCCCTGGCCTATGCCTGGCCGGTGCACCGGCTGTCGCCGGATCATCTGCCCACCACGCCGCCCGCCGAAGCTACTTTCCTGCTGGTGCAGCGCGACGCCTCCAACAGGGTGCGCTTCAACCAGCTCAGCCCCCTGACCTTCCGCCTGCTGCAGCGGATCTCGGAGTCCCCGGACCTGAGCGGCCAACAACAGCTGCAGGCGCTGGCCACCGAAGCCCAGGCGACGGACGTCGACACCTTCGTCGCCGCGGGCCGAGAGATGCTCAACCAACTGCGTGCCGACGACGTGCTGCTCGGCACCCGGATCCCCTGACGGAGTCATCATGCGCAACATACTGAGCGAGCGCTGGACCGCGCTCACCGAACGGCTGGACGGCGTCGGCGACTGGTTGGCGCCGCTGGGCCTGCGGCTGGTCCTGGCCTGGGAATTCTGGGAAGCCGGCATCGAGAAGTTCCGCGGCCAGAACTGGTTCGGCGGCATCCAGTCCGATTTCCCCTTTCCCTTCGACCGCGTGCCGCCGGACCTGAGCTGGGCAATGGCGACCTGGTTCGAACTGGGCGGCGCGATCGCCCTGCTGCTGGGGCTGGGCACGCGCTTCTTTGCCTTCAACCTGTTCGTGCTGACCATGGTCGCCACCGCGTCGGTGCACTGGCCGATGGGCTGGCAGACGCTGCAGGACCTGGCGATGGGCTATGCGATCAGCGACAAGGGTTTCGGCAACTTCAAGCTGCCGCTGATCTTCGCGGTGATGCTGCTGCCGCTGGTGTTCAAGGGTGCCGGCAGGTTCAGCCTCGATGCGCTGATCGTTTCGCACTTCTCCGCACGGCCGGCGCAGGGCGTGCAGGACACGCTGGCCTGGGGCCTCGCCGCCCTGGTGGTGGGGTTGCCGCTGTCGCTGCTGCTGCCGACCCTGGGCCTGACGATAGCGGCCGTCGGCCTGCTGCTGGTGGCGCTGGACCGCCTGCTGCTGGCCTGACCCCTCTGTTATCCTGCGCGGCATGGACTCTTCCTCCCTGCCGCGCATGTCCGGGCGTTTCCGCGGTTTCCTTCCGGTCGTGGTGGACGTGGAAACCGGCGGCTTCGACTGCCACCGGCATGCGCTGCTGGAGATCGCCGCGGTGCCGATCGAACTCGACGGCGACGGCTATTACGTGCCCGGCGAGACGGTGAGCACCCACGTCGAACCTTTCCCGGGCGCCGAGATCGATCCCAAGTCGCTGGAGATCACCGGCATCCGGCTCGACTCGCCGCTGCGTGGCGCCCTGGAGGAGCGCGCCGCGCTCGACCACATCTTTGCGCCGGTGCGGGCCGCGGCCAAACGCCAGGGCTGCCAGCGCGCGATCCTGGTCGGGCACAACGCGCACTTCGACCTGGGCTTCCTCAACGCCGCCGTCGCGCGCGTGGGCCACAAGCGCAACCCTTTCCATCCCTTCAGCACCTTCGACACCGTCACCCTGGCCGGCATGGCCTACGGCCAGACGGTGCTGAGCCGCGCCGTGCTGGCCGCCGGCCTGAGCTGGGATGCCGACCAGGCGCATTCGGCGGTGTACGACACCGAACGCACGGCGCAGTTGTTCTGTGCGGTGCTCAACCGCTGGCGCCAGTTCTCCGAACAGGACCTCGCGGCGGCGCACGAGGACTGAGCGCGCGGCCGGCGCCGCCCTCAGGGATCGAGGGTCCAGGTATAGGTGCCGGGTTCGTTGTAGGTCATCGGCACGAAGTTGCGCGTGACCTGCCCCGGGGCGCAGGTGTCGGACCCGGTCGAATAGAAGGTGTAGGGCCCGGGATACTGCACGCACAGCGCGTGTCCGCCCTGCCAGGAGCGTTTGGAACCATCCAGCGCGTCGCCGTAGAAGTAGAAGTTGGCGTTCCCGGTTTCGGCGATGTCGCTGCAGGCGCCGTTCCGGACTTCGAACCAGCCCCGGTTGATGAAGGTCTGTTCGCCCACCGGCACGTAGGACACGGCCACGGTGGCGTCGCGGCCGCTGTTGTTGCAGACCCGCAGCTGGATGCTCGCCGGTGCCGCAGTTTCGTCGTAATAGTCTTCTTCGTAGTACTCGTCGTCCCAGTCCTGCGCGGACGCGCCGGACACGGCAAGGACGAAGGCGACGGCCGCGGCCAGTCGGATGTGCTTCATGGATGATCCCCCCCGGGTTGGTGGGCCCACGTTAGCAACACCCCGGCCGCCGGGCCAGGCTCAGGACTGTGACGGACCCTTGGGTTTCCGGAGCCGGGCCAGGCGCGCGGACAGACCCCGCCACAGCCCGTAGAGGCTGATGGCGATCCAGGCCAGCTGCATGATGGTGGTCGAGATGACGTCGCGGAAATCCGGCGACGGCCCGAAGATCGACACCAGGATGAAGATGGCGCCGAACAGGTTGGCCAGCTGGTAGCCGAGCGAGTCGCCGGCCAGCCGCCCCGCCTGCAGCAGGAAGAAAGACACCAGCACGAAGCCGACGCCGGCCAGGCCCACGAAGTCGTACCACTGCAGGCTCATGCCTTGGCCCCGCGCTGGCGGACCACCTCGAACAGGGCGACGCCGGTCGCCACCGAGACGTTGAGGCTTTCCATCTCGCCCGGCATCGGGATCTTCACCAGGCCGTCGCAGTGCTCGCGCGTGAGCCGGCGCATGCCTTCGCCCTCGCCGCCCATCACCAGGGCGACGTTGCCGGTGAAGTCGATGCCGTGGATGGCCTGGCTGGCACTGCCATCCAGGCCGTAGATCCAGACGCCCAGCTCCTGCAGCGCACGCAGCGTGCGCGCCAGATTGGTGACGCTGACCACCGGGATGCGGTCGGCGGCGCCGGCCGAGGTCTTGCGGACGGTGGCGTTGATCGGCGCCGCCTTGTCCTTGGGGATCACGACGGCGGTGACGCCGGCCGCGGCGGCGCTGCGCAGGCAGGCGCCGAGGTTGTGCGGGTCCTGCACGCCGTCTAGCACCAGCACCAGGGCCTTGCCGCCGGCGGCCTCGACCAGGTCGGGCAGTTCCTTCTCGTCCGTCGGCTTGGCGGCTTCGTAGCGCGCGATCACGCCCTGGTGGCGCAGGCCGCCGGCGATGCCCTCCAGCGACTGCAGCGGGATGCGCCGCACCGACACGTCGCGGCGGCGCGCGGTTTCCTCGATCTCGGTCAGGCGCGGGTTCTTCGCGCCGGCCTCCATCAGCACCTCGCGCACGTGCTCGAGGTCGTGCTCGAGCGCCGAGGCGACGGCGTTGATGCCGGCGATCCAGTTGTCCTTCTTGCTCATCCTGTCTTCCCGTTTGGCGCGGCCGATGGCTCAGGCTCGCTTTTTCTTCTTGGGTTCGCCTTCCGGAACCACCAGGCGGAAGTCGATGCGCTTGTCCTCGACGCTGGCCTTGAGCACCAGCACCCGCACCGGGTCGCCGAGCCGGAACTTCAGGCCCTGGCGCTCGCCGGCGAGCGAACGCCGCAGCGGGTCGAAGTGGTAGAAATCGTGCGGCAACTGGGTGACGTGCACCAGGCCATTGACCTTGGAGCCCGCCAGCTCGACGAACAGCCCGAAATTGGTGACGCCGCTGATGACACCGTCGAACTCGTCGCCGACGTGTTTTTCCATCCAGGCGCTGCGGTAGCGCTCGTCCACCTCGCGTTCTACCTCGTCGGCGCGGCGCTCCATCTCCGAGCAGTGCAGGGCCAGGGCCGACATCTCCTTGCCGCTGTAGCGGTAGCCGTCCGGATCGCCCGACAGCAGCGCGTGTTTGATCGAGCGGTGCAGCAGCAGGTCCGGATAACGGCGGATCGGCGAGGTGAAGTGGGCGTAGGCCTCCAGCGCCAGGCCGAAGTGGCCCAGGTT
>CAMLKR010000215.1 GCA_946480565.1 uncultured Arenimonas sp. | reverse complement strand
GGCTCCTGGTCCAGCTCGACCATCAGGTGGGTGCAGCGGCGCAGGCGCATGGCGGAGCTCGGCAGGCGGGAGGCCAGTGACAGTGCCAGCTCCGCGGTTTATCTTGCAAGCGCGCCCCGGGGAGGGCGCCTACCCACCAGGAGCCGCCCATGTCGTTCTCGCTGCCCGAATCGATCGCGCTCGACCTGCTGCACAAGCTCGGCCACGACGATGCCTTCCGCGACCGGTTCACTGCCGATTCGCGTTCGGCGCTGGCCGAGCTCGGCTTCGTCCCTGCCGAGGCCCCGCAGGTGCAGTCCGGCATCTGGAACTGCATGTCGGTGGATGTACTCGCCAGCAAAGAAGCCGTGCGTGCGAGTCATGCGGCGCTGTTGCGTCAGTTCACCTCTGCAAGGGCTGCCGCGCATCCCATTTCGCTTGAGGTGCGGACGGCGCCAGTCGCTGCCTGAGTCAAGACACCGTTCGGCCTTGCAAACCAATCAATAGGCAACGGCCGCGGCGAAGCCGCGGCCGTTCTCACGATTCCGGCGCCATGCGCCAACACCAGGGGAACCCGCCATGCCGTTCAAGCTTTCCGAGGAAACCGTCGACGCGCTGCTCGACAAGCTCTCCAGCGATGACGATTTTCGCGACACCTTCTTGAAGAACCCCCGCATGGCCTTGGCCGCGATCGGCCACAAACCGGCGGCCAACCCGAAGATCGAACGCGGCGCCTGGAGCTGCATGAACATGCAGCGCCTTGCCGACAAGGCGACCATCAAGGCCACCAGGGACACCCTGCGCAAGCAGATGCTGACCTCGCAGGCGGGCCACAGCCCGATCTCGCTGGAAGCCAGCCGGCGCTGAGCAGCCCCTAGAAGGCGGCGTCCCGCCGCTTCACCAGCGCCAGCTCGCCACCACCGGGCCAGGCGGAGTCGAAGGCCGTATCGGTCGTCTCCGCCCGGACCTTGCTGTCGCGACCGACGGTCAACCGGGCCTTGGCACGGAGCGCGAGATTGGCTTCGATCAGGTTCGCCGCCTGCCACAGGCCGAGGCTGTTGGGCTCGGCAAAAGCGCGGCCGCGATTCGTGGCCAGCCAATGGGCCAGGGCCTCCGCCGCCTCCCGGTCGCCGGCGGCCAGTTGGGCACGCATCAGCACCGCACGTTCGAAATAGCTGCCGGAATCCGAATCTATCGAAGGCTGCAGCAACCGCACGGCGCGTGCCGGATCTTTCGCCAACAGGGCCAGTTCGGCCTCGAGCGCCCTCACCATGGCGGCGTTCGCGGGATAGGTCGCCAGGCTCGGTTCACCCTGCACGGCCTGGAGCATCGCCTTTGCGGTGGCGGCGTCGCCAGTATGCGCCGCCATCCAGCCCGCGGCCGCTACCTGGAACACCAGGTGCCGGCGCTCCAGCGCATTGGCGCCGGCCATTCGACCGGCATGGGCCTTCGCATACGCCGCCAGGTCCGCGGCGAACGCCTCGTCGGGAGCGTAACTGCGCAGCGAAAGCACGATGCCCGCATGGATGGAACGCGTGAGGTCGCTGAAGGAGGGTCCCGCGGCTTCCTCCTGCAATCGACGCGCTGCCGCCAGAGCCTGATCGTATCGGCCCTGGTCCAGCGGCAGGCTGATTTCGATCAGCCGCATCTCCAAGTCGGAACCGGCGATGCCGGTGGCGGTCTGGGCCTGCTGGACCCGGCGCGCGTCGTCGTAATTGCGGACCGCGGCGAATGCTTCGGCATGCTCGCGCTTGAATCCGCTCTCGCCCAGCGACTCGGCCCGGACAAAATGCTGGATCGACTTTTCGTACTGGTTCTTCGCCAGGTACAACACGCCCGACAGGTAGTTCGCGCTGCCCTGCTGGACGTTGTGCGGAACCATCGCCGGCCCGATCATCGCCAGCGCCTCGTCGGTGCGCAGGGCATCGTAGTGCGCGAAATACGCGAAGTTGTAGAACGCACGGTATTCGTCCGGATAGAGCTCGGACAGCAGCCGGAATTTCTGCAGCGCCTTGCCGGGGTCCGACAGCGTCGCCTCGGCCCCTTCCAGGAACAGCCGCTCGCGCTGGGTCAGCTTTTCGCCATGGGCCAGCGCCTTGTCCAGATAGCCGCGGGCCGCGACCGGATCGTTGTCGATGTAGCGGATGAAAGCCAGGCGAAGGTAGGCCATGGCGAAGGTCGGATCGAGGCGGGTCGCGTGTTGCGCCAGACGCTCGGCATCGCCCACGCGTGACTCGCGCCACGCCCGCAGCGCCAGCGAATAGGCACGCAGGGCTTCCAGATTGTCAGTGGTCACTTCCTCGAGCGGCTTGTTGCTGTTCTGGACGCTGCTCATGGCCTCGCCCAGCTTGCCGCGCACGCCGGCCATCGCCGCGTCCATCGCCGGCAGCACCTCGTCCACACCACGCCCGTCCGCGCTTTCGCTGTAGACGGTGACGCCGCTGTTGGGATCGATCACCTCCAGGCTCACCCGCACCAAGCCGCCGACTTCGGCGACGGTGGGCAGGATCACGGCCTTGGCGCCTTCGCGCAGCGCCAGTTCGGTCGCCAGCTGGCGGTCCACCGGCTGGCCCTGGCGCTGCATGCGCTCGAGCGCGCGGTCGATCTGCAGCTCCGACACCAGGTTCACATGCCGCGACTGCTCCAGTCCGATGCGCAGGGCCACGTCGAGCGCATCGTCGAACACCGGTTCGTCGGTGCGGTTCTGCAGGTCGGCCACCACCACCCAGTCGCGTTCGGCGAAGGCGATGGCCGGCTCGCTGCGCAGGGTCGACCAGAACACCGCGGCGCCGAGCATGCCGACCAGCACCAGTTCCAGGGCCAGCACCGGAGGACGCCGCCACAGCGGCACCTCGCGCCAGGCCTTGGCGCCCGAGGCCGGCGCGCGCAGCGGGGCCAGGCCGGGGTCGCCGACTTCGTGCACCAGCATCGGTGCCGGCACGCCCTTGAAGCTGTAGCGGCCATGCATCAGCCAGCGCAGCGGCTTGCCGGCCTCGCCCAGTTCGCCGACTGCACGCTGGCTCAGGTTCTGGGCCATGCCCGACATCAGGATCTGGCCCGGCAGCGCCAGGTTCATTAGGCGCGCGGCGACCGGCTTGGCCAGGCCCTCGAGTTCGAAGGCCTTGGCGCCGGCCAGCACGTCCTTGGGGTCGTTCGCCCACATCATCACGTCGCCGACGTGGATGCCGATGCGGGCCTTCAGGTCGAGCTTTTCGCGGCGGCCGAGTTCGCGCAGGCCGCGCTGGTAGCGCAGGGCGAAGTCCAGGGCCTGGATCGGCCGCTCGAACACCGCCAGCACGCCGTCGGCCTTGTCGATCAGCTGGCCGTGGCAGAAGGCCATGGCCTCGCGCAGCAGGGTGTCGTGCTGGCGCAGCAGGGCGACCGCGCGCACATCGCCCAGGCGTTCGACCAGGGCCGTGGATTCGACGATGTCGCACAGCAGCACCGTGCGCAGGACCGGGGTCACGGCGGCGGCGTGGGCGTTCATCGGGCGGGGCTCGGGCGCGTCCATTCAGGGAACTCGGAACCGTCTTCCCGGGGTGAACGCAGGCCCCTTCCGGTCGCGGCCACCGGATTCAGCGGGCGAGCCGCCAGTGGTCGCCGCCCTGGCGCTTGGCGTCGTACAGGGAGCGGTCGGCTTCGCTGTACCAGCTGGACCAGCCGCCGGGATCGGTGCAGAAGGCCCCGCCGATGCTCACCGACAGCCGGTGTTCGCGCAGGCTGGGCAGGCGCAGGCTGCGCACGGCGCTCATCAGGCCCAGGGCCCGGTTGGCCAGCTCGCCGTCGTCGCTGACCCGCAGCACCAGGGCGAACTCGTCGCCCCCCAGCCGGCAGGGCAGCTCCAGCGGTCCGGCCATCCGCCGCACTTCTTCGGCCACGGCGCGCAGGGCGGCGTCGCCGGCCAGGTGGCCGCTGCGGTCGTTGATCAGCTTGAAGTGGTCGATGTCGACCAGCAGCAGGGCCAGCTTCAGGTCGTTCAGGTTCTGCCGGCCCAGTTCGTCCAGGAAGCGGTACAGGCCGCGGCGGTTGGCCAGGCCGGTCAGGTCGTCGGTGCGGACCAGCTGCTGGGCAACGGTGAGTTCGGTGCGGGTCTGGCGCAGGGTGTCCAGGGTCTGCATCAGGTCTTCGTTGCGGCGCTTGAGGTGCTGCACCAGCTGGTGCTCGCCGGCGACCAGGTAGGCGAAGCTGCGCTGCATGAA
>CAMLKR010000214.1 GCA_946480565.1 uncultured Arenimonas sp. | reverse complement strand
GTCGGGCTGCGGCCACATGCCGCTGATGGCGCAGCCGCGCCAGGTGGCCGAGGCGGTGCAGGGTTTTCTCGCCGCGCCCTGACCGGCTGCGCGCGCCCGCAGGCATTGTCTTCATGACGGGGCTTGTCTAGTGTCGGAAGCGCCCATGTCCAGCCAGCAGACCCTTCCCGTTGATCCGGCCACCGCGGCCCTGCCGCCGTTCGCGCGGATCGACTGCACGCTGTTGCTGGCCGCGCTGCAGGATGAGGTGCGCGGCCTGCTTGACGCGCCCTGGTACGACCACGTCAACCAGCGCGACTACCGCGGCGGCTGGGACGTGCTGCCGCTGCGCTGCCAGCGCCAGCACCTGCAGGCGCATCCTCTGCTGCAGAGTTTCGCGATCGCCGCCGGCGACGACTGGCAGGACCTGCCGGTGCTCGACGACCGTCCGGCGCTGCGCGGCGTGCTGGCGCAGCTGGCCTGTCCGCTGCAGTCCGTGCGCCTGATGCGGCTCAAGGCCGGCTCGGAAATCCGCCCGCACCGCGATCACGGGTTGGGCGCCGACCACGGGCAGGCCCGCCTGCACCTGCCCATCCTGAGCAGCGACGACGTGAGCTTCCTGGTCGACGGCCAGCCGGTGCCGATGCGTCCGGGCGAGCTGTGGTATTTCGACGCCGACCGGAGGCACGAGGTGCACAACCGGGGCCAGGAGGACCGCGTGAACTTGGTCATCGACTGCGTGGCCAACCCCTGGCTGCTGGAACGCCTGCGGGCCGGCGCGCCGCGCTAGCCGATGGAGCTGCTGGCAGCTTACCGGGCACTGATCGTCTCGCCGACGCCGCCGGCGGACTGCACGCACGCCGGCTCGATCGCCGACCTGCTGCGCCGCCTCAAGGCGCTGTGGCGATGCGAACACCTGGGAGACGACGCGCTGGTTGCCGAACTCAACCGCTGCAACCAGCACGCGCTCGACATCGATCCGGCGCAGCTGGCGGGGCGCTGGTTCCCGGTCGCCTACCGCGCGCGCGACCGCAGCCTGCATTGGTGCCTGCCGGTGGGGCACGCCACCCAGCCCTTCCAGGACCAGTACATCGAAGCCTGCCTGCAGTCGCGACCGATAAACCAACTGATCAGGCCGCGCACCACCATCGCGCCCCTGGTCGAGGGGCCCGAACGCATCGCCGGCCCCGCGCCGACGGGTTTCATCTTCCACCTTTCGCGCTGCGGCTCGACCCTGGTGGCGGGCTGCCTGGCCGAGCTCGACGACACCAGCCTGCTGTCGGAGCCGCCGCTGCTCACCGACCTGCTGCTCGACGCCTCGCTGACGGACGCGCAGAAGCGGCAGGCACTGCCGCAGCTGATCCGCCTGCAGGCGGCGCCGTTTCCCGGACGTGACCGCGCCATCGTCAAGTGGAATGCCTGGGACCTGTTCGCCGAGCCCTTGATCCGCGCCGCGTGCCCCGGCGTGCCTAGGCTGCTGCTGTTCCGCGACCCCGAGGAGATCCTGGCCTCCCACGCACGCTCGCCCGGCCGGCACATGGCCGGCGATCCGTCGCTGGCGCACCTGCATCCGGCCTTGGTCGCGCGGGCCGGCGACGACGTGCTCGCGGGCCGCCTGCGGGTGCTGGATGCCCTGATGTCGGCGATGGCGCGCGGCGCCGAGGCGCCCGGATCGTGGCTGCTCGACTATGCGCAGCTGGACCGGTCGCGGCTGGCCGGCATCTGCCGCCACTTCGGACTGGCGCCGGATGCGGAGGCGCTGGCGCGCATGGCGGCGCGCGCAGAACGGCACTCGAAACACCCGGGCGAGGTGTTCGAAGCGGATGCCGCGCGGAAGAGACAATGGTTCGCGGCCGCGGACCGGCAGCGCATCCACGCCGCGATGGCGGCGCCGCTGGCGTCCCTGCGTGCCGCCACCCCGGCGTGGCATCCGGGTTCCGGCCCTGCCTGAGAAGCCGGCGGCCGGCGCCGTCGCACCGCGCCGAATCCGCCAGCGGCCACACAGTGATGCGGATTTGACTCTGTCGCGGCCACCGGGCCAGGCCTAAGCTGCGCCGATCCCGCCGCCTGCCGGCATCCCTGGCCCCGCCATGTTCCTCAAAGCCCTCGGCACGCGCGAGATCCTCGTCACCACCCTGGCCGCCGCCGGCATCCTGATGGTCACGATGGGCGCGCGCCAGTCGTTGGGGCTGTTCGTCGGCCCGATGGACCAGAGCACCGGCCTGGGCATCGCCGCGATCAGCCTGGCCCTGGCGATCGGCCAGTTCAGCTGGGGCGCGATCCAGCCGATCGCCGGCGCCGCCGCCGACCGCTACGGACCGCGCGTGGTGCTGGTGGCCGGCATCCTGCTGCTGGCGCTGGGCAGCGCGGTCACGCCCTTCATGGCCAATGGCTTCGGGCTGATCGTTTCGCTGGGCCTGCTGTCGGCGATGGGTTCGGGGGCAGGCAGTTTTTCCGTGCTGATCGGCGCCGCGGCGCAGCGGCTGCCGCCGGAGGCGCGCGGCGCGGCCTCGGGCGTGATCAACGCCGGGGGTTCGTTCGGCCAGTTCGTGTTCGCGCCGATCCTGCAGAAGCTGATCCAGGCCTTCGGCTGGATGGGCGCGATGTGGTCGCTGGCGCTGATGACCCTGGCGGCGCTGCCGATGGTCGGCCGCCTGACCCGCAGCGCGCCGGTTCCGATGCCCAGGCAGGCCGGTGACAACGGCGTGGTGCACGCGATGTCCGGCGCGCTGCGCGACCGCAGCTACCTGCTGCTGCACCTGGGGTTCTTCACCTGCGGCTTCCACATCGCCTTCCTGGTCACCCACCTGCCGGGCGAGGTGGACCTGTGCGGCCTGCCGCCGTCGGTCGCCAGCTGGTCGCTGGCCATCATCGGCCTGGCCAACATCGCCGGCAGCCTGTTCGCCGGCGCCTGGGTGTCGAAGTACCGCAGCAAATACGTGCTGGCCTGGATGTACGCCTCGCGCGCGCTGCTGATCGCCGCCTACCTCGCGGCGCCGCGCACGGAATGGACCTTCTATGTCTTCGCCGCCGGCCTCGGCTTCACCTGGCTGGCGACGGTGCCGCCCACCGCGGCCATCGTCGGCAAACTCTTCGGCGTGCGTTACCTGGCCACGCTGTTCGGGCTGACGCTGTTCTCGCACCAGATCGGCGGTTTCCTGGGTGCATACCTGGGCGGCCTGGCCTTCACGCGTTTCGGCGACTACACCTGGATGTGGTACGCCGACATCGCCCTGGCCCTGATGGCCGCCCTGGTCAACCTGCCGATCCGCGAGGCGCGCATCGCGCCGCCGGCGCCGCAGCCGGCCTGATCCCGCGTATCCTCGCGCCTCCCTTCCGAACGAGCCGACCATGACCCTGTCCCTGCACACCGCCTCCGTTCCCGTCTTCACCCAGCTGCTCGGCGGTCTGTCCGACGTGCTGGCCAAGGCCGCCGCGCACGCCGCCGAACGCAAGATCGAACCCGACGCGCTGCTGCAGTCGCGCCTGTTCCCGGACATGTTCCCGCTGCTGCGCCAGGTGCAGATCGCCTGCGATTTCGCCAAGAGCGTCAGCGCCCGCCTGGCCGGCGCCGAGGTGCCGGCCTGGGACGACGGCGAGAAGACCTTCGACGAGCTGCAGGCGCGCATCCGCCGCACCCTGGACTTCATCGCCGGCCTCGATGCCGCCGCCTTCGACGGCGCCGCCGCGCGCGAGATCGTGCTGCGCCCCGGCACGCCCAAGGAGCGCCGCCTCGACGGCCAGGCCTACCTGCTGGCCTATGGCCTGCCGCAGTTCTTCTTCCACGTGACCACCAGCTATGCGCTGCTGCGCCATAGCGGCGTCGAGATCGGCAAGAAGGACTTCATGGGCAGGTACTGAGCCCGGCGTTCTTGCCGCTGAAAAGAAAAGGCCGCGCAGTGCGCGGCCTTTTCCGTTTCCTGCCGGGCGCCCGTCAGTTCGCGGCGGCGTCGGCCCGCGAGGCGTCGCGCGCCGCCTTGAAGGCATTGCCCTCGACGTAGTTCGGCCAGGCGTCGTTGCCGGCCAGCTCCTTGCCCACGCCGTACAGCGCCATCAGGTCCTGCACCACGCCGCGCAGGTCCCAGTTCGGATCGAACTCGTCCGCGGCCTTGTGGTAGCGCACCGAGGTGTAGTCGGCCTGCACCTGGCGGCCGAAGTCGGCGCCCTTCTCGACGTGGTCGATGCCGCCCTTGGCGTACAGCGCCGGCAC
>CAMLKR010000213.1 GCA_946480565.1 uncultured Arenimonas sp. | reverse complement strand
ACCAGCGAGGCGACGATCTTGCCGAAGGCCGCGCCGATCACCACGCCGACCGCCAGGTCGACGACGTTGCCGCGCATCGCGAATTCCTTGAACTCGGAAACCATGCCCATGGCCGTGCTCCTGGGGTGGGGACCAGAACGGAATCTACACCGCGCCGGTGTTCAGGCGATACGCCCGGAGAGTTCCACCAGGCCGTCTATACCTGCGTGGTAATGATCCCCAGGCACCAGGGCCGCCACGCCCGAGGGCGTGCCCATGAAGACCAGGTCGCCGGCCCGCAGCGCGAACAGCTTCGACAGTTCGTGCAGCACCTCGGCCACGCCGAACACCATGTCGCCCAGCTGGCCCTGCTGGCGCGGGTCGCCATTCACGTGCAGCCAGATCCGGCGCGGGGCGAGGTCGCCGGCCGCAGCCGCCGGCACCAGTTCGCTGGCCGGGGCGGAATGGTCGAAGCCCTTGCCGGTGTCCCAGGGCAGGCCCTTGGCCTTGGCCGCCGCCTGCAGGTCGCGGCGGGTCAGGTCCAGGCCGACGCCGTAGCCGAACACCAGCGATGGCGCATCGGCCACCGCCACCTCGCCGTCGGCGTCGCGGCCCAGGGCCACCACCAGCTCCACCTCGTGGTGCAGGTCGCGGGTGCCGGGCGGATAGGGCACGGTGCCGCCGCCGGCGACGATGGCGTCGGCGGGCTTCATGAAGAACACCGGGTTGCCGCGGTCGACGCTGGCGCCCATCTCCTTCGCGTGCTCGGCGAAGTTGCGGCCGACGCAGTAGATGCGGTGCACCGGGAACAGGGCGTCGCTGCCGCGCACCGGCAGGCAGGGCGTGGCGGGAACGGGGATGACGGTTCGGGTCATGGCGCGGCTCCGGAGCGAAGCCGCGATTCTAGCCGCGACGGGCGTCGCGGATCTGCGAACGCATACCGGAGAATCGGCGCGCCGCGCCGGGACTCAGCGCAGGCCCAGGCGGGCGTCCGGCTTGTCGACCAGGGTGTATTCGCCCTCGATCACGCCCTCGCGGGCGCGCGGAGCCGGACGGCCGGAGCGCAGCAGGCGGCGCGCGGCGGCGAACAGCAGCATGCCCAGGCCGATGAACAGGCCGAACACCAGCAGCAGCGCCAGCAGCGCCAGGCCGAGCAGCCCGACCAGCACGCGCAGCAGCGGGCTGCGGGGCTTGCTGGGGCAGTAGCTGAACAGGCGCTGGAAACGGAAGGGCATGGGCGGCGTGGCAGAATGCGGGGAGACGGAGTATGGCGAGGCCCGATGTGGAAAGTGTAAGCGGTTCGTTAATCCACCTGGCCGAATGGCCGCCCGAGGGCCTGTCGGAAACCGAGGTGGAAATCGACGGCGAACCGCAGTCGATCATCCTGTGCCGCCGCGGCGAACGCCTGCAGGCCTGGCTGAACGTCTGTCCGCATGCGGGCCGCCGGCTGGACTGGGCGCCGGGCCGGTTCCTGGTGGACAAGGGCCACCTGGTCTGCGCCGCGCACGGCGCCAGTTTCGAGATGGAGCGCGGCGAGTGCGTGGCCGGTCCCTGCCGCGGCGCCTCGCTGGTGCCGGTCGCGGTGCGCGCCGGCTAGAACATCAGGTTGACGATCACCAGCACCGCGACCAGATAGAGCAGGGTCAGCGGCGCGCCGGTGCGCCAAAGGTCGCGCGCGCGGTAACCGGCCGGCCCGGTCACCATGGCCAGCACCGGGTTGGACACGCTGAGGAAATTGTTCGAGGCCGACAGCGCCACGACCAGGGCGAAGGCCAGCGGATTGCCATCGGCGGCCAGGGCCACGTTGATCGCCATCGGCACCATCACCACGGTGGCCCCGACGTTGCCGATGACCAGGGCGAAGGCGGTGGCGAGCAGGCCGATGGCGGCCTCGATCACCCAGACCGGCACGTCGGGCCCGATGCGCTCCAGGATCTGCTGCGCCAGCCAGCCGGCGGCGCCGGTGGAGTCCATGGCCCAGCCCAGCGGGATCAGGCAGGCCATCAGGAACACGGTCTTCCAGCTGACCGCGGCATAGGCCTCGTCCATGTTCAGCACGCCGGCCAGCATCATGCCCGCGGCGCCGGCCATCAGCGCGATCGGCACCGGCACCAGGGTGGTCAGGGCCAGCGCCATCGCCGCCACGAACACGCCGATCGCCCACCAGAGCTTGTGCGGCCGCTGTTCGCCCTTGGGGTAGTCGGTGACCACGACGAAGTCGCGGCTTTCGCTGGCCTGGGCCAGGTCGGTCCAAATGCTGTGGAAGACCAGCATGTCGCCGGCCTTGAGCGGCATGCGCCGGATGTCCTCGCGCCAGACCTGGTTCTCGCGGTTGATCGCCAGCAGGCTGATGCCGAAGCGCTTGCGCAGCTGCAGCTGCGCCTGCGACTTGCCGATGAAGGTCGAGGTCGGCGGGATCACCGCCTCGGAGATGCCCGAGCGGCTGGGGTTGAACAGGTCGGCGAAGTTGCGCAGCCGCGCCGACATCTTCAGCAGGTTCTTCTGCGCGTAGTCCTGGATCGCCTCGCGCGGGCCCATCACGCCCAGCACGCTGCCGACCCAGATCATCTGGTCGGCCGGCGGCGCCAGCCGCGCCTCGTTGCCGCTGAGCAGGGCCAGCAGCAGCGGCGCGTCGCGCTGGGCCTCGGCCTCGCCGACCGACATGCCCACCAGCGGGCTCTCGGCGGTGACGCTGAGTTCGAACACGTCGCCGTCGATGCCGTAGGCGTTGGCGAAATAACTCTGGGTGCGGCTGGGCGCCACGCCCTTCTCCTCGCCCTGGCCCAGCAGCTTCGGACCCAGCCAGCGGAAATACAGCAGGCCGATCGCCAGCAGGGTCAGGCCGATGGGCAGCGGCGCGAACATCGGCAGCGGCCGCAGCGTGGCCGCGCCCGAGGGCAGGTTGCGGTTGGCCGCCACCAGCAGGTCGTTGAGCAGCATCAGCGGCGAGCTGCCGATCATGGTCAGGCCGCCGCCCATCACGATCGCCGCCGCCAACGGCATCAGCAGGCGCGACAGGCCGATGCCGGACCGTCCGGAAACGCGCGCCGCCACCGGCAGGAACAGCGCCATCACCGAAGGGTTCTGCATGAAGCCCGAGATCAGGCCGGCCGTGGTCGAGGTCAGCAGGATCAGCCGCTCCTCCATGCCCTTGGACACGCGCAGCAGCCACACCGCCAGCCGGTTCAGCGCGCCGGTGCGGTCCAGGCCGGCGCCCAGGATCATGGTGGCGATGACCGCGATGACGGCGTTGCCCGAGAAACCGTCGAACAGCTGGTTCGCCGGCACCAGCCCGGTGAGCCCCAGCGCCACCAGCACCACCAGGGCGGTGGCGTCGGCGCGGATGCGCTCGATCATGAACATCACGATGGTGAAGCCGACCAGCCCCAGCACGAGCATCATGTCGCGGGTGAGGGTGAGGCCGGTCTCCATCGTCTGCGCTAGGCCCCCGGCAAACGGTCGTACAGCAGGTCCCAGACGCCGTGGCCCAATTTCAGGCCGCGGGTTTCGAAGTGGGTCTGGCGGCGCCATTCCGGCCGCGGCACCGTCCCGCGCGGACCGGCGCGGTTGCGCAGGCGCGGTTCGGCGTCGAGCACGTCCCACAGGTGTTCGGCGTAGTTTTCCCAGTCGGTGGCCAGGTGCAGCAGGCCGCCGGGCCTGAGCCGGTCGCACAGCAGCGACACGAATCCGGGCTGCACCAGGCGGCGCTTGTGGTGGCGCTTCTTGTGCCAGGGGTCGGGGAAGTAGATGCGCACCTCGTCCAGGGACGCCGGCGCTACTTCGTTGCGCAGCACCTCGACGGCGTCATGCTGGTAGACACGCAGGTTCTTCAGTCCGGCGGCCGCCGCGGCGTTGAGCAGGCGGCCCACGCCCGGGCCGTGCACTTCGATGCCGATGAAGTCGCGCCCGGTTTCGCGTTCGGCCGCGTACAGCAGCTGCTCGCCGTTTCCGAAGCCGATTTCCACGACGATTGGTGCCGTCCGCCCGAATACCGTTCCGAAGGCCTGTGGCTCACCGCGGTAGTCCAAGCCCAGCGAGGGCCAATGCAGCTCGAACGCGCGCTTCTGCGCCTCGGTCTGCCGGCCCTGGCGCAGCACGAAGCTGCGGATCGGGCGGTGCCTTGCGGACTGATCCGGAGTGGGGTCGTCGTTCGTGCCGGTCATGCCCGCCGCCGCCCTCAGAGGAAGTGGCCGTCGAGCGGCGAGGAGGCGTTGGCG
>CAMLKR010000212.1 GCA_946480565.1 uncultured Arenimonas sp. | reverse complement strand
CCCGGCATGCACATCAACGGCGTCGGCGGCGACTGCCCCGGCAAGACCGAGCTGGCGCTGGAGGCGGTGAAGATGTGCTCGGTGTTCGTGGAGTTCGAGCCGCAGTCGCGCATCGAGGGCGAACTGCAGCAGATGCCGGCCGATTTCCCGGCCACCGAGCTGTGGGAAGTACTGACCCTGCGCGCGGCCGGCCGCCGCAGCGGCGTCGAGGTGACGCTGTTCGATTCGGTCGGCTTCGCGCTGGAGGACTACTCGGCGCTGCGCCTGGTGCGCGACTGCGCGAAGGAACTGGGCCTGGGCCGCGAGGCCGAGCTGATCCCGGCGCTGCGCGACCCCAAGGACCTGTTCGGCGAACTGGCGGCGCCTGCGGCGCAGACCCGCCGGCAGGCGGCCTGAGACCGGCAGGACCGGAGGGACCCTTGCGATGAACACGCTTCTCGCCAGCGCGTCCGTCCTGCTCGCGATCATCGGCCTCGTGCATACGATGCTCGGCGAGATCCTGATCTTCCGCCGGCTGCGCAAGGGCGGCCTGGTGCCCACCGAAGGCGGCAGCGCGCTGCGCGAGCGGCAGGTGCGCATCCTCTGGGCGACCTGGCATGCGGTGAGTGTGTTGGGATGGGCGATGGCTGCGATGCTCTGGCAGCTGGCGCGCACGCCTGCCGCCGATCCGCTGCAGGCGCAACTGCTCACCGCCCTCGCCGCCGGTGCGCTCGGCGCCTCCGCGCTGGTGGCCATCGGTACCCGCGCGCGCCATCCCGGATGGATCGGGTTGCTGGCGGTGGCGATGCTGACCTGGCTGGGAATGCCGGGCTGAGACGGGGCGCCACGGCCCAGCCCGGCCCTCAGCCGAACAGCGCCTGCAGGGCGTCCCGGTAGCGGCGGCTGCCCGCGACCTCGGTGCCATCCTTGAGCAGCACGACGAAGTCTCCGTTGAACATCGGCTGCAGTTCGCGCACGCGGTCGATGTTGACGATCGCGGCACGGGACACCCGCACGAACTGGTCCGGGTCCAGCCGCCCCTCCAGCCCGGCCATGGTCTCGCGCAGCAGGTGCTGCGTCCGCCCCTGGTGCACCTGCACGTAGTTGCCTGCGGCTTCGATGCGGTCGATCTCGGCCACCTCGACCAGCCGCACGCGGCCAGCCCCGCGGATCGCCAGCCGCCGGCACCAGCGCCGGGCGCCGTGCCGCCCCAGCTCATCCAGGGCGGCCGCCAGCCGCGCCGCCGCGCCGGGACCGGAAGCGGGCGTCCGGGCACGCACCCGCTCCACGGCCGCCTGCAGCCGCTGTCCGTCGATCGGCTTGAGCAGGTAGTCCACCGCGTTCACCTCGAAGGCCCGCAGGGCGAACTCGTCGTAGGCGGTGACGAAGACGACGGCCGGCATGCGGGCCAGGCCCACGGCCTCGATCACCCCGAACCCGTCCAGCCCCGGCATCTGGATGTCCAGGAACACCAGGTCCGGCGCCAGCTCCGGGATCGCCTCCACGGCGGCGGCGCCGTCCTCGCACTCGCCGACCACCTCCAGGTCCGGGAAGGCCCCGAGGCGGCGACGCAGGCCGCGCCTTGCGGCCGGTTCGTCGTCGACGATCAGCGCCCGGATCATGCCGGCGCCACGCCGACCCGGAGCGGAAACCACAGCGACGCCCGGAGGCCGCCACCGGTCGCCGGCGTGAGCTCGAACCCGTGCGCCTGGCCGTAGAGCAGCCGGAGCCGGGCGCGGGTGTTGGACAGGCCCACGCCGTCCGGCGCGCCCTCCGTCCAGCCACGGCCGCTGTCGGTGACCGCGAGCCTGAGCTGGTCGCCGACCCGGTGCGCGCTGACCTCGATCCGCCCGGGTATGCGGCCCGCAAGGCCATGGCGCACCGCGTTCTCCACCAATGGCTGCAGGATGAGGCTGGGCACCCGCGCATCGAGCAGGCCCGGCTCGATATCGAGCCGGTAGTGCAGGCGCTGGTCGAAGCGCGCCTTTTCGATCTCAAGGTAGGCGTCGATGAAGGCGATCTCCTCGTGCAGCGCGACCTCGCCCGACATCGAGGGGTCCAGCCCCCGGCGCAGCAGCTGGCTCAGCAGCACCAGCACGCGATCGGCCTGCGCCACGTCCTCGTGCATCAGCACCGAGATGGTGTTCAACGCGTTGAACAGGAAGTGCGGCTGGAGCTGCGCGCGCAGCGCGCCCAGGCGGGCCTCGGCCAGCTGCGCTTCGAGCTGCAGTGCGCGCCGTTCCCTGGCGCGGGCCGTCGCGGCCGCGCGCTGCCAGAGCAGGCCGCCGACCACCAGCCAGTACACCGGGATGTTGAGCAGCAGGGCGGTGCCGACCAGGCGCCGGTAGGTGTCCATCCAGTCCGTGCCGACGCTCAAGGCGTCGACACCGGGCGCCACGACCGCGAACAGGGCCAGGTTGCCGGCGGCCAGCACCACGCCCGCCAGTGCATGCACCTGCAGGTCCCGGAGCCGGTGCGGACGGGCGAGCGGGAAACGGTCGACCAGCCGGAACACCAGCGGCGTCAGCATGGCCCACAGGTAGGCCCAGGCCAGCCAGATCGCCAGCGTGTGTCCCCAGGCGATGGGCTCGCCCCGCATTGCCCGCGAAGCCCAGGCCTGGGTGGCGAGCAGAAGGCCCGCCACGGTCCAGGCGGCCAGCACGACCAGCAGGCGCGTGACGCGGGAGGCGGTGGCCGGCTCGGTCGGCATGGCCCGATCTTACTGCGACGAGGGCGCGGCGGACGGCGCCAGCGCGGCACCCCGGGCCGGCAGCAGGCCGAGCTGGCGCATCAGGCCCAGGGTGTCGCCCGCGGTCCATTCTTCGGCGATCGCGCCGTCCTCGAACCGGAACAGGGCGGTGCCCGACACCTGCACGCGGCGGCCCGTCGCGGGAAGACCGTTGCCCTCGCCGGTATTGGTGCCACGCGCGGTCCAGCGCACGGCCACCAGGTCGCCTTCGGCCACCGCGTGGTCGACGGTGAAGGCCAGGTCGGGGAACGCGGTCCGGAAGCCGCGCGCCTCCGCCAGGCCTTCGGCGCGGGTGAAGGTGCGGCTGCCGCCGTGCCCCACGAAGTCCGGCGTATAGGGCACGTCGAAGCGGCCCTGGTTGAGCCCTTCTTCGTAGACGCGACGGGCGATGGCCTTGTTGCGTTCGGCCTGGGTGGCGTCGGTGGTCGCGGCGGGCAGGTCGGACCCGCCCCGGGCGCAGGGGGGAAGGACGATCTGCGCGACCGCGAGGACGGCGGCGAGGACGAGGTGTTTGAAACGCATGCGGGCGGACTCCGATGGGGTGGGCCTCCAGCCTGCCCCGCCCGCCGCGGCGCGCGCGCCGGTCGTGTGACCACCGGAGGCCGCGCCGTGACGGGCGGAGGCCCGCGCGGGACGCGCCGCCCCTTCCGGGCCGGCCCTCACCGGGCCACGGTGTAGCCCAGGACGGCCTCGTCGCCCGTCATGCCGCGAAAGCCCCAGCAGTGCGCGGGCTGTTCGCTGATCGTGATCTCGACATCCGCCGGCGCGATGCCGAGTTCCGATTCGAAGCGGGCGAAGATCGCCTTGATCAGCGCTTTCTTGGTCTCGACGGTCCTGCCCTGCATCATGTTGATCTCGACCACCGTGTACTTCGCGCTGCGCCCGCCGGGGTAGCGGAAATCCTCGTGGCCCAGCGCGACGAACCGGTGCGCCCGCTTGTCCTCCGGCAGGCCCAGGACCTCGACCATGCACCGGTGCAGGACGTCGGACATGCCGGCCCTGGCCGGGTTCAGGTGTTCGTCGATGCCGTAGACCGTGATCATGCCGATGCGCTCCGGGTGTCCGGGCTCGACTATAAGCACCGGCAGGGTGCGGTCAGGGGGTCACCAGACCACTTCCGCCATCGAGCAGTTCAGGCCCGAGCCGATGCCGAGCAGGGCGACGCGGTCGCCCTTCTTCAGGCGGCCCATCTCGCGCAGCTTGCTCAGCACGATCGGCACCGAGGCCGGGCCGATGTTGCCGTGCTCGTTGAAGATGGTGAGCACCTTCTTCGGGTCGATGCCGAAGGCCTTGATGAAGGCCTGGGTGTGCACCTGCGAGACCTGGTGGATGACGAATTCGTCGAGTTCGTCGACCACCCAGCCGAGCGCCTGGCGCGCGGCCTGGAAGGTGAGCTGGGCCAGCTTCAGGCCTTCGATCAGCAGCATGCGGGTGTCGGTGACCATGCGGTCGAGGTTGCCGCGGCACAGC
>CAMLKR010000211.1 GCA_946480565.1 uncultured Arenimonas sp. | reverse complement strand
AGGTGAAGACCAGGGACTGGCCGTCAGGGGTCCAGACCGCCTCGGTGTCGATGCCGTAGTGGCGGGTGATCTGGGTCAGCTGCTTGCTGGCCAGGTCCATCACGTAGATCTCGGGGTTGCCGGACTTGGACAGGGTCAGGGCCAGCTTGCGGCCGTCGGGGGAGAAGGCGGGGGCGCCGTTGATGCCCCGGAACGAGGCGATCGGGGTCTCGAAGCCGACGCCGCTGTAGATGTCGATGATGTAGATCGAGGAGTTGCCGCGGCGGAAGCTGACGAAGGCGACCTTGCGGCCGTCCGGGCTCCAGGCCGGCGACAGGATCGGCTCGGCCCGGTTCGGGATCAGCACGTGCGGGTTGAAGCCGTCGGCGTCGGCCAGCACCAGCGAATACCGGGTGCCCTCCCCCACGCCGTTGGCGATGACGTAGGCGATGCGGGTCCAGAAGGCGCCGCGCACGCCGAGGATCTTCTCGTAGATCTGGTCGGCGATCTGGTGGGCGACGCCGCGCATGCCGCGGGCGTGGCCGTCCACCGCCATGCCCAGCAGGCGCTGCTGCTTGGCCACGTCGTACAGCTCGTATTCGACCCGGTAGCCGCCGTCGGCGCTGTCGAGCACCCGGCCGACCACGATGAAGTCCTGCTTGAGCACGCGCCAGGTCGGGAAGTTGATCTCGCCGCCGCGGATCGGCTTTTCGATCACGTCCTGTTCCGACAGGGCGTTGAACTGGCCCGATCGGTTGAGGTCGGCGCGGATCACCGCGGCGATGTCGGTGTCGGGCGCGACATTGGTGCCCAGGTAGGGCATCGGCACGATGGCGATCGGCAGGGCGCCGTCGCGGCCGATGACGGTGCCGATGTCGAGGCCCTGCGCGCGGACCCCGCCCACAGGCAGCAGCAGCGCGAGCGCCAGGAAGGAAAGGAGTCGTCTCATCGTGGGCAGGCCTCTTCGGGATAGCAGAAAGTGAGGTCGATCTGGCGGGCGAACACCGGCTCGAAGCCGGCATAGGGCATGGGGCCGCGGCGCAGCGCGCGCTCGACCGACTCGCGGGCCTGGGCGTCGAAGCCGCAGGAAAGGAACTGGACGTTGATCACTTCGCCGCCCGGGATCTGGGTGAAACGCACCTTGCAGGGTACGCGCTCCGGGGCCAGGGCGCGGTTCCAGGCCGCGTTGGCGGTCTGGTGCATGGCCAGGGCGTAACGCGCGGCCAGGTCGGTGTCGGTGCCGTTGTTGCCGCCGGCCTGTGCCTGCGGCTGGACCGGCTGCGGGGTGGGCGCCGGCTTGGCCTGGGCGTCGGCCAGCTGCTGCAGGCGCTGCTCTTCCATCTTCGTGCGGCGCTCGGCGGCCTCGCGCTCCTTGCGGATCTCCTCGAGCTGGGCGCGCAGGCGCTGCCTGCGCTCGGCCTCGGCCTGCTTCTCGCGTTCGGTGAGGTCGATCTGTTCCTGGCGGCGCTTGGCTTCCTGCTCCTCCCGTTCCTTGGCCTGCTGCTGCTCCAGGGCCAGGCGCGCGACCGCCTCCTGGTCCACCGGCGCCGGTTCGGGCTGGGCTTCCTGCGGCTCGGGCTGGACCTGCTCTTCGGCGGTCTGCGGCTGCGGCGCCGGCAGCGGCTGCGGCGGCGGTGCGGCCTCGAGCGGGGCGACCTCGGCCGGCTTGGGCGCCTCCTGGGCGGTCTGCTCGGCCGCGCGCACGTCCGCCTGCGACACCACCAGGGAGGCCTCGACCACGGGGCCCGCCACCGAGACCATCTTGGGCATCGGCTGCCACCAGCCGGCCAGCAGCAGGACGACCACGATGGCCACGTGCAGGGCGACCGCCATCAGCACCGGCGTGGCGAGGTCGTCCTTGGCTTCGTGCTGGCGCAGGGCCTCGGCGTGCATCACTTTTCCGGGGGCTGTCCCATCAGGCCCACGCGCGGCACGCCGGCCTGCTGCAGCAGGACCATGGTGTCGAACACGGTGGCGTAGTCGGCGTCGCGGGAGCCGGCGACGAAGACCGGCACCTCGGGGTTGGCGCGCACGAAGGCCGAGACCTTCGCCTGCAGCGTGGTGGCGTCGATGGGTTCGTTGTCGCCGCCCTCGAGCTTGAGGGTGTAGGCGCCGTCGGCGGTGACCGAGACGACCACCGGGTCCTTCTGCTGCTCGATCGGCTTGGCCTTGGCCTGCGGCAGCTCGACGTCCACGCCGAGGCTGAGCAGGGGCGCGGTGACCATGAAGATGATCAGCAGCACCAGCATCACGTCGATGTAGGGCACGACGTTGATGTCGGCCTTGAGCTTCTTGCGCTTGCGGTGGCGGGTGATGGTGGCGGACATGCGTCAGCTCTCAACGTGTGGTCGGGGGGAACGGGGTTGGCCGCTCACTCCTCGACGTGGGACTGCCGCTGCAGGATCGAGGAGAACTCCTCGGCGAAGGACTCGTAGCGCACGCTCAGCCGCTCGACCTTGGTCGCGAAGCGGTTGTAGGCCCAGACCGCCGGGATGGCCACGAACAGGCCCATCGCGGTCGCGAACAGCGCCTCGGAAATGCCCGGCGCCACGGCCGCGATGCTGGCCTGCTGGTCCGAGGCCAGGCCGTGCATGGTCACCATGATGCCGAACACGGTGCCGACCAGGCCGACGTAGGGCGCGGTGGAACCAATGTTGGCCAGCAGCTCCAGGTTGTGCTCCAGCCGGTCCACTTCGCGGGCGAAGGTCGCGCGCATCGCGCGCTGGGCGCCTTCGAGCTGGGTGCGGGAGTCCAGCCCCTTCTTCTGGCGCAGGCGCGCGTATTCGCGGAAGCCGGCCTCGAAGATCGCCTCCAGGCCCGAGACCACCCGGTTGCGGTCGGTGGCCGAGCGGTAGAGCTGGGTCAGGTCCACGCCGGACCAGAAGCGGCCCTCGAAATCGTCGGCCTCGTCGGTGGCGCGGCTGTAGACGCGGTTCTTGCGGAAGATGATCACCCAGCTCAGCAGCGAACCCAGGGCCAGCAGCAGCATGATCACCTGCACCGGCAGGCTGGCGGTGAGCAGCAGCTGCACGTAGCTGATGCCGCCGTGGCCCGCGTCGGCCACCGCCTCGGCGGCGGCCGGCAGCGCTTCCGGCGGCAGTTCGGTCACCGGCGCGGCAGCGAGGATCAGGGCGTGGGTCAGGGACATCGTGGACTCCGGATCAGGGGTTTCCCGCGGCCAGCCACTCGGGCAGCGGACGCGGGCGGAAACTTGAGGCTTCCAGGCAGGCCACGCGGACGTTCGCGCGGACCAGGGCCTGGCCGCCCCGGGTGACCTCCTGCTCGATCAGCAGGCTGGCATTGCGGCGCTCGACCATGACGACACTGACCGCCAGTTCGTCGTCGAGTTTCGCGGGTTTGTGGAAATCGAGGTGCATCTCGCGGATCACCAGCACCAGGTCCTCGCTTTCGCGCAGGGCCTGCTGTCCGACGCCCTGGGCGCGCAGCCATTCGGTGCGCGCGCGCTCCAGGAACCTCACGTAGCTGGCGTGGTAGACCACCCCGCCGGCGTCGGTATCCTCCCAGTAGACCCTTATCGGGAAGCTGAACGGAACGCCCGTCATGGCTCGAAAAGATCGGGATCCAGCTGTTTTTTCGGGGCTTTCAGGCCGAGGTGGCCATAGGCCTTGTGGGTCACCAGGCGACCCCGGGCGCTGCGCACCAGGTAACCCTGCTGGATCAGGTAGGGCTCGATGACGTCCTCGAGGGTGCCGCGCTCCTCGCTCAGGGCCGCGGCCAGGGACTCGACCCCGACCGGGCCGCCGTCGAAGTTCTCGATGATCATCGCCAGCATGCGGCGGTCGAGCTGGTCGAAACCCTCGGCGTCGATCTTGAGCATGGCCATCGCCTCGTCGGCCACCGGGCGGGTGATGACGCCGCCGGCGCGCACCTGGGCATAGTCGCGCACGCGGCGCAGCAGGCGGTTGGCGATGCGGGGCGTGCCGCGGCTGCGGCGGGCGATCTCGCCGGCGCCGTCGGGCGCGCATTCGATGCTCAGGATGGTGGCGGAACGGCGCACGATCCGGGTCAGCTCCTCGGGGCTGTAGAACTCCAGCCGCTGGACGATGCCGAAGCGGTCGCGCAGCGGCGCGGTCAGCAGGCCGGCCCGGGTGGTGGCGCCGATCAGGGTGAAGGGCGGCAGGTCGAGCTTGATCGAGCGGGCGGCGGGGCCCTCGCCGATCATGATGTCGATCTGGAAGTCCTCCATCGCCGGGTACAGCAC
>CAMLKR010000210.1 GCA_946480565.1 uncultured Arenimonas sp. | reverse complement strand
TCGCGAAGTCCACCTTCGGCCAGGGGATCAGGTCGAGCCCGCCACCGCCACCGCCACCGCCACCGCCACCGCCACCGCCACCGCCGCCGCCCGCGGCGCGCGGCGCGGAGCCGCCGGCCAGCGCGGCCTTGACGAAGGCCTGCACGTCTTCCCGAGTGATGCGGCCGGCACGGGCCGTGCCGCTGAGCTGGGCCAGGTCCACGCCCAGTTCGCGCGCGAACACGCGCACGGCCGGGCTGGCATGCGGCACCTTGCCGGGCAGCAGGGCCTCGGCGTCGAAGGCCACCGGCGGCGAGCGCGTCGGCGTCGCGGCGGCGACCGCGGCATCCGAGTGGGCCGCGGCCATCGGCGTACGGGCGGCGGCCTCCCCGGCCGGACGCGTGTCGGGCGCGGGCCGGGGCGTTTCGGCCGCCGTGGCATCGGGCGCCGGCTTCGTGGCCGGTGCCGGTGCCGGGGTGGGCTGGGCCGCGGGGGCCGCGGCGGCCGGCTCGATCAAGGCCACCACAGACCCTTCCGACAGCTCGTCGCCGACCTTTACCTTCAGCTCGCGCACGATGCCGTCGAAGGGCGCCGGGACTTCCATCGTCGCCTTGTCCGATTCCAGCGTCACCAACCCCTGGTCCTTCCTGACGGTGTCACCGGGCTGCACCAGCAGCTCGATCACCGGCACATCCTTGTCGTCGCCGATATCCGGCACCCGCGCTTCCTTCAGCTCGGCCATGGCCCACGCATCCCGCGATTGGAGTTCCGGCCCTATTCTCGCCCCGTTGGCCACCGGGGGCCAAGCGGCTGCGGCGGCGACGTCCCGGCGGGCCCGGCCGGGCCCCGGAAAAAAAAGACCCCCCGTGGATAGCGGAGGGCTTTGGGGAGCGCAAACGCGGGAGGCGCGCGTGCTGTTCGCACCGTGGCGGGGCTCTGCATGAGCCCGAGCGCAAGAGGAAACGTGTTCGGTTTTTTCCGGCTGGGACCAGTGACAGCGGGGACGATGCCTAGGGTGGGCCAAGGCGCACGCCGCCACCTGTGCCATTCGGCCCGTGTCGCTCAGCTCATGGACCCTCCGATCGCCGGGAAGTTCCGCAAGTTCGGCAGATCACGACTTCACCTGGCATGAACGCCAGGCTCACCGCCGCTTGAGCCCCCCGCCCCGAAGCTGCCGCGGCCGGCCACGACCGGCACCCCCCGAAACCCGACCCAGGAGTCGTCCATGTCCCGCCTTGCCCTGACCAGCCTCGCCCTCGCCGCCGCGCTCGCGGCCCCGGTAGCCAACGCCGAGGGTTTCACCGCCACGCTCGGCTTCCAGAACACCGACCCCAAGTCCGACAACGGCACGCTCGCCGGTGCCGACGCCAACGTCAACGACGACTGGAGCCTGACCGGCAGCTTCGCCTACGGCTTCAACGACAACTGGTCGGTGGAACTGTGGAGCGGCCTGGGCAAGTTCGAACACGAAGTCTCGCTGCAGGGCCTGGGCACCGTCGCCACGGTCGAACACCGGCCGACGTCACTGAGCGTCAACTACCACTTCCTGCCCGAAAGCGCGTTCCGGCCCTTCGTGGGCGTGGGCTACGGCTGGATCAACGTCAGCGGCGAGCAGAGTCGCGGCGCGCTGGCCGGCCTGGGCATCGACGGCGACAACGCCAACGGCATCAGCTTCACGCTGGGCGCCGACTACTACATCAACGACAGCTTCTTCCTGCGCGCCGACGTGCGCAAGCTCGACTTCGACACCGACGTCAGCGTGGAAACCCTCGGCAACGTCGGCACCGCCGAGGTCGATCCGCTGGTCTACGGCCTCAGCGCCGGCCTGCGCTTCTGAGAAAAAAACGGCGGGGCGCATGGCCGCGCCCCGCCGATCCCCCCACGGGATGAAACATCAGCCGCCGGCCTGGGCGGCCTTGCGCTGCTCGTGCGCGGCGCGACGGGCCTCGCGCAGTTCCTCGCGGCTCAGCTTGCCGTCGCGGTTGGCGTCGAGCGTGGCGAAGTTGTCGCTCCAGCGCGGCACCTTGTCGCCAAGCTCGGCGCGGCTGATGGCGCCATCGCCGTCGTCGTCCATGCCCTTGAACAGGCCGCGCTGGTAGGCGCGGCCGGCGCGCATGCCGTGGCGGCCCTTGCGCATCTGCTGGCGGGCCTGGGCGATCTCGGCCTTGTCGATCTCGCCGTCGCGGTTGCCGTCGATGCGGTCGAAATTCTTGTTGAAGCGCTCGCCGAAGGCCTGGGACTCGACGCGGTCGAGCCGGCCGTCGCGGTCGGTGTCGGCTTCGGCGAAGCGGGCCTCGGCCTTGGCCTGCCACTCGGCGCGGCGCGCCTCGCGGTCGGCATCGGTGGGCTGGGCCAGGGCGAATCCGCTGGCCAGCAGCAGGGCGGTGCAGAACAGGGGCTTGAACATGGTCTTCTCCGGGATGGGCGGTTGATTCCGTCCGTGCCCCCCAGAACGCCCGGGCCGCCGGCGCGTTGACGCCGCGGCATCCACGTTCAGCCGGCAGCCGAACTTGCCGGGGCGCCGCCGCTGCGGCATCGTCGTGGCGCCCCTCGCCCGGAGACCGCCGATGATCCGCTCCCGACTGCCCCTGCTGCTCGTGATCGCTCTGGCGGGCTGCCGCCAGGAGCCCGCGCCGGAACCGGCGCCCGCGGCCGGACCCGCCGTCGCGGCGACGCCCTCCGAACCGGCCACGGCGCCGGCCGCCGAGCCGCCGGCCGGCCAAGTGCCGCGCGCCTTCCTGTGCAAGGGCAACGAGCCCTTCTGGGCGCTGGATATCAGCACCGGCAGCGCCCTGCTCAAGACGCCCGACGCCGAAACCGCCCTGGTCGGGGAGCTCACCGCCACGGGCACCGGTGCCTACGCCTTCCGCGGCGCGCCCGAGGACGAACCGCAGGCCGCGGTGGAAGCGATGATCACGCCTGGCCAGTGTTTCGACACCATGGCCGACGGCCCCGCCTTGCCCTACAGCGCCCTGGTCCGGCTGGACAGCGAGCGCGAGGGCAGCGGCTGCTGCAGCGTCGAGTTCGGGCTGGACCTGGCCAATGCGCCGGCCTTCGAAGCCGCCAGCAAGCCCGACACCGAATGGACGCGGCACCTGGCCGAACTGTCGGACGCGATCGACCGCTGCACGCTGGACGGCGGCGTCGCCACCGAAGTGGTCACCGCCGCCTGGCCGATGAACCGGGGCAAGGCCATGGTGCGGCTGCGCGACGCCGGCAACGACCGCTTCGACTGCCTGATCGACCTGGAAACCGGCGAGATCGAGTCGGTATCGCCGGCCGGCGAACCGACCCCGGCCGAACAGGCCGGCCCGCTCTGGCTGCCCGTGCGCGAGACGCCGCCGGTGCTCCACTGCGGCAAGGTCGAGCGGGTGATGGACGTGGGCGACACCGTGCGCGGCTACCTTCACTACACCCAGGGCTGCCCCGGCAACTGAAGCCCGGCCGCCTCCAGCCCCGACCCGACGGGCCGCGCAAGCGGCCCGTTCCTGTTTCGGTCGGCGGACGGGAGGCCGGATGGGCGCGACCCGGCCCCGGGCGGCGCGTCCGCATGGCGGGGGCTGTCGGAAATCGCCCTCGGCGGTGCATTTGGCCGTTTTCCCCTCCATAGTGTCGTTTTCGCCACTGCCGGGCGGCTCCGGCCAGCGAGACCCTGTGCCTGCCCCGGGCCCCGGCCCGATCTGCACGGAGCAAGACCATGAAACGCCTGCTGATGACCGCCCTGCTGTCCCTGTCCCTGGTGTCCCCCGCCGCCCTGGCCGCGGCGCCGGCGGCGGACGACGCCGTTTTCGTCGAAGGCGCCCGCTACAGCGCCGTGCTCAGCCGCGGCACCAAGACCTGGCGCCTGCTGCCGGCCGCCGGCGGCGAGCTGCGGCTCAACGTCGCCGGCCACTGCCGCGCCGGCCAGGCCCCGCCGCGCGGCCTGTGGCTGCTGACCCTGGATGCCCGCGGCCGCCCGCTGCTGGTCGCACCTTCGGCGACGCCGCTGCCGGCCGGCCACCCGGGCCAGATCCGCCTGGTCGACTGCGACCAGCCGATCAGCGCCCACGACGCCGCCCTCGCCCTTCCGCCCGGCCTGGTCGCCTGGCTGCAGCAGAACTCGGGAAGCATCTATGTCGCGCACTGAATCCCACCGCCCGGAAAAGCGCTTCACGCTCGGCCTGCTGGCGATGGACGGCTGCATCCTGTCCAGCCTGACCGGGCCGATGGACATCCTGCGGGTCGCGCAGAAGCTGGCCGAGGTGC
>CAMLKR010000209.1 GCA_946480565.1 uncultured Arenimonas sp. | reverse complement strand
AACCTGCCGGTCGGCATGACCCTGAAGAAGGTGTCCGACCAGCCCAAGGCCGTGCGCAGCTCGGTCGCCGAGTTCGTGCGGGTGCTGACCGAGGCGGTGGTGATCGTGCTGCTGGTCAGTTTCTTCTCGCTGGGTTTCCGCACCGGCCTGGTGGTGGCGCTGTCGATCCCCCTGGTGCTGGCGATGACCTTCGCGGCGATGCACTACTTCGGCATCGGCCTGCACAAGATCTCGCTCGGCGCCCTGGTGCTGGGCCTGGGCCTGCTGGTGGACGACGCGATCATCGCGGTCGAGATGATGGCGGTGAAGATGGAGCAGGGCTACGACCGCATGAAAGCGGCGGCCTTCGCGTACAAGTCCACCGCCTTCCCGATGTTGACCGGCACCCTGGTGACCGCCGCGGGTTTCCTGCCGATCGCCACCGCCGCGTCGAGCACCGGCGAATACACCCGCTCGATCTTCCAGGTGGTGACGATCTCGCTGATCCTGTCCTGGATCGCGGCCGTGGTCTTCATCCCCTACCTGGGCTACAAGCTGCTGCCGGCGCCCAAGCCGCACGACGACCAGGGCCAGGCCCACGACCCCTACGCGTCGAAGTTCTACCGGCGCTTCCGCGGCTGGGTGACCTGGTGCGTGCGCTACCGAAAGACCGTGATCGCGGTGACGGTGCTGGCCTTCGTCGCCTCGATCCTGATGTTCCGCTTCGTGCCGCAGCAATTCTTCCCGTCCTCGACCCGCCTGGAGCTGATGGTGGACCTGGAGCTGGCGGAAGGTTCGTCGCTGCACGCCACCGAGGCCGTCGCCCGGCGGCTCGAGGCCGAGCTGGCCACGCGCACGGACATCGAAAGCTACGTTGGCCATGTCGGCACCGGTTCGCCGCGCTTCTACTTGCCGCTGGACCAGAAGCTGCCGCAGGCCAGCTTCGCCCAGTTCGTGATCCTGACGCCGGACATCGAAGCGCGCGAAGCCGTGCGCGGCTGGCTGATCGGCCTGTTCGAGGAGAAGTTCAGCGACGTGCAGGCGCGCGTGTCGCGGCTGGAGAACGGGCCGCCGGTCGGCTTCCCGATCCAGTTCCGCGTCTCGGGCGAACACGTGGACGAGGTTCGCCGGCTGGCGCGCCAGGTCGCCGACAAGGTTCGCGCGAACGAGCACGTCACCAACGTCAACCTGGACTGGGACGAACCCAGCAAGGTGGTGCGCCTGCTCATCGACCAGGAGCGCGCGCGCGTGCTGGGCGTCAGTTCGGCGCAGGTGGCGGCCTTCCTGCGCGGATCGCTGTCGGGAACCTCGGTCAGCACCTACCGGGACGGCAACGAGTTGATCGAGATCCTGCTGCGCGGCCCGTCCGAGGAGCGCGAGCGCCTGAGCCTGCTCGGCAGCCTGGCCGTGCCCTCGGCCAGCGGCCGCGCGGTGCCGCTGGAGCAGATCGCCACGCTGGAATACGGATTCGAGGACGGCATCATCTGGCACCGCAACCGCTTGCCGACGGTGACCGTGCGCGCCGACATCTACGGCGAGCAGACGCCGCCCAGCGTCACCGCGCAGATCCTGCCGACGCTGGAGGAGATCCGCGCCACGCTGCCGCCGGGCTACCTGCTCGAGACCGGCGGCACGGTGGAGGATTCCGGCCGGGGCTCGAAGTCGGTCGCCGCCGGCGTGCCTCTGTTCCTGGGCGTGGTGACGACCCTGCTGATGCTGCAGCTGCGCAGCTTCCCGCGCACGGCCATGGTGCTGCTGACGGCGCCGCTGGGGCTGATCGGCGTGGTGCTGTTCCTGCTGGTGTTCCGGGTGCCCTTCGGTTTCGTGGCGATGCTGGGAACGATCGCGCTCAGCGGCATGATCATGCGCAACTCGGTGATCCTGGTGGACCAGATCGAACAGGACATCGCGGCCGGCGCGCCGCCGACCCAGGCGGTGATCGACGCCACCGTGCGCCGCTTCCGCCCGATCGTGCTGACCGCGCTGGCGGCGGTGCTGGCGATGATCCCGCTGTCGCGCAGCGTGTTCTTCGGGCCGATGGCGGTCGCGATCATGGGCGGCCTCATCGTCGCCACGGCGCTGACCCTGCTGTTCCTGCCGGCCCTGTACGCGGCCTGGTTCAAGGTGCCGCCCCCGGCCCCGGAACCGGCCCCGTTGCCGGGCGCGCGCGTGCCCTTCGACTCTTCCCGTCCCTGAGCGGGATTGCCGGGCGTCTGGTCCCCGCCGCCCAGCCGTGGAAGAATGGCGGCCGGAAGCGGGGGTGCCCGGCGGGACGCGGGCTGAGAAATACCCTTCGAACCTGATCCGGTTGGTACCGGCGTAGGGAAGCTTCGCAATGAAATCCGGGGTCAGAGTGCATTTATCTGGCCGCCATCAGATAAATGCACTCTGACCCCGGATTTGATCGCGCCGCCGCTTCGTTCCGCCCCGCCAGGGGCCATAGAGGACGAAACGCATGAACGCCCTGCCCACCGAACTGCTGCGCCAGGCGCAGCAACTCTCCGAATCCGTCACCCGGCCGATCCCCGGCTCGCGCAAGATCCACGTCGAAGGCTCGCGCCCCGACCTGCAGGTGCCGATGCGCGAGATCGCGCTCGACCCGACGCCGCGCATGTACGGCATCCAGGAGCCGAACGCGCCCTTCACCGTCTACGACACCTCGGGCCCCTACACCGATCCGGCCGCGGCGATCGACCTGGGCGCCGGCCTGCCGGCGATGCGCGCGCGCTGGATCGCCGAACGCGGCGACGTCGAGCCGCTGCCCGGCCTGAGCTCGGACTTCGGCCGCGCCCGCGCCGCCGACCACCGGCTCGACGCCGTGCGTTTCCCGGCGCTGCGTCCTCCGCTGCGCGCCAAGGCCGGCGCCAACGTCACCCAGATGCACTACGCGCGCCGCGGCATCGTCACGCCGGAGATGGAATACATCGCCATCCGCGAGAACCAGCGCATCGAGGCGATCAAGGAAGCACACCTGCTGCGCCAGCACGCCGGCGAAAGTTTCGGCGCCGCGATCCCGAAGCTGATCACGCCCGAGTTCGTGCGCGACGAGGTGGCCCGCGGCCGCGCCATCATCCCGGCCAACATCAACCACCCGGAAATCGAGCCGATGGTCATCGGCCGCAACTTCCTGACCAAGGTCAACGCGAACATCGGCAACAGCGCCGTATCCTCGGGCATCGCCGAGGAAGTCGAGAAGATGGTGTACTCGATCCGCTGGGGCGCGGACACCGTGATGGACCTGAGCACCGGCAAGAACATCCACGAGACCCGCGAGTGGATCCTGCGCAACTCGCCGGTCCCCATCGGTACGGTGCCGATCTACCAGGCGCTGGAGAAGGTGGACGGCAAGGCCGAGGAGCTGACCTGGGAGATCTTCCGCGACACCCTGGTCGAGCAGGCGGAACAGGGCGTGGACTATTTCACCATCCATGCCGGCGTGCTGCTGCGCTACGTGCCGCTGACCGCCAAGCGCGTGACCGGCATCGTCTCGCGCGGCGGCAGCATCCTCGCGAAGTGGTGCCTGGCGCACCACAAGGAGAATTTCCTCTACACGCACTTCGAGGAAATCTGCGAGATCATGAAGGCCTACGACGTGTCGTTCTCGCTCGGCGACGGCCTGCGCCCGGGTTCGATCGCCGACGCCAATGACGCCGCGCAGTTCGGCGAACTCGAGACCCTGGGCGAGCTGACCAAGATCGCCTGGAAACACGACGTGCAGACCATGATCGAAGGCCCCGGCCACGTGCCGATGCACCTGATCAAGGAGAACATGGACAAGCAGCTCGCCGTCTGCGGCGAGGCGCCCTTCTACACGCTGGGCCCGCTGACCACCGACATCGCACCGGGTTACGACCACATCACGTCCGCCATCGGTGCGGCGATGATCGGCTGGTTCGGCACCGCCATGCTCTGTTACGTCACCCCGAAGGAACACTTGGGACTGCCGGACAAGAACGACGTGCGCGAAGGGCTGATGGCCTACCGCATCGCCGCGCACGCGGCCGACCTGGCCAAGGGCCACCCGGGCGCCCAGGCCCGCGACAATGCGCTGAGCAAGGCCCGCTTCGAGTTCCGCTGGCAGGACCAGTTCAACCTGGGACTGGACCCGGAGCGCGCGCGCGAATACCACGACGAGACCCTGCCCAAGGACGCGCACAAGGTCGCGCACTTCTGCTCGATGTGCGGCCCGCACTTCTGCTCGATGAAGATCACCCAGGACGTGCGCGAGTACGCCGCCAGCCACGGCG
>CAMLKR010000208.1 GCA_946480565.1 uncultured Arenimonas sp. | reverse complement strand
TCGAAGGCCCGGTGCAGGTCGATCAGGAAGCCCAGGGCCGCCGGGGTGAGCAGGTCTTCCTGGCCGGCCAGCCGGGGACCGGTCAGTTCCAGGGGATTGAGGATGCGCGCCGCGTCGCCAGCCATGGGAGTGCTCCGTTGTTTCGGAGTTCGACCCTAGGCCCCGGGGGTCGGCTTTGACAAAACAAATGTTTTGATAGTTATTATGAGCTGACCTTATACAACATAAGGAACAGAGGCTTATGCCCGCCCAGACAGCCCGTTTTTATTACAAGGGCGACCGACTGAAGCCACTCCGGGCCTTCTGCCAGGTCGCGCGCCTGGGTTCGGTGTCGCGGGCGGCCGAGGCCCTGTTCCTCAGCCAGCCGGCCGTGACCCTGCAGCTGCAGGCCCTGGAGCGGGAGCTGGGCCAGGCCCTGTTCGAACGCATCGGCCGGCGCTTCAGCCTGACCCGGGAGGGCCAGGTGCTGTACGACCTGGCCCGGCCCCTGGTCGAAGGCCTGGACGGGCTGGATGGGGAGTTCCGGGGCCGGCTCAAGGGCCTCAAGGGCGGCGAACTGCACGTCGCCGCCGGCAGTTCGACCATCCTCTACCTGCTGCCGGCCCTGGTTCAGGCCTTCCGGGCCCAGCACCCGGAGGTGCAGCTGGTGCTGCACAACGTCACCGGCAAGGACGGCCTGGGCCTGCTGCGCACCGACGGCGTCGACCTGGCCGTCGGGTCGATGCTGGACGTGCCGACCGACCTGGCCTACGCCCCGGTCTATTCCTTCGACCCGATGCTGATCTGCCCGCCCGAGCACCCGCTGGCGGACAAGCCCGACCTGCGGCTCGAGGACCTCTCGCCCTACGGCCTGATCCTGCCGCCGCGCCGCCTCACCACCTACCGGCTGGTGGACCTGGTGTTCCAGCAGCGGCGCGTGCCCTACACGGTGGCGCTGGAGGTGGGCGGCTGGGAGGTGATCAAGCAGTACGTCGCCATGGGCCTGGGCATCAGCATCGTCACCGCGATCTGCCTGACCGAGGCCGACCAGAAGCGGCTGGTCGCGCGCAGCCTGGCCGACTATTTCCCGCCGCGCAGCTACGGCGTGGTGATGCGCAAGGGCAAATACCTCAGCCCGCAGGCGCGCGCCTTCGTCGACCTGATCAAGCCCGGGCTGTTCGAGCGCCGCGACTACTACGATTCGGGCGCGTCCGAGCGTTAGGTGGTGCCGCGGTTCTTGCCGAGGTAGGGCCGGTAGATGGCGCGGATACGCGCCATGTCGGCGACCGGGTCGTCGGTCAGGTCGACCAGCGGGCCCAGGCCGATGGTTTTTTCCGGGTAGTGGAACCAGGCGCAGTAGACCGGCACGTCGGCGCGGCGGGCGATCTTCCAGAAGCCGGTCTTCCAGTGTTCGACGCGCTGGCGGGTGCCCTCGGGCGCAAGCACGAACCACATGCGTTCGGCCGCGCGGATCTCGGCCGCGGTCTGGTCGACGATGCCGCCGGGGGCGCTGCGGTCCACCGGATGCCCGCCGAACCGGCGCAGCAGCCAGCCCAGGGGGCCCCGGAACAGCTCGGCCTTGGCGATGAAGGTGATGCGCACGCCCATCGCCAGCTTGGCGGCCAGGCCCCAGACCGCGTCCCAGCCGGAAGAATGCGGCGCGGCGATCACCACCAGGCGCGGCAGGTCGGGCCAGTCGCCGGTGATGGTCCAGCCGCCCAGGCGCAGCACGCTGCGGCCAATCCAGCGCGTGAAGCGGCTGCCGGTACGCGGCGCCTGCGGCGGCAGTGCAGGGATCCGGGTCATTCGCGGTCCCAGGCCTTGGCGCTGCGCTGGCGCTTCACCGTCGCGCGCTCGCGCTTGGCGCCGAGCCGGCGCTCCTTCGAGCCCTTGGTGGGTTTGGTGGCGACGCGCTTCCTGGGCGCCACCAGGGCCGCGGCGATCAGCGCGGCCAGGCGCTCGCGCGCATCCTCGCGGTTGCGGTCCTGGGTGCGGAAACGCTGGGCGCTGAGCACCAGCACGCCCTCGTCGGTGAGCCGGCGGTCGCGCCGGGCCAGCAGGCGCGCACGCACCGGTTCGGGCAGGGTCGGGGAATTGACCACGTCGAAACGCAGCTCGACCGCGGTGGCGACCTTGTTGACGTTCTGCCCGCCCGGGCCGCTGGAGCGCACGAAACGCTCGACCAGTTCGTCGTCGGGGATGGCCAGGGTCGGGCTGATCTGCAGCATGGCGGCATTCTAGCGGGGCGGCCGGCTACAATCCCGCCCCTCATGTCCGGCCTCAACCCTCCCCAGAAAGAAGCCGTCGCCTACGTCGGCGGCCCCCTGCTCGTGCTCGCCGGCGCGGGCAGCGGCAAGACGCGGGTGATCACCGAAAAGATCGCCCACCTGGTCGCCAGCGGCCGGCACGAGGCCCGGCACATCGCCGCCATCACGTTCACCAACAAGGCGGCGAAGGAAATGCGCGAGCGTGTCGCCAAGCGCATCAAGGGCGACGCCGCCGAGGGCCTGACGGTCACCACCTTCCATTCGCTGGGCCTGCGGTTCCTGCAGATCGAGCACGAGCGCGCCAAGCTGCGGCGCGGCTTCTCGATCTTCGACGCCGACGACCAGATGGCGATCATCAAGGATCTGGCCACGCCGGGCCTGAAGAACGACGCGCTGTATTCGCTGCAGAACCTGATCAGCGCCGCCAAGAACGCCGCGCTGACGCCGGAACAGGCCGCCGAGGCCGCGCGCTCGGCGCGCGAGCGCGAGGCCGCCGGCATCTACGCGCGCTACCAGGCCCGACTGCAGGCCTTCAACGCGGTGGATTTCGACGACCTGATCCGGCTGCCCCTGCTGCTGCTGGAAGCCGAGCCCGAACTCGCCGCCGGCTGGCGCGAGCGACTGCGATACCTGCTGGTGGACGAATGCCAGGACACCAATGGCGCCCAGTACCGGCTGCTTAAGCAGCTGGCCGGCCCCAAGGGCAACATGACCTGCGTCGGCGACGACGACCAGAGCATCTACGCCTGGCGCGGCGCCCAGCCCGAGAACCTCGAACAGCTGGCCAGCGACTACCCGAACCTGAAGGTGATCAAGCTCGAGCAGAACTACCGCTGCTCGGGCCGCATCCTGCGCTGCGCCAACACCCTGATCGCGAAGAACCCGCACGCCCACCTCAAGCAGCTCTGGAGCCAGCACGGCGACGGCGAGCCGGTGCGGGTCTGGGCCTGCCGCAACAACGAACACGAGGCCGAGCGCGTCGCCGCCGAGATCCACTACCTGCACCAGGCCAAGGAAATCCCCTGGGGCGAGTTCGCCATCCTGTTCCGCGGCAACCACCAGTCGCGGCCGCTGGAGAAGGCGCTGCAGCTGCTGCGCATTCCCTACCACCTGACCGGCGGCACCGCCTTCCTGGACCGCGGCGAGGTGAAGGACCTGCTGAGCTGGCTGCGCGTGCTGGCCAATCCCGACGACGACGCCGCCTTCCTGCGCGCCATCGCCGCGCCCAAGCGCGAAGTCGGCGCGACCACGCTGGAGAAGCTGGCGGCGATGGCGCAGACCGCGGGCCTGTCGCTGTCCAACGCGGCCGGCCAGATCGGTTTCCTGAAGCAGCTGACGCCGCGCGCCGCCGCCGGCCTGGACGAGTTCAACCGCATCGTCAACGCCCTGCGCGACGACGCCGAGCGGCTGACGCCGGCCGAACTGGTGCCGCAGCTGGCCGAGCGTTCGGGCCTGCTGGCGATGGTGCGCAGCCAGTGCAAGGACGAGGCTTCGTACCTGCGCCGCAAGGCCAACATCGACGAACTGGCGTCCTGGTTCGAAAGCGCGCGCGGCGGCGGTCCCGGCGAACTGGCGGCGCAGCTGGCCCTGCTGTCGAACGCCGATCGCGGCGAACCCGGCAACGCGGTGCGGCTGATGAGCCTGCACGCGGCCAAGGGTCTGGAGTTCAAGGTGGTGTTCGTGGTCGGCTGCGAAGACGGCAACCTGCCGCACGAGGCCAGCCTGGAAGAGAACCGGCTCGAGGAAGAGCGCCGCCTGATGTACGTCGGCATCACCCGCGCCAAGGAGCGCCTGTACCTGGCGCACAGCGCCGAAATCAAGCGCTGGGGCGCGGTCGAGCACCTGCTGCCCAGCCGCTTCCTGGACGAACTGCCGCCCGGCGACCTGCTGCGCGACGGCACCGACCCCGAGCGCGAGACCGCCGAGAAGAAGCAGCGCGGCCGCGCCCACATGGACGCCATCGCCGCCCTCTTCGGCCCCGACTGAAAACCGGGGT
>CAMLKR010000207.1 GCA_946480565.1 uncultured Arenimonas sp. | reverse complement strand
AGGCGCACATGACCGCGATCCTGCGCAAGCTCGGCGCCAACAACCGCACCCAGGCCGTGCTGATGGCGGGCCGGCTGGCGGTGGATCCCGAAGCGGGCCTGGGCTCCGACGCCGCCTGACGCCGCGCGCGATCGACATCGCGTCGCTGGCTATAATTTCCGCGAATTCCAACGGGAGGTCCCGCCCTTGAATCCGCGTCCGCTGATCCTGCTGCTGCTCGCCACGCTGTGCGCGCCCCTGGGCGCTGCCGAATGCCCTTCGGGCGAATCCTACGACAAGGCGCGCCAGGTGGTGCGCGACCTGCAGCGCATCGTCACCCCGAACGGCGTGCAGGAAACCTACACGGCGTCCATCGGCGGCATCGATCAGTGGATCAACGTGCGCGGCGAGGACCGGGCCAATCCCCTGATGCTGTTCGTGCACGGCGGCCCCTCATCGCCGTCCATGCCCAGCCTGTGGCAGTTCCAGCGCCCGATCGAGGAATACTTCACGGTCGCGCACTACGACCAGCGCGGCGCCGGCAAGACCCACCGCAGCAACGATCCGGGCGCCGTCGCCGGCACCCTGCGGATCGAACGTTACGTCGACGACGCCATCGAAGTCGCCGAACACCTGCGCCGTCGCTACGGCAAGGACAAGCTGGTGCTGGCCGGGCACAGCTGGGGCACGGTGGTGGCGATGAAGGCCGCGCTGAAGCGCCCCGACCTGTTCCATGTGTACGTCGGCATGGGCCAGGTGCTCAACACCCGCGTCAACGAGGAGCTGAGCTTCCAGTACGGCCTGGACCGCGCGCGCCGGGACGGCAACCGCCAGGCCATCGCCGAACTGGAGTCGATCGCGCCCTATCCGGGCGACCAGCCGATCACCCGCGACCGCATCGTGCTGGCGCGCAAGTGGCCGCAGCACTACGGCGGCCTGAACGCCTACCGCGACGCCGAGCAGGACTACTACTACGGTGCCTCGCTGCTGTCGCCCGACTACGACTGCGCCGACCGCAAGGCCTTCTTCGATGGCAACCTGTTCACGCTCGACCGCGTGCTCGACGCCTTCCTCGCGATCGACCTGGCCAGCGTGCGTGAGTTCCCGATCCCGGTGGTGATGTTCATGGGCCGCCACGACTACACCACGCCCTCGGAACCCACGGCGGCCTGGCTGGAGCAGGTGCGCGCCCCGCACAAGCGCGCGGTCTGGTTCGAGAACTCCGCGCACATGATCCCCTGGGAAGAACCCGGCAAGACCCTGGTGAGCTTGCTCGAACACGTGCGGCCGCTGGCCGTGGAAAAACGTCCGCCGACGCAGGACGGCGACGCCGCGAACGACGGCTGATACTCGCGCCACCGGCGCATCGCCTGCGATGCGCCGCACCGTACGCCGGCGCATCCCGCGTGGTTCGACGCGGCCGCCCCGCTGTGCCAGTATCGGCCGGCCGGGCCATTCCAACTGCAGCAAGACGCCGCACCCCCACGGCAGGCCCTGCACCTTCGATGTTGTTGTCCACTCGACAGGAGACTGCAGATGCGCAAGTTCGCTTCCTGGGCCAAGCGTGGCCTCTTCGCCCTTTCCCCCCTCGCCCTGTTCGCGGCCATGGCCGCTTCCGCCGCCGGGCCGGCCGAACCCCCCGCTTCCGTCCGTGAAGCCATGCAGCGCGACCTGGGCCTGAGCCCGGCGCAGTTGAACCAGTACCTCAAGGCCGAACGGCTCGCGACCCAGCAGGGCCGCCAGCTGGCCCAGGCCCAGGGCGACCGTTACGCGGGCAGCTGGCTCGAACGTGACGCCAGGGGCGACTACCGCCTGGTCGTCGCGACCACGTCGATCCAGCCGCAGCTCGCGCCGGCCGGCGCCGAAGTGCGCAACGTGCGGCACAGCGCCGCCACGCTGGGCGCGTCCAAGGGCGAACTCGACGAGCTGGTCGCCCGCGGCGCGCGCGTGCCGGACGGCGTCTACGGCTGGTTCGTCGACGTGCGCAACAACAGCGTGACGGTGAACGTCGCGCCGGGCGCGCAGTCGTCCGCCATTGGTTTCGTCGCCGCCAGCGGCGCCGACGTCGGCACCCTGCGCTTCCAGACCATGGATTCGGCGCCGATGCCGCTGGCCACCTTCAAGGGCGGCAGCGAATACCTGTCCAACGACGGCAGCAACTACTACTACTGCTCGGTCGGTTTCGCCGTCACCAGGCAGGGCGCGCAGGGCTTCGCCACCGCAGGCCACTGCGGCAATGCCGGCGACCGCGCCTTCGTCGCGGTGAACCGCCGCACCGTCAGCCAGATCGGTGCCTTCGCGGCCTCGAACTTCCCGACCACGGACCGCGCCTGGGTGCAGGTGGACAACAACCACAGCCTGCTGCCGGTGGTGGACGGTTACGGCAAGGGCGACATCACCGTGCGCGGCAGCACCGTGGCGCCGATCGGCGCGGCGGTCTGCCGTTCGGGCCGCACCACCGGCCTGCGCTGCGGCACGATGGAGGCCTACAACGTCACCGTCCAGTACCCCGACGCCACCGTGAACGGCCTGACCCAGGTGAAGGTGTGCGCGGAAGGCGGCGACTCCGGCGGCTCCTTCATCACCGGCGCCGGCCAGGCCCAGGGTGTGCTCTCGGGCGGCAACTACAGCTGCAAGGGCAAGCAGGCCAACCTGGCCACCAGCTACTTCCAGCCGATCAACCCGCTGCTGCAGGCCTATGGCCTGACGCTCACCGTCAGCCCGTAAGCGGTAGCACCCCGTGTCAAGAAGAACGCCCCGGCCTGCCGGGGCGTTTTTTTGTCGAGCCGACTCAGCGCGGCCCGCGCGCCATGGCTTCGAACACGCCGTCGCGGCGCACCCAGGCGTGGTACAGCGCGCCGGCGATGTGCAGCAGGATGAGGGCGAAGAAGGCGTAGCCCAGCACGCCGTGCGCATCGCGCAGCCAGGTGTAGAGCGCGGGGTCGGCCGGCGCCAGCGCCGGCAGCGCCTTGCCGCCGGGCAGCACCACGCGGTAGCCGCCGGCCGAGGACATCGCCCAGCCCAGCAGCGGCATCGCGAACATCAGCGCATACAGCAGCCCGTGCGAGGCGCGGGCGGCCCAGGCCTGCAGCGGCGGCAACGATTCCGGCAGCGCCGGCGGCGGATGGCGGCGGCGGTGCCAGAGCCGCAGCAGGGCCAGCACCAGCACCAGCAGGCCGAGCGGGCGGTGCAGGTCGATCAGCCAGGGGCGCAGCTCAAGCGAAGCCACCATGCCCACGCCGACGAAGATCATCGCCAGGATCATCGCGGCCATGGTCCAGTGCAGCCAGCGCGCCGTGCGGTCGAAGTGCGTGTTCGTGGTCATCACTCATTCTCCCCGGCGGCCTGTTCGCGCAGGCGACGCTTGAACGAGGCGGCATAGGCGCTGGCGCGCGCCGCCAGCACCGGGTCGCCCGATACGGCGATGCCCGAAGGAAGGATGGTCGGGTCGAAGTTGATGTCGCGGCAGTCGCCGGTGGCCTGGTCGGTGGCGCGTTCGAGCACGAAGGTGCCGGCGGCCACGCGCTGGCGGGTTTCCGGCCAGGGCGACGATGGGTTTTCGATCGGATCGCCCGGTTCGGCCACGGTCAGCGCCATCGTCCAGCGCACCGGGCCTTTGGCAAGCCGTGCCGCGAGTTCGTCGGTCAGGTAAGCCGCCTCCGCGGCCTGGCGCTGTTCCGGCGCCAGTGCTTCGAACGGCGCCTGCGGCTCGAAGGTCCAGCGCACGAAGCGCGCGTCGCCATCGGCATTGGTGAAACGGAAGGCGTGCACGCCATGGTAGGCGGTGTTGGCGAAGCTGTCCGACCACGGCGCCGAACCGGCCCAGGCCATGAAGTTGCGCGCCTCGGGGTGGCGCTCGAGGAAGGCCTGCATCTTCGCCGGGTCGGGTTTGCCGGTGGCCGGGTCCGGCCGCGAAGCGACGATCTGCTCGGCGAAGGCCTGCGGCGTCGCCACCGCGAAGAAGGGGAAGCTGTTCATCGCCAGCCGCCACTGCTGGCCGTCGTCGGTGTCGAGCTGCAGGGCCAGGCTGCGCACCCGCGCCTGCGCTTCGGCGCCCAGCGGGTCGCCGCCGCCGATGGACAGGCGGCCCAGCGCCGGCGTGCGCGGTTGGGTGAAGACCCGCGCCTTGGACCACGCGTCGGCCCCGGCCGCCGGTTCGAAATACCCTGCCACGCACACGCCCCGGGCATGCGCACGGCGGAACCCGGCGAAGGGCTTGCCGTTCTCGATGGCGTCCACCAGCCGCGGCGCGGTGACGCGTGCCGGCGTCAGCCAGCCCGCGGTCCAGGCCAGGG
>CAMLKR010000206.1 GCA_946480565.1 uncultured Arenimonas sp. | reverse complement strand
CCTCGACCGTGCTGAAGCCCTCGGCGACCAGGATGCCGGCGATTTCCTCGTCGACCTCCAGCTTGTCCATGAACAGCTGGCGCGCGGCGGCCTGCTCGGACTCGGACTTGGCGGTGACCTGGTCCTGGGTCATCACGTTGAGCTGCCAGCCGGTCAGGCGGCTGGCGAGCCGCACGTTCTGGCCGCCCTTGCCGATGGCCTGGGCCAGCTTGTCCTCGGCGACCGCGAGGTCCATCGAGTGTTTTTCTTCGTCGACGATGATCGACTGCACCTCGGCCGGGGCCATGGCGTTGATGACGAACTGCGCCGGGTTGTCCGACCACAGCACGATGTCGATGCGCTCGCCGTTGAGTTCGTTCGACACCGCCTGCACGCGCGAACCGCGCATGCCGATGCAGGCGCCGATCGGATCGGTGCGGTGGTCGTGGGCCAGCACGGCGATCTTGGCGCGGTCGCCCGGATCGCGCGCGGCGGCCTTGATCTCGACCAGGCCCTGGCCGACTTCCGGCACCTCGAGCTTGAACAGCTCGATCATGAACTCGGGCGCGGTGCGGCTGATGAAAAGCTGGGGACCGCGCTGTTCGGCGCGCACGTCCAGCAGGTAGCCGCGCACGCGGTCGCCCGGGCGCAGCACGTCGCGCGGGATGGCCTTGTCCTTCGGGATGAAGGCCTCGGCGTTGCCGCCCAGGTCGACGAACACGTTGCCGCGCTCGACGCGCTTGACGATGCCGTTGACCAGCTCGCCGATGCGGTCGCGCCAGGCATCGACCACCTGGGTGCGCTCGGCTTCGCGCACGCGCTGCACGATCACCTGCTTGGCGGCCTGGGCGGCGATGCGGCCGAACTCGGCGTTCTCGACCTGCTCCTCGATGAAGTCGCCGATCTGGGCGCCTTCCTTCTCGTCCACGGCGTCCATCAGGCGGATCTGGCGGTCGGGCGATTCCATCACCACGTCGTCGGCCACGACCTCCCAGCGGCGGAAGGTCTCGTAGCTGCCGTCCTTGGGATTGATGGCCACGCGCACGGACACGTCCTGCTCGTGGTAGCGCTTCTTGGCGGCGGAGGCCAGCGCGGCCTCCATCGCCTCGATGATCACGGCGCGCGGCACGCCCTTTTCGTTGGCCACCGCTTCCATCACCAGCAACAGTTCCTTGCTCATCTTTTTCCAGCTCCGTCTAAGGCGGTGTCACCGCCTCGGGTTTTGATCAGGATTCTTTGGTCTTGGCCTTGCGGCGCTTGCCGTCGGGACCGGTGGGCTTGGGCTGGGCCGCGAGGCCCAGGGCGACCAGGTCGGGGACCAGGCGCGCCTTCTCGATGTTGTCGTGCTCGACCCGCATGTCGCCGGCCTCGTGCGCCAGCAGCACCACGTCGCCTTCGACGCCGGTGATGCGGGCGACGAAACGGCGGCGGCCATCCTGGGCCAGGCGCAGGGTCAGCTTGGCCTGTTCGCCGATGAATCGGGCGAACTGCGCCGCCGTGAACAGCGGGCGGTCGATGCCGGGCGACGAGACTTCAAGCGTGTACTCGCTGCTGATCGGGTCCTCGATGTCCAGCACCGCCGACACCTCGCGGCTCACCGCCTCGCAGTCCTCGATGGCGACGTGGCGTCCGGGCGCATCGATGTACAGGCGCAGCATCGCGCTGTTGCCGGTGGGCGCGAACTCCACGCCCAGCAACTCCAGCCCGAGCGCCGCCACGGTGGGCGCGAGCAGTTCGCTGATTTCGGTCGCCTTGCCGGTCATCGGTTCGGTCCTGTCGCCTTCGCGATCTCGAATTTCGAAAACAAAAAAGGGCCGTGAGGCCCTTTTCCGGTACATCCAGGTTCCGGCTTCCCGGGGCCGCCGAATGGGCCGACCCGAGGGAAAAAGCCTGAGCGGTGATTCCTTTCGGAGACATCGCCAGAAACTGGTAGCGGGGGCAGGATTTGAACCTGCGACCTTCGGGTTATGAGCCCGACGAGCTGCCAGACTGCTCCACCCCGCAGCAGTAGACGCGCATTATAGGGGGCCGGGCGAATCCGGCGCAAGCCCAATCTCGACCGGACCGTTCAGGACGGAAAAGCCAGTCCGCACCAGGCCAGGATGGTGTCCGCGAACAGGCCCAGCACCAGCAGGGCCGCGGCATTGACGGCGAACATCGCCCGCAGGTGGCTGTCGGGATGCAGCTTCGCGCCCTCGCCTTCCGGCTCGTCGAAGAACATCACCTTGATCACCCGCAGGTAGTAGAAGGCGCCGATGACCGCGCAGACCACGCCGACCAGGGCCAGCCACATCAGGCCGGCGTCGAGCGCCGCCAGCAGCACCTCGAGCTTGGCCCAGAAGCCCAGGAACGGCGGCACGCCCGCCAGCGAGGCCATCACGAACAGCACCAGCACGGCCTGCCCCGGGTTGCGCGACCACAGGCCCTTGAAGTCGTCGATGTTCTCGGACTCGAAGCCCTTGCGCGACAGCGCGATGATGGCGCCGAAGGCGGCGGCCGACATGATCGCGTAGCTGATGGCGTAGAACATCGCCGCCGAGTAGCCGAGGTTGCCGCCGTGGGCCAGGCCCATGAACAGGAAACCGACGTGCGAGATGGTGGAGTACGCCAGCATGCGCTTGAGGTTGGCCTGCACCAGCGCGACCAGGTTGCCGATGACCAGCGACAGCGCGGCCAGCCAGGCCACCATGTCCTGCCAGTAGGGATCCAGCGGACCCACGCCGGCCTCGAGCAGGCGGTAGGCCATGCCGAAGGCCGCGAGCTTGGGCGCCGAGCCGATGAACAGCGTGATCGCGGTCGGCGCGCCGTGGTAGACGTCGGGCAGCCACATGTGGAACGGCGCGGCGCCGAACTTGAAGGCGATGCCGACCAGCATGAAGACCACGCCGAACAGCAGCAGGGTTCGGTCGCCGGTGCTGGCCGCGGCGGCGTGGATCTCGCCCAGTTGCAGGCTGCCGGTGGCGCCGTAGACCATGGACATGCCGTACAGCAGCAGGCCCGAGGCCATCGAGCCGAGCACGATGTACTTCATCGCCGCCTCGGACGAGCGCGGGTTGTCGCGGTCCATGCCGACCAGGCCGTAGGAGCTCAGGGCCAGCAGCTCCAGGCCCAGGTACACGGTGAGCATGCTGCCGGCCGAGATCATCAGCATCATGCCCAGCACCGCGAACAGGCCCAGCACGTAGAACTCGCCCTTGAACAGGCCGCGGTCCTGCAGGTAGGGCTTGGCGTAGACGAAGGACGCACCGGCAACCAGGTAGACGGCCAGCTTCAGCACGTCGCTGGCGGTGTCGCGCACGAACAGGTTGGCGAAGCCGTACACCGGCTCCATCGCCATGTCGCGCGCGGTCAGCACGGCCGCGCCGGCCAGGATGAACAGGGCCAGGAAATGGGTCAGGCCGCGCCGCTGGTCGGACAGGAACAGGTCGACCATCAGCAGGGCGAAGGCCGCGCCGCAAACGAAGATCTCCGGCCCCAGGGGCAGCAGGTCGGCAACAGTGGGCATCGGCAGGGCCATCGTGGCTTCCTTAAAGCTTGGTGGCGGCGAGCTGGGTCAGCAGCTGCGCGATCGGTGCTTCCATCAGGTCGGTCAGCGGCTTGGGATAGACGCCCAGGGCCAGAGTGCCCAGGGCGAACACGCCCAGCACCAGGGCTTCGCGACCGTTGATGTCGGTGAGTTCGGCGACGTGGTGGTTGGCGACGTCGCCGAAGATCACCCGCTTGGTCATCCACAGCGTGTAGGCCGCGCCGAGGATCAGAGTGAAGCCGGCGCCGAACGCGACCCAGACGTTGTGCTGGAACGCGGCCAGGATGACCATGAACTCGCCGACGAAGCCGGACGTGCCGGGCAGGCCCGAGTTGGCCATCGCGAAGAAGACGAAGAAGGCCGCGAACCAGGGCATGGTGTTCGCCACGCCGCCGTAGTCGCGGATCATGCGGCTGTGCATGCGGTCGTAGACCACGCCGACGCAGGAGAACATCGCGCCGGAGATGAAGCCGTGCGAGATCATCTGCACCATCGCGCCCTGCAGGCCCAGCTGCGCCGCGTCGGTGTTGCCCAGCTCGCGCACCAGCGCGAAGGCGATGAAGGTGCCCAGGGTGACAAAACCCATGTGCGCGACCGACGAATAGGCGATCAGCTTCTTCATGTCCTCCTGCACCAGCGCCACCAGGCCGACGTAGACCACCGCCGCCAGCGACAGGCCGATCACCAGCCAGGCCCACTCCTGCCCGGCATCGGGCACGATCGGCAGGGTGAAGCGCAGGAAACCGTAGCCGCCGATCTTGAGCATGATCGCCGCCAGGATCACCGAGCCGCCGGTCGGCGCCTCGACGTGCGCGT
>CAMLKR010000205.1 GCA_946480565.1 uncultured Arenimonas sp. | reverse complement strand
GGAACTCCAGGCTGAGGCCGGTGACCTCGGCCGCCCCCTGCTCGAACTCGCGCTGCGGATTGATGTACTGGTGGTAGGTCCGTCCGGTCGGCCGGCGCTCGATCAGCTCCACGCAGCCGATTTCGACCACGCGGTTGCCCTTCTTCCACTCCAGGCCGGTGGTTTCGGTGTCGAGGACGATCTGGCGCATCAGGCGGAGGCTTCCTTGGGCAGGGGCAGGTGGAACAGGTCGAGCGCATGCTCGATGTGCGGCAACACGATCATTTTGTCGAATTCGAATCCCAGCTTCTGCAACAAGCCGATCGAAGCGACGTTGTCGGGATTGACGATGGCCTGCAGGCGGCCAAGCCGCAGCCGCGTGGCAGCGTCGGCGATGACCGCCTGCGCAGCCTCGTGGGCGAAGCCCCGGCCGGCATGCATGGGCAACAGTGCGTAGCCCAGGTCGGGGCCGTCCAGCCCCTCGCGTCGGACCAGGCCGCAGTTGCCGATCAGCGCACCGGTGTCCTTGCGCCGTACCGCGTACATGCCGAAGCCATGCTCCGCATAGCTCCGCAGCGCGCCGTCACGCAGGTAGGCACGCGCCTGGTCCAGCGTGCGCACGCCGCGGTCGGCGATATGGCGGATGAAGCCCGGGTCGTTGAGCAGCGCGAGCATCAGCGCCGCGTCGTCGTCATTGCGATCGGACATGGCATGCAGGCACAGGCGCGGCGTCTCGGCGACGATCTGGCCGGGCATCACCGCCATCGTCATGCCACCGCCCCGTTGCGGAACCGCACCGCCGCATTGCGCGCCAGCACGTCGACGCGCTCGTTGTCCGGATCGCCATTGTGGCCCTTGACCCACTTCCATTCGATCGTGTGCCGGCCGGTGGCGGCATGCAGACGCTCCCACAGGTCGCGGTTCTTCACCGGGTCGCCGCCGGCCGTCCTCCAGCCGCGTCGTACCCAGCCCGGCATCCATTCGGTGATGCCCTGGCGCACGTACTGCGAATCGATGTGCAGCGTCACCCGGCAACCTTCCGTCAGCACTTCCAGCGCGGCGATGGCCGCCATCAGCTCCATGCGGTTGTTGGTGGTCTGCGCCTCGCCGCCGACCAGTTCACGCTCCTTGTCGCCGTAGCGCAGCAGCGCGGCCCAGCCGCCGGGGCCGGGATTGCCCAGGCAGGAGCCATCGGTATGGATGCTGACGTGCTTCATGTGTCCTCGTGCAATTAAGGTCAGGCCGCCGGTGCGGCGCGCCAGGCGCGCGCCACCGGAGCCGGGGGAATCATGCCCGCCACGCGCTTTTCCGCGACAAGCAGGCGGGCCGCACGCAGGGACGCGGGGCCGTGGCCGGGGGCGTCGGGGACGCCACGCCAGACAGGGCCGTAGTGAAGGACGTGTTCGGCCGTCGTGAGACCCGCCGCGGCCAGCTGCAGGTGCCACTGGCTCAAGGCCCGGGCAGCCAGGCCGGTGCTGCGCCAGCGCAGCCGATACGGGCTCCACGGGTTCAACACGAACAGCCACAGCCGTCCGCCGGGCTCGAGCACGCGGGCGCACTCCTGCAGCAGCGGCTGCGGGTCGCCCGCATCCAGCACGTGCTGCAGCACGATCACGGCCACCGCCTCGGTCGGCAGCGGCAACGGCAGGCCGCAACGTACCTGCCCGGCCAGGCGCGGTGTCCCCGCCTTCGCGCGCAGCCACAGGCCGCGCATGGTGGGGATGTCCTCGGCGGGCACGTGCTGCCCACCGTCCGGGCAGACCCACAGCCACGGCCCCGGCGTCCTGCTGGTGAGCGCCTGGCTGACCCGGGCCCGCTCGGAGGCCAGGACCGGTCCGCCGCGGCCCGTCCCGAACCACGCCAGGGCATCGGGTTGACGGGCAAACGCGAAGGCAGGCATGTTCGGATTGTAGAGGACGCCGCCCCCGGGCGTCCGTCCCGTCCGGAGTCCGCCCCCGATGCGCCTGCTCGCCCTGCCCGCCTTCGAGGACAACTACATCTGGGCATTGGTCGACGACGAAGGCGATGCGCTGGTGATCGATCCCGGCGATGCCGCGCCCGTGCTCGCCGCCACCGGCAACGGTCTGTGGCCTGCCGCCGTCCTGGTCACGCACCACCACCCCGACCACGCCGGCGGCATCGCCGCCCTGCGTGCGCGCTGGCCGACGCTGCCGGTATTCGCCCCGCGCGACGATCGCATTCCCGAGGCATCGGACCGCGTTGGCGAAGGCGATGTGGTGCAGGTGAAACACTGGCGCCTGTCCGTGCTGGAGGTGCCGGGGCACACGCGCAGCCATATCGCCTTCCACGGAGGCAGCCCCGGCACCGCTCCGCATCTCTTCTGCGGGGACACCTTGTTCAGCCTCGGCTGTGGCCGCCTGTTCGAAGGTACGCCCGCGCAGATGCTCGCCTCGCTCGACCGGCTGGCGGCGCTGCCGCCCGCGTCGCTGGTCTGTTGCGGTCACGAATACACCCTGTCCAATGCCGCCTTCGCCACCACCGTGGATCCGCACAACCCGGCCCTGCGCCGACGCATCGAGGACGCCCGCACCATGCGCCAGACCGGCCGACCCACCCTCCCCGTGACGCTGGCCGGCGAGGCGACGACCAACCCCTTCCTGCGGGTGGACGAGGACGCCCTCATCACCGCGGTCACCCATCGCCTGGGACGTGCGCCGGCCGATCGGGTGGAGACGTTCGCTACGCTGCGGCATTGGAAGAACGATTTCCGCGCATGAACGGCCGCCACGCGCTGCGTCTTGCCCTGCTGGCATCGACTTGGAGCTTGTCGGCGTCCGCCGCCCTGGCGGAGCCACCCGCGTCGGCGGAGGCACCATCGGAGGCCTCCGTCGCCGCGCCCGATGCCACTGGCATTTCCGCCAGTCACCAACGCAGCGGCTTGGACATCTACCAGCGCTTCCGCGAGGGCCTGGCCGACCCCGAATGCGACAGCCAGGCGACGAGCGGGCGTTGGAAGAAGCACTTCGGCCACGCGCCCAGGCAGCTGGCACGGGCGGAGGACGACGTGCTGCCCCTGTTCGGTTACGTGGTGGACGCCCTGCGCGAGGCGCAACTGCCCACGGAATTCGCGCTGATCCCGTTCGTGGAGAGCGGCTACAAACCCGGCGCGCGCAATCCCAATGGGCCGGCCGGCCTGTGGCAGTTCATCGGCATCACCGCACGCAACCATGGCGTGCCGATGCGCGCCGGTTACGACGGCCGGCTCTCGCCGGTGGACTCCACCCAGGCCGCGGTGCGGTACCTGAAGACGCTGCACGGCATGTTCGGCGGCGACTGGCGGCTGGCCGTCATGGCCTACAACGCCGGCGAGTACCGGGTACTGCAATCGATGCGCCGCGCAGGCATGAATGCGCGCAATGCCCGGCCGGCGGAACTGCCCGGACTGTCCGGCATCACCTACGCCTACGTGGAAAAGCTGCATGCGCTCGCCTGCATCTTCCAGCAGGCCGACGACCGCGACGCGTGGCTCAGAGAGCTCGATCGTCCGGTGCCACGGCTGGCGGCGCACGAACTGCCCGGCGATGCGACCCTCGCCTCCTGGGCCCGCGAACGGCAACAGTCCGCCGCGCTGCTCGCACGACTCAATCCGGCGCTGGCAGGCCGTTTCACCCGCGGCAGCAAACCGCTGCGCCTGCTTGCGCCGACGGGTACCGGCACGGAGCCGGCCCCGCAAGGGAGCATCGCGGCGCTCGATGCCGCCTCCGAGCCCGCCCCTCCGTCCACCGCCCCGGCGCGCACGCACACCGTCCAGCGCGGCGAATCCGCCTGGAGCATCGGCCGCCGTTACGGCATTGCGCCGGCACGGCTGCTGCGACTCAATGGCCTGAAGACCGATGCCGTCCTTCGCCCGGGCATGGTGCTGAAGCTGGACGACGCGGCCGGTTGAGCTCCACGCGCCGGCATTTCCGACGCAGAAAAGGAAATCCCGCCTTGCGGCGGGATTCCGGTCGGATGCGAAGGCGGCGCCTCAGAGGCGCTCTTCGAACACCTTGACCTTGAAACGCTTGCGCAGCGCATCGACGTAGGCCTGCGTCGCGATGCCGCCGTTGAGCTGGGCCATCTGCTGGCGCATGCCCTCGCGCTCTTCGGCCGGCATCTGCGCGATATCACCCTCGGTCACCTTGTCGACGGTGAACACGGCATAGGCGCCGTTGCCCAGCGCGACCTTGCCGGCGGTGATCTTGCCCTGCGCAGGGCGCCCGGCAGCGAAGATCGCCTCGTTGGCTTCTGCGGTCGGCATGGGCATGCCACGACGCAGCCCCGGCAGTGCGTTGTAGCGCAGGCCTTCGGCGGCGGCGATGGTCGCCAGCGACTCGCCCTTC
>CAMLKR010000204.1 GCA_946480565.1 uncultured Arenimonas sp. | reverse complement strand
GTCGCCGCCGACCAGATCTTCGCCACCCTGATGGGCGACGTGGTCGAACCGCGCCGCGAGTTCATCGAAGACAACGCCCTGCGCGTCGCCAACCTCGACGTCTGACCCCGGCGGGCGGGCCCTGGCCCGCCCGTTCCGGCTTCCGGCCGGTCATGTAAACTGCCGCGACGCCCGCCCCGACCGACAAGAAGCGGGCCCGAGACCGCGCACGGGGACACCGGAAACAACATGAGCAAACGCCACCTTTACCTGCTGGCCTTCGCGATCGTCGCGGTCGCGGTTGCCGCGATGTACTACAAGTGGAGCGTGCTCAAGTTCCCGCTGCAGCCCGACGCCCAGGTGCAGGTCTGGACCGTACAGGCGCACGTCGAATACCAGCCGCGCAAGGGCGCCAACACCGTCACCCTGCAGCTGCCCGCCAACACGCCCGGCTACACCGTGCTCGACGAACGGTTCGTGGCCCGCAACTACTCCCAGCTCGAGGAGGCGAACGCCGACGGCCGCGAGGTGCAGTGGGCGATCCGGCGCGCGCTGGGCGAACAGGACCTGTACTACCGCGCCACCATCGTGCGCGCCGACGACCACCAGCAGACCGCGCTGGAATTCGATCCGGTCATCGGCGAGCCGCCGGTTCTGGAAGAACCCTATGCCACTGCCGCGCAGACGCTTCTCGACCAGGTGCGCGACCGTTCGTCCAACACCGTCACCTTCGCCCGTGAACTCGTGCGCCGCCTCGGCGAAAGCGGCGAGTTGAGCGAAGAGGTGAAGCTGCTGGCCGAGCGCTACGGCAACGACGACGTCGCACGCAGCGGCTTCATCGTCCAGCTGCTGGCCACCCGCAACATCCCCGCGCGCGTCATCTACGGGATCCAGCTGACCGACGCCGAGGCCGACCTCGAGGCGCGCATGCAGACCTGGCTGATCGTGCACGACGGCCTGGCCTGGACCACCCTCGACCCGCGCACCGCCGCCGAGGGCACCCCGCCCGACCTGTTCACCTGGAGCGCCAGCGGCAAACCGCTGCTGTCGATCGACGGCGAGCCGCCGTCGGCGCTGATGTTCACCGTGAGCCGCAACCTCGCCGACGCCATGGCCACCGCCGAGCGCCGCCTGGAAGTGCAGGACGCCAACCTGGTGCGCTACTCGCTGCTGAGCCTGCCGCTGCAGGCGCAGGAAACCTATCGCATCCTGCTGATGGTGCCGATCGGCGCCTTCATCATGCTGCTGCTGCGCAACCTGGTCGGCATCAAGACCTACGGTACCTTCATGCCGGTGCTGATCGCCCTGGCCTTCCGCGAGACGGCGCTGGTCGCCGGCATCTCGCTGTTCGTGGTGGTGGTCGGCTTCGGCCTGCTGGTGCGCTTCTACCTCGAGCGGCTCCGGCTGCTGCTGGTGCCGCGCCTCACCGCCATCCTGATCCTGGTGGTGCTGCTGATGGCCGCGGTAAGCGTGCTGTCGAACCGCCTGGGCATCGAGGTCGGCCTGTCGGTGGCGCTGTTCCCGATGGTCATCATGGCCATGACCATCGAGCGCATGTCGGTGGCCTGGGACGAGCGTGGCGCCGGCACCGCCATCCGCGAAGGCATCGGCACCCTCATCGTCGCCGCGTTGGCCTACGTGGTGATGAGCTGGCCGCGCCTGGAGCACCTGGTCTTCGTCTATCCCGAAGTGCTGCTGGTGCTGTTCGCGCTGGCGCTGTTGCTGGGCCGCTACTCGGGCTACCGCCTCAACGAGCTGTTCCGTTTCCGGGCGCTCGCCCGCGAACCCGATCCGATCGTGCCGCCGCCGGCCGCCAGCGACGCGACCGATACCGCCACGCCGGGCGCCAAGGCCTGACGCCGTGGGCTGGTTCAATCCCTTCCGGGTCGCCAAGCGCCTGCGCCAGATCGGCCTGGTCGGCATCGGCCAGCGCAATGCCCACTACGTGCTGATGCACAACCCGCGCAAGTTCTACCCGCGCGTGGACGACAAGCTGCTGACCAAGAAGCTGGCGCTGCAGGCCGGGCTGCCGGTGCCGGACCTCTACGCCGTGGTGCGCGAGGAACACGAGATCGCCGAGCTGCACGAGAAGCTCAAGTGCCGCGAGAGTTTCGTCGTGAAACCCGCGCACGGCTCCGGTGGCGACGGCATCCTGGTCATCTCCGGCCGGCGCGGCGACAAGTACCGGCGCGCCAACGGCTCGCTGATGAGCCGCGAGGAGTTCGAACACCACCTGTCCAACGGCCTGTCCGGGCTGTTCTCGCTGGGCGGCCAGCCCGACCACCTGATCGTCGAATATTGTGTGCAGTTCGATCCAATCTTCGACAACGTCAGCTACAAGGGCGTGCCCGACATCCGCATCATCGTCTTCCTGGGTTATCCGGTGATGGCGATGATCCGCCTGCCCACGCGGCTGTCGGACGGCAAGGCCAACCTGCACCAGGGCGCGATCGGCGTCGGCATCGACATCCCCACCGGCAAGACCAAGCGCGGTGTCTGGGGCACCGAGATCATCCGCGACCACCCGGATACCGAACACAGCATCGTCGGCCTCTCCATCCCGCACTGGCACGACCTGCTGCAGATGGCGTCGCGCTGCTACGAGCTGTCGGGACTGGGCTACGTGGGCGTTGATTTCGTGCTCGACCGCGACAAGGGCCCGCTGATCCTCGAGCTCAATGCGCGCCCCGGCCTGGCCATCCAGATGGCCAACGGCAACGGACTCGAACACCGTCTTCACAAGGTGGAGGCGCTGCGCGACCAGGGCCGCATGTCGAAGGACCCGGCCGAGCGCGTCGCTTTCGCGCTGGCGAACTTTCCCACCACCGGCTGAACGGCGCCGGGCGCCTTAACGCGGTTTTAAGATCGTCGCCGGCGCCAGCCGGCAAGCTTGCGCCCAAGAGATGACAGTACGGGGGCGAAGGGGAATTCCGGCCAGCCATCGGCTTGAGCCGGCGGTGCCTTCCCCGTTACCCTTGTTGGCCCATGATCGCGCGGGGCGCGATTGAAAGGAGTTTTTATGAAGTCACTGCACCCCCTGAAGCTGGCTGCGCTCGTCTTCCTGGCGACCTCGCTGTCGCCCGCCGACGCCGACGCGGCGCGCCGCTCCAAGAAGGACGAGCCGGCCGAAATGTATCCGGACGCGACCCGCGAATCGCCGGAGGCGGTGTACACCCAGCGCCTGTCCAAGCAGATCCAGAAGCTGCAGGACGCCTACAACGCCGATGGCAAGGAAGCGGAAACCATCGCCGCCGCCCAGGCCATCCTCGACAACAAGCTGGCCAAGGCCTACGACCGCGGCATCGCCCTGCTGCTGGCCGGCAGCGCCTCGATCGACCTCGGCAACGACGAGCAGGCGATCGACTACCTCAAGCGCGCCATCGACGAGAACGGCCTGCCGAACGACAACCACTACTCGGCGATGCTCAGCCTAGCCTCGGTCTACATCAACACCGACCGCAACGACGAAGCCGCGGTGCTGCTGCAGCGCGTGGTCGACGAGACCAAGACCACCAAGCCCGAGGTGTTCGCCCTGCAGGGCGCCAACCTCTACAACGCCGGCAAGTACGCCGAGGCCATCGCCCCGCTCAAGCGCGCGATCGAACTCAAGACCGACGGCGAAGACCAGCAGTCGATGAACATGCTGCTGTCGGCCTATGCTGAAACCGGCAACGACGGCGCCGCCATCGCCACCGCCGAAGCCCTGCACGCCAAGAACCCGGACGACAAGCGCGCGCTGCTCAACCTGGCCACCCTGTACGGCAACGCCGACATGCAGGACAAGGCCGTCACCCTGCTCGACGGCGCGCGCAAGCGCGGCATGCTCACCGACGCCAACGACTACCAGCGCCTGTACAGCACCTACTTCGGCATGCAGCGCGAGAAGGAAGCCGCGGAAGTGATCGAAGAAGGCCTGGCCAAGAACATCCTGCCGGCCGACGGCAAGACCTATGCGGTGCTCGCCCAGGCCCACTACTACAGCGACAACATCCCGGCCGCGATCGCCGCCGCGCAGAAGGGCGCGCCGCTGGCGACCGATGGCGAACTCTCGCTGTTCCTGGGCCAGGTGCTCGGCCAGGAAGACCGCAACGCCGAGGCCAAGGCGGCGGCCCAGCAGGCGCTGGCCAAGGGCCTGAAGAACCCCGGCGAAGCCTGGATGACCATCGCCCGGGCCGAGTACTACATGGACAACACGGCGGCTGCCCAGGCGGCGTATCGTGAGGCTGCGAAGGATCCGGGAACCCGGTCACAGGCCCAGAAAGCCCTGGCCCAGATCAGCCGTTGATCGGTTGGTAAACCAGGTCCCTTGGTATAAGCTAACAAGTTCCCGCCGGTCCCCGGCGGGTCACGGCTGAACGCCGGCA
>CAMLKR010000203.1 GCA_946480565.1 uncultured Arenimonas sp. | reverse complement strand
CCGGGGCCAGCCGGAGGATGATGCTGATCGAGCTGGCGCCGGTGAGCACGCCGCGACGGACGGTGCCGATGTTGGTGCTGACCTCGACCTCGGCGCCGATGTGCCTGGGCAGGTCCTCGTAGGGAATCTCGGCGCCGGGTTCCAGGCCCGCGGAAGCCCTCGCGGCATCACCGGTCGCGGGGACCGCGGCCGCATCCGCGGCAGGCGCGGCAGGCGCGGCGGCCGCGGCCGGCGTGTCCGCCGGCGTCGCCACCGCGAACTGGTCGGCCGGCAGGAAGGACAGGGGCGCGGTGAAGTTGTCGTTGTGCTTCACCGAGGCATCCATGAACAGACCCAGATCCTCCAGCCCGACGCCCTGCAGCTGCATCAGCGGCCCCGGGCGCAGCGGACGCGCCTGGATCGTCAGCCGGCCGCCGTCGCGGACGAAACCGGCATAGGCCTGGTCCATCGCGGCGCCGGGCACCAGGCCATCGGCCGCGAACAGGCCGCGCACGGCCTCGAGGTGCCGCTCGACGAAAGTCTCGGGGGCCAGGCCCAGTTTTTTGGCGCAATGGGCGTTGCGGCGCGCGCCAAAGCCCTTGTCCTCGATGACGAGGTTCAGGGACTCGAAACCGGCGGTGGCCAGCCGCAGCGAGGGTTCGCTGCCCGGCCCCAGGCTCAGGCTGATGTCGCCGGCCAGCAGGGCCTGCTCCGGGGTCTCGGCCTCGATGCGCAGGCGCAGGTGGTCGGCGCCGCCGTATTCCATGGTGAAGGCGAAATTGCTGCTGGCCTCGCGCAGGCCCAGGGCATTGGCGACGTCCAGGCTCATGCCGGGTTCGCAGCCCGCCAGGTCGAAGGGGAACATCACGTGCCCGCCGACCATGGCTGCGTCCAGCGCCTCCGTCGACCCGTCCACGCCGGCACCGGTCAGGCTGAAACCAAAACGCGACGGGATCTCGTCCGGCACGCCGATGGTCGCCGCCCGCAGCACCCAGAGGATGCCGGGCGTGCGGACCACGGCGCGGTCGGCCGTGACCCGGATCGCGGGCATCGGCGAACCGGGCTGCGGCTGCAGCACCAGGTCGCGGATGCCGACGTCGCCGTTGAGGCCGAGCACGGTGCTGCCGCGGCGGATGTCCATGTAGGGCCGCAGCGCGTCCAGCTGGCGGTCGATCACCACCCCGGTGCGCCACCACAACACCGCGTAGACCAGCGCCAGCGGCAGCACCAGGCGCGTGAAAACCCAGAACAGCGCGCCGCCGATCGCCGATCCGCCGCGCTTGCCGCGTGTACTGGTCCTGCTGGCCATTCAGTGCATTCCCATGGAAGTGGCGGGGCGGCGGAGGGTCACGGCAGGGCGACGCCGCAGGTGTCGAAGGCGCGGAACATCAGCTTGCTGGCCAGGTCGGTGCCGACCTGTTCGCCGGCGGCCTCGTTCTCTTCCGCCGACTTCTCGACGCTGAGCTGGTCGCCCAGGCCGGCCAGTTTGCGCAGGGCCGCGTATTCCTGGGCGGTGAAGAAGGTCATGAAGGACTCCAGCTGCTCGGGCGAATAGCCGGCCAGCACCTCGTCCGGGTTCGCCTGCACGCCGGTGCGTTCGCCGTCGGCGCCGGCCAGGACCAGCTTGCCGAACATCTCGGCCACGCCGCTTTCCACCAGGGCGATGTCGCCGTCCAGGCGCTCCGGGTTGGCCTTGGCGTAGTCCCGCACCAGGCCGAGCGTGTATCGGCGATAACCCTTGGCGGAAAGCTCGTTGCGCAGGCAGATCAGGTCGGACGCGCGGTAGTCGTCGACCTTGTCGCCGACCGGCCACTTCGGGTCGGCGGCGGCGATGGACTCGAACACGGTGCCGAAGGGCATCAGCACCACCATCGAGTCGGTCAGGCGTTCGACCCGCTGTTCGTGGCTGGCCGCCGGCCCGGTGGCGGCGACGGCATGCCCCACCGCCAGCACGAGGCTGACGGTGAGGCAGACCTTGCGGAGGGACGCAGGAGTCATGACGGCAGCCTCAGGGCGCGCCGGCCGCCGGCTTGGCCGGGGCGGTGTGCTTGTCCAGGAACTTCTCGACCGCCGTGAACAGGTCCACCTGGTTCTGGTAGTCGTAGAAGCCGTGGCCTTCCTTCTCCTCGACAATGGTCACTTCCGGCGGCTTGCCGGCCTTGGTCAGGCCCTCGAGCAGGGCCTCGTACTGCGACATCGGCACGCGCAGGTCCTTGGCGCCCTGCACCAGCATCACCGGGATGTTGATCTTGTCGATGTTGTAGGCGGGCGACTGCGCCTGCTGCTCGGCCAGCGTCGCCGGCATCACGCGGTTGAGGAAGTTGCGGCCGGATTCCTCTTCGGGGATGTCGCCGTCCTTGAACATCAGCGGCAGGCTGTAGACGCCGACGTAGCCGATGGTGCAACGGTACTTGGTCGGCTCGCGCACGACCGTCTGCAGCGCCGCGTAGCCGCCGTAGGAGGCGCCGTAGGTGCAGATGCGGCCGCGGTCGGCGATGCCTTCCTTGATCGCCCAGTCAACCGCGTCGGTCATGTCGTTGATCATGGTCGTACCCCAGTTGCGGTAGCCCATGCGCTCGAAGGCGTTGCCGTAGCCGCCGGAGCCGCGGAAGTTGATCTGCAGCACCGCGTAGCCGCGGTTGGCCAGAAACTGGACTTCCGGATTGAAGCCCCACTGGTCGCGCGGACCGTGCGGGCCGCCGTGCGGGTGCAGGATCAGCGGCAGGTTCTTGCCCTCGCTGAAACGCGGCACGGTGATGTAGCCGTGCAGCTTGGTGCCGTCGCGCGCGATCACCGTGATCGGCTCCATCGGCGACATCTGCTCGGGCTTGATCCACTCCATCGCCGACAGCAGGAACTTGGCCTGGCCGGTCTGGCGGTCGAACAGGTAGAAGGAACCCGGGTCGACGTCGCTGTAGGCGCGCATCAGGATGAAGCGGCCGTCGCGGCTGATGCCGCCGAAGTTCACCGCGTGGTCCGGGAAGGCGTTGATCAGGCCGGCGTAGACCTTGGACTCCGGGTGGTCCTTGTTGACGAAGTCGTAGCCCGGGGTGCCGTCGAGGTAGCTGACCGCCAGCAGATGGCGCTCGTCGCTGCTGGCAAGCCAGCCGTTGGCCTCGACGTTCGGGTTCTTGCTCAGCAGCACCTCGGTGCCGCCGCCCGCGCTCGGGTCGGACAGCACGATGCGGGCCGGCTCGCCCTTGTCGCTGACCTGGAAGATGACGCGCTTGTTGTCGGCGTCGAAACCCAGCGGCATGCGCGTGGAACCGCCCATCTCCGAGCGGTGCAGGGTCACCCAGGAGTCGCCGTTGCGGCGCAGGGTGACGCTGTCGTTGTTCTCTTCCTGGCCGACGGCGTAGCGGACCTCGCCCTCGTGGTCGAGCACGAAGGTGCCGAAGCGGATCGGCGCGGTGGCGACGGTGCGGACCTCGCCGTCATAGACGTTCATGCGCGACAGGTAGGCCGAGTCGACCGAACGGGCGACCAGGATGTGCTTGGGGTCGTCCCAGAGCATGTCCACGATCTGGTACATGCCGCCGTTCGGGATGTCGGCGCGCTTGGTGCCGTCGACGTTGCTGGCGTAGACGTCGGGCGTGCCGACGCGGGCGTCGTAGCGGCCGACCTTGCGCGAGACGAACATGAAGAAACGCTCGTCGTTGACCCAGCGCACGCGGTCGATGTGCTTCTTCTCGCCGTAGTCCCACTTGCCGACCAGCTTCATGTCGGCGACGCGGAAGGCCGCGAGCACGGTGCGGTCGCCCTGCGGCACCGACACGGTGATGTATTCGCCGGAGGGCGACAGCGAGACGCTGGTGAACTCCGGGTCCTTGAAGAAGTCGCCCAGCGGGACTTCGACCGCCTGCACGGCGACGGCCGCGCAAAACATCAATGCAAGGAACAAGCAGCGCAAGGTTTTCATGTTTACCTTCCCCAAGGTTTCAATGGTTGGCCGACATCATCGTTATGAACTTGTCGAACAGGCCCGAGACGTCGTGCGGGCCCGGGCTGGCTTCCGGGTGGCCCTGGAAGCTGTAGGCCGGGGCATCGGTCAGTTCGATGCCCTGGTTGGAACCGTCGAACAGCGAACGGTGCGTCACCCGCACGTTCGCCGGCAGCGTGCCTTCGTCCACGGCGAAGCCGTGGTTCTGGCTGGTGATCATCACCCGGCTGCTGGCGATGTCGATCACCGGATGGTTGGCGCCGTGGTGGCCGAACTTCATCTTCAGCGTCTTCGCGCCCGCGGCCAGGCCCAGCAGCTGGTGGCCCAGGCAGATGCCGAACACCGGGATCTTCGCCGCCAGGAACTCGCGGATGGCGGCGATCGCGTAGTCGCAGGGCTCCGGGTCGCCGGGGCCGTTGGACAGGAACACGCCGTCGG
>CAMLKR010000202.1 GCA_946480565.1 uncultured Arenimonas sp. | reverse complement strand
CGAAGATCACCCGCAAACTGACCACCGCGTGGTTCGCCACCCGCGTGGACGAACGCTACCGCCGCTGCATGCAGCGATAGATCGCACTCAGCCGCCTAGCGCCGCCCACCCGTGCGCGAACGACTGCCACGCCTGCGTTCCCGGAACCACGTGCATCAGCACGAAGTTCAGCGCGAACACCGCGGCGACGAAGCGGAAAACGCCGCGTCCGCGCGGCGCTGCGCGATCGAACACGATCAGTACGGCCAGGATCGCAAGCGTCACCGCGTAACCACCCCATGACGGATTGAAACGCGCGCCCTCGGGCAGCAACGCCAGCATCAGGCGCGCGGCCGCCGGATCGATCATCACCAGCGCCGTTGCGACCATGTAGCGCGCGTGCAGGGCCGGTTCGCGCCGGTGGACGATGGCCAAGCCCCAGAACAGCGCCAGCATCAGCGACGCGGCGGTGCCCAGGTACAGCAGCATCGACTGCAGGCCGAACATCTCCGGCGGCGCGGCCGCGATCCGCAACTGCGACAGCCACAGTGCCGTCAGCAGCACGCCGGGCATCACGCCGTAGGAGAACTGGCCGACCTGCCGGTGCAGCGCCATGCGCCGCGTGCGGATCAGCCAGGGCTGCACCAGCAGCATCGCCATCCAGGCCAGCATCAGGCCGGCGTGCAGATGCGTGACCGCGTCGGCCAGACCCAGCCTGCTGAAATAGGTCTTCCAGAAGCCCACGCCCACCAGGGCCACCAGGCCCCACATCCACGCGCCGCTGCCGATGCCCCACAGGCCCGGTCGGCGCGGCACCGCGCCCGTTGCAGAAACCGCCATCACGCCACCTTCGTCCTGATCGTGGCAGGTTGAACGCCCACGTCGGCGGACACCGGCCAGCCGCCTGTCGAATTCCGCCCTCCCCGTTCGTCATGTTCAGGAAGGCGTCATCCCGGCGCCGTGTTTCCGGAGGTTTCCCCATGCCGTACATCGATGGTTTCGTGGCCGCCGTGCCCACCGCCAACAAGCAGAAGTTCATCGACCACGCCCGCCTCGGCGACCCCGTGTTCATCGAACAGGGCGCAACCCGCGTGATCGAGTGCTGGGAGGACGATGTGCCCGATGGCAAGGTCACCGACTTCCGCAGGACCGTGCAGGCCAAGCCCGACGAAAGCGTGGTGTTCTCCTGGATCGAATGGCCGGACAAGCCGACTCGCGACGCGGGCATGAAGAAGATGATGGACGACCCGCGGATGTCGCCGGAGAACAACCCCATGCCGTTCGACGGCAAGCGCCTGATCTATGGCGGCTTCGTGCCGACGCTGGAACTGGGCGACGGCGCCACGCCTTCGTCCTACGTGGACGGCTTCATCCTCGCCGCGCCGACGAAGGACAAGGCCGCGTTCACCGATTACGCCACCACCTTCGACACGATCTTCATGGGCTTCGGCGCCACGCGCATCATCGAAGGCTGGGGCGACGACGTGCCGCGCGGCACGCAGACGGATTTCTACCGCGCGGTGGAGGCGAAGGACGACGAGACCGTCGCGTTCTCGTGGGTGGAGTGGCCGGACAAGGCCACGCGCGATGCCGGCATGCAGAAGATGATGGAAGACCCGCGCATGGATCCGTCCAACAAGGACAACCCGCCGATGCCGTTCGACGGTCAGCGCATGGTGTTCGGCGGATTCACGCCCGTGGTGGAGCTGCGCGCCTAGGATTCGCACACCGCCATCGCCCGCCCCAAGGCGGGCGATGGCATGCGAACCCGGCCGTCGCGTGTCTCAGCGAACCTCCGACAGCGCATGCAGGATGTCCACGTAGGACTTCTCGATGTCGGCCAGGCCCGCCGCCTTCACGCCCTGCGCGGGATGGATCAGCATGAACTCGTCCGGCCCGTGCGCGCCGGTGCCGTATCCCAGCCCACCGAACACGAACGGCAGGCCCAGCGTGCGCGTGAACTGGTAGAACGGCGCACTGCCTCCCAGCCACGGCGACACCCGCGCGGGGGCCCCGTACTTGTTGAGCACGCCCAGCATGGCCTGCACCAGGGGAGTGTCGACCGACGTGGAGGCGGCGGGATATCCGGACAGGGGGCGTATCACGACGTCGTCGAAGCCCTTCGCATCCAGGTGCGCACGGATCATCCGGTAGGCATCCTCCGGCTCGAGACCGGGCGGCAGGCGGGAGTCCATCTTGGCCGTCGCGATGTGCGGCAGAATGGTCTTCATGCCCGCGCCGGTGTAGCCGCTCCACAGCCCATCCACATTGAGCGTCGGCTCGAACAGGTCGCGCACGATGGCCTCGCGTCCGGTCAGCCCATCGATCCAGCGCGACACGCCCAGGCTGCGCTGCAGCGCCGCATCGTCGGCGCCGGCTGCCAGCGCATTGACCAGGCGCTGCTGTTCCACGGTCGGCGGCGTTACCGGCGCGTAGTAACCCGGAATGGTGATGGTGTTGCCGTCCGGCGTGGTCATGGAGGCGATCGCCTGCACCAGCCGCAGCGTGGGCGAATCCACCAGCGATTTCACCGAGCCATGCACTTCGGACCGGGCCGGCCCGCCCCAGGCGCCTCCCTTCGATTCCAGCTCGAAGTACACGATGCCCTTCACGCCCAGGTTCAGCGACGCGGAGCCGTCGGGCCGCTGGATGTTCATCGGGAAGAAGGCGCCGTCGGCCTGGCGCAGGCGATCCAGCCACGGCTCGAAGATCCGTCCGACGTTCGGCGAGCCCAGTTCCTCCTCGCCCTCGGCCACGACGTACAGGTTCACCGGCAGCGTGCCGGTGGTCTTGATCATCGCGTCCAGTGCGTTGAGGAACGCCCGCTGCGGTCCTTTCTGGTTGGTCGCGCCGCGCGCCATCAGCACGGTGCCGTGCTCGTTCTCCACCAGCGATCCGGCGAACGGGTCGTCGATGCGCCAGTTCTTCTCCACCGGCTGCACGTCGTACATCATGTACACCACCAGTGTGCGGGCGGCTCCCGCATCGTAGTAGCCCAGCACGCCCGGATGGCCGGGCGTCTCCACCTGCCGCACTTCATCGAATCCCAAGGCGCGCAGATCGTCGGCGACCATGGCCGCCATCGCATCGATGCCATCGTCCTGCGCGCTGATGGAGCGCTGCCTCACCCAGCGCTGCAGGTGCGCGACATGCGCCTCCAGGTCCGCATCGATGCGCGCGTACACCGCATCATGGCGCCCTGCGTACGCCGGCACGCGCGAAACGTCGAAGGCCTCGGTGGTCGTCCATGCATAAGTGGGGCGTGGGGAATCCGCGGCGCGGGCGGCAAGCGCGGTGGCGCACGACAGTGCAAGGGCAAGGCTGATCGAAAGCGTACGCAGGCCGGACATCACGACTCCCTGTGGGTTGCCATGCCCGGACCTTACACGAGCCGGATCGCATGCGCCGCGACACGGACGGCGTTTCGCGACAGGCAGCGCGTGGTTCAGGGCGATTCGCCCCCGTGGCGCGCGCCCTCGTACGGGCTGGCACAGGCCGGTGGCCACGCGGGATCGCTGCCGGGCGCGAGTTCGACCAGGAAGAACTCGCCCGATGCCGGCCCGTCGGCTTGGGCGAACAGCAGGCGCTTCGCATCGGGCGACAACAGGGGACCGACCTGGAACACGTCCTCGCGCGCAGGCACACGACCCCGCTCGTGCCAGTCGTCGGCGTCCAGGTCGTACACGTACAGGTGCGAACGCACACCGCGATGGGCCACGACCACCAGCACGCGGCCATCGCGCGACAGGTCGGCCTCGTACTCGTCGCCGGCAGTGTTGACCGGCGCAGGCAGCGGCTCGACCTCCCAGTGGCCATTGCCACGCGGCGTGGCGAAGTAGAGATCCCTGCCCCCGACCCCGCCGGGCCGGTGCGAGCCGAACAGCAGGCGGCCGTCGGCCAGCGGGCGCGGCAGCAGTTCGGTCTGTGGGGAGTTGACCGGTCCCGGAAGGCGCTCAGGTTCACCCCACTGTCCGTCGGAACCGCGCGCCACGCGCCAAATATCCAGATCGCCCGCGTTCGCCCGGTCGCTGGCGTAGTAAAGCCATCCGCCGTCGGGACTGTAGGCGGGATCGGTCTCCAGCGCAGCGTCGGGGCCGGAGAACGCGGGTTCGCGGGCTTCACTCCACTGCCCGTTTTCGCAACGCGACATGCGCAGCCGGTATCGATCGAACGCCGGGGGCGCCCGGAAGAACATCAGCTCGCGTCCGTCGGGAGAGAACACCGGCGATGACTCGTACTGATCGGTGCTCAAGGCCTGCGGCGTCCAGCGCGCCGGCGGCGCCGGCACCTGCAGATCGCCCGCCCACGCATCGCGACACCAGAGTCCCAGCACGATCCCGCAGGCGGACGACAACAGGCGCATCCTCATGATCCGTCTCCCTTGAGCCGGCGCCACCCTA
>CAMLKR010000201.1 GCA_946480565.1 uncultured Arenimonas sp. | reverse complement strand
CCGGCGCGGTGGTCATCGACAACAGCTCGGCCTTCCGCTACGACGACGACGTGCCGCTGGTGGTCAGCGAAGTCAATCCCGAGGCCGCGAAGAACCGCCCGCGCGGCATCATCGCCAATCCCAACTGCTCGACCATGCAGATGCTGGTCGCGCTGGCGCCGCTGCACCGCGCCGCCGGCATCGAGCGCATCAACGTCTGCACCTACCAGTCGGTGTCCGGCGCCGGCCGCAGCGGCATGGAGGAGCTGGGCAAGCAGACCGCGGCGATGCTCAACTTCCAGAACCACGAGCCGGGCAAGTTCCCGGTGCAGATCGCCTTCAACCTGATCCCGCACATCGACGAATTCCAGGACAACGGCTTCACCAAGGAAGAAATGAAGATGGTCTGGGAGACCCGCAAGATCCTGGGCGACGACAGCATCCAGGTGAACCCGACCGCGGTGCGCGTCCCGGTGTTCTACGGCCACTCCGAAGCCGTGCACCTGGAGACCCGGCGCAAGCTGACCGTGGCCGAGGCGCGCCAGCTGCTGGAGGCTGCGCCGGGCGTCGAAGTGGTGGACGAACGGGCCGCCGGCGGTTACCCGACGCCGGTCACGCACGCCGCCGGCACCGATGCGGTCTACGTCGGCCGGCTGCGCGAGGACATCTCCCACCCGCGCGGCCTGGATCTTTGGATCGTGTCCGACAACATCCGCAAGGGCGCCGCCCTGAACGCGGTGCAGCTGGCGGAACTCGTGGTCAAAGAGCGTTCCTGACCGGTATATTCGGCGGGTCTAGCCGTCGGGGCCGCTGCAGGGGAGTGGTCGCGCCAGCCTTCTTCGGGGAGATTTGAAGCGTGAACATCAGGCATTTGCAGCTACCGCTGGCCTTGGCACTGGCCTTGGGCGCGTCCAGCGCCCAGGCCCTGGGCCTGGGTCCGATCGAGGTGAAGTCGGGGCTCAACCAGCCCCTCGTCGCCGAGATCCCGATCCTGTCGGCGGCGCCCGGGGAGCTCGAAGAACTGGAAGTCCGGCTCGCGTCCCCGGAGGCCTTCGCCCGGGTCGGGCTGGAGCGTCCGGTCGGCCTGACCGCCAACCTGCAGATGAGCGTCGGCCGCAACGCCGCCGGCCAGCCGGTGATCCGCGTCACCACGCCCGACCGCTTCAACGAACCCTTCCTGACCTTCCTGCTGGAAGCCAACTGGGGTCGCGGCAGCGTGGTGCGCGAGTTCAGCGCCCTGGTCGATCCGCCCTATATCGCGCCGGCGGTGATCCGCCCGCTCGAAGCCCCGGCCGTGGCCGTCGCACCGACGCCGGCGCCCGCGCCGGTGATCGAGCCCGAAGCCGCTGCCGAAGTGGCGCCGGTCGAAGAGCCAGCACCCACGCTGTCGGTCACCGACACCGAACTCGACCCGGCGCCGCCCGAGCCCCTGCCCGAGCCCGTGCCGGAACCGGCGCCGGCCCAGCCCGAGCCGGAACCGGTCGCCGCGGCGCCGGAACCCGCGCCCGAGCCGACGCCCGTGACGCCGGAACCCGAGCCGGTGCCCGAGCCCGCACCCGTTGCGGCCGCGCCCGTGCCGGCGCCATCCCCGGCCCCGGCGGCCGCCGACAGCTACGGCCCGGTGACCGAAGGCCAGACGCTGTGGAGCCTGGCCAGCTCGATCCGCCCAGATGCCTCGGTGACGGTGAACCAGATGATGCTGGCCCTGCAGCGGGCCAATCCCGAAGCCTTCATCAACGACAACATCAACCAGCTCAAGAAGGGCGCGGTGCTGCGCATCCCCGCGCGCGACGAAGTCGCCAGCCTGGGCGCCGCGGAAGCCGCCGCCCTGGTCCGCGAGCAGGCCGCGGCCTGGCAGGCGCGGCGCCAGCCGGTGCCGCAGCCGGCCGAATCGGTCGCCGCGGCCCCCGAGGCGCCGTCGCGGCCGGCCAGCCGTCCGTCCGCGCCGTCGGCGGACGGCCGCCTGGAGATCGTCCCGCCCTCGGGCGACGAGCAGGCCGCCCGCGGCGTGCAGTCCGGCGCCAGCGGCACCGGCGGCGGCAAGGAACTGCGCGCCGAGCTCACCCAGACCCGCGAAGACCTGGCCGCCCGCGAGGCGGAGGTGTCCGAACTGCGCTCGCAGATGACCGAGCTGGAACAGCAGCAGGCCGACAGCCAGCGCCTGATCGAGCTGCAGAACAGCCAGCTGCAGGCGCTGCAGCAGCGCCTGGGCCAGGACGGCGCCGCCGCCGCACCGGCACCGGCCGCCAGCGAACCGGCGGCCAGCGAAGCCGCCGCCACCCCGGCGCCGGCAGTGGGCCCTTCGCCCTGGTACCTCAATCCCTTCCTGCTCGGTGGCGCCGGCCTGGTGCTGCTGGGCGGCCTGGTGCTCGGCCTGCGCGGGCGCCGCAATGCCAGCCCGCTGCCGGTGGTCAGCCGCCGCATCTCCGACGACGACGCCCTGCACGCCAGCCTGGCCGGCGCACGCGCGCCGACGCCGGCGCCGGACGAAGACGACGAGGTCGCGGCCGTGGCCGCCACGGCCGACGCCGATCCCAAGCTGTCCCAGCTGCACGCCGCGGTCGATGCCCATCCGGAAGACCTCGAGGCCCACATCAGCCTGCTGCGCCACCTGTATTCGAAGGGCGACACCACGGCCTACGAAATCGCCGCGCAGGCGATGCGCATCCGCGTCCGCAGCACCCTCGACCCGCGCTGGCGCGAGGCGGTGGTGATGGGCGTGGCGCTGTCGCCGACCAATCCACTGTTCAGCCAGGCCGGCTGGAATACGCCCAAGTTCGGCGACACCGGCGTGATCCCGGCCACCGCCAAACCGGCCGCCGCCGCGGCGCCGGTCGCGCCCGCGCCGCTGCCGCCGGCACCCGCCGCCGTTGCCGCTGCCGCACCGGAGCCGGCCCTGCCAGTCCCGCCGTCGGTGGCGGCGCCCGCGCCCGAACCGGACCTGGACCTCGATTTCGAACCGATGGCGGTCGACATCCCCGGCGACGGCGATTTTTCCGACGATTTCAGCGCGGCCCCGGCCGAGCCTTCGGCGGAAGACGACGGCAGCGAGACCAAGATCGAGCTCGCCAAGGCCTATCTGGACATCGGCGACATCGACGGCGCCAAGGGCATGCTGGAGGAAGTCCTGGCCGAGGCCGGCCCGGCCGGCCGCGCCGAGGCGCAGCGGCTGCTGAAGGAAATCGGCTAACCTCGCGCTCCGACCTCGAAGGCAGGACGAAGGGCCGGCTCACCCCGGCCCTTCACTTTTCACGGCATGCGCTACGCACTCGGCATCGAATACGACGGCAGCGGCTTCCAGGGATGGCAGCGGCTGAGCCATGGCGCCTCGGTGCAGGCGGCCGTGGAGACGGCGCTGTCCTTCGTGGTGGACCATCCGTTGGACGTGGTCTGCGCCGGCCGTACCGACAGTGGCGTGCATGCGCGCTGCCAGGTCGTGCATTTCGACACCGACGCCGTGCGCACGCCCTATGCGCTGCAGCAGGGCGGCAACAGCCGGCTGCCGGGCGGGGTGGCCATCCTCTGGTGCCAGCCGGTGCCGCAGGATTTCCACGCGCGGTATTCGGCGCGGGCGCGGCGCTACCGGTACACGATCCTGAACCGGAAGGTCCGGCCGGCGATGCAGCGCGACTACCTGACCTGGGAGCGGCAGCCGCTGGACGCCGAGGCCATGCACCGGGCGGCGCAGGCGCTGGTCGGCGAGCACGACTTCAGTGCGTTCCGGACGGTGCACTGCCAGGCACCGCACCCGAACCGCAACGTGCACGAGATCAGCGTGCGGCGGGAGGGCGACCGGGTGATCATCGAGGTGCAGGCCAACGCTTTCCTGCACCACATGGTCCGAAATTTTGTCGGCAGTCTGCTGCTCGTCGGCCGGAGCGAGCAGTCCGAGGCCTGGGTTGGCCAGTTGCTCGCCGGCCGCGACCGCATCGTCGCCGGCCCCACGGCGCCCTCCAATGGCCTGGTCTTCCTGGGGCCGCGTTATCCGGCCGAGTGGTCGCTTCCGGCCGAAGTCACCCTCTGATCTTCCCTGGGTTGCTGGTGCAAGCAGGTCACGTGCTCGTGAATTTTCCTTTTCTTCGGCGCCGGGCTCGTTCTTGGCGATAGGCCGCCGTACGTGAGGTCTCTCTGCGGACGCCGTGAATACGTCCATGTAGGCTCTTCGAAAACGTCCCTGTTTTCGAAGCCGCAGAGAGCCCTCACGCACGACGACCTGCGGACCTTCAGGGCCGGGGTATCGAGTTCTCAAAGCTCGCCAGCCCGCAAGGATCGGTGTCAGGCCGACTTAACTCCGGGTGCAATAACTCGGCCTGACACTGGCCTGACACCGTTTCCTTTGGATCGCGAGCTTTCGTGCCTCCTGGGGGCACGCGCTTATCCCAACGGCTCGCGAAGGTGAGACGTGGCGACGACGTAGACAAGGGGGTATGGCTGAAGT
>CAMLKR010000200.1 GCA_946480565.1 uncultured Arenimonas sp. | reverse complement strand
TGCGAGGCGCTGCGCAAGCACGGCGTCACCGCGCCGATCGACGTGCACCTGATGGTCAAGCCGGTGGACCGCATCGTGCCGGACTTCGCCAAGGCCGGCGCCACCCTCGTCAGCTTCCATCCCGAGGCCAGCGAACACGTGCACCGCACCGTGCAGCTGATCAAGGCCAACGGCTGCCAGGCCGGCCTGGTGCTCAACCCGGCCACGCCGCTGGAAGTGCTGGACTACGTATTGCCCGAACTCGACCTGGTGCTGCTGATGTCGGTGAACCCGGGTTTCGGCGGCCAGGCCTTCATCCCCTCGGCGCTGGACAAGCTCAAGCGCGTGCGCGAGCGCATCGACCGCCTGGGCAAGGACATCCGCCTGGAGATCGATGGCGGCGTGAAGGCCGACAACATCCGCGAGATCGCCGCCGCCGGCGCCGACACCTTCGTCGCCGGTTCGGCCATCTTCAACGCGCCCGACTACGCCGCGGTCATCGCGCAGATGCGCGCCGAAGTGGCGGCCGCGCGGCGCTGAGCCGCGGCGACCGGCGCCTGCGCGGCGCCACGATTTCCATCTGCTGCGGGAGCCGAACGATGGCCTTCAAGACCGCCGACCTCTGCGACGCCCACGACGACGCCCGGGTGCTCGACCTGCCGCTGCGCGACTACGGCGGCCGCATCGCCTTCCACGGCCCGGTCAGCACCGTGTTGGCCTTCGAGGACAACTCGCGGGTGCGCGAGGCCGTCGCCGAGCCGGGGCAGGGCCGCGTGCTGGTGGTGGACGGCGGCGGCTCCACGAAGCGATCGATGCTGGGCGACAACCTGGCGGCGATGGCGGTGGAAAACGGCTGGGCCGGCGTGCTGGTGGTCGGCGTGATCCGCGACACGGAGGCGATCGGGCGGCTCGACCTGGGCGTCAAGGCGCTGGGCACCTGCCCGCGCAAGACCGAAAAACTCGGCAAGGGCCGGCGCGACGTCGCGCTCGACATCGGCGGCGTGCACATCGAACCCGGCCACTGGCTCTACGCCGACGAGGACGGGGTGATTTTCCTATCTTCGGCCGTATGAGTTTTTGACGCGGACACCTCAATTCAAGGAGTTCGATCCGCGTTGATCGGCGTTGATCCGCGTCATAAGTTCTTCTCGCGAAGGCACCAGCGTGACCAGGTAGCGCATGGGGCCGCGCGCCGAGGTGGCGTCGAAGGGCCAGCAGGTCACCAGCACCAGAGAATCGTCGCCGGACGGGGCGAGCCGGTGCGTCCGCGCGTCCACCACCTCGGTGCCGACCACGCGGTACTCAAGTTCGCCGCCGGCGTGTTCCAGCCGCACCGTGTCGCCGTCGCGCAGGTCGCGCAGCCAGGAAAAATGGGTGTCGCGGTGGCCGCTGATGACCACGGTGCCGGTCGCGCTGCCCGGTGCCGCACTCGATTCCGCCCAGCCGGGACCGAAGGCCAGCGGCCGGCCCGAATCGCCGGCCAGCACCACCTGCGAAATGCCCAGGCGCGGCTGCGCGAGGCGGGCGACCGGATGGGTGTCGGCCCAGGGCCAGGGGCGGTGCGGCGACCCGTCCTGCCGGCTCTGCCGCCAGGACGAGGCCAGCAGCTCCTGGGCGAGGGCGGCCTTGGCGGGCAGCCAGAGCGCCTGGGCCGCCAGCACGGCCGCGCCCAGCAGCAGCGCTCGCGGCAACCACGCGCGGGTTCCGGAGGGTGGGGCTTCCTTGCCCCGAGGGTGCTTCCCTGATCCGGTGGGCGCGCGGCGGAAGATCACGGCGCCTCCTGCGCCGTCGGTGACGAAGACAGGAAGCCCGCGCGCCGCTGCACCAGCGGGCTGGCATCCCCCGGCAGGAAGTGCCAGTGCATGTGCTTGAGCGCGCGCTCCAGCGAACGCGGGCCGGGATCCGCGGCGGCCGGGGACGACGGGGCATCGCGGCGTTCGACGATCAGGACCATGGCGGGGCACTCCTCGGTGGCGGGGATCATGCGTGCGCGGGGTCGCGCAGCAGGCAGAGCAGGACGACGCAGAACAGGCAGGCGAACAGGCGGGCGATCATGGCTCAGCTCCGGAAACGCATCAGGACGAAGGCGGTGAGGGCCAGCACGAAGGCGATCAGCAGCTCGCGCTGCCAGCCGAGGCTGCCCTGGGCGAACTGCAGCGAGCCTTCCGGCGTGGCGTTCATCAGGCGCGTGCTGCCCATGGCCTCGTCCTTCGGGCGCGCCGGGGTGCGGTCCACCGCCACCAGGCTGGTGTAGGTGCTGACCAGGCCGTGGCGCAGCGCCACGTCCACCACCTGGGCGCGCAGGCTGTCCGCATCGCCGCCGCGGCGCAGTTCGTCCTCCAGCGCATCGATGCGGGCGCGGGCCCAGAGGCGGCCGATGCCCGGCGAGACGGTCACGTGGCCGCCGGTCAGCGGCACGCGGCGCACCCAGGGCTGCGGGCGCAGGCCGCGCACGGTGACGGCGTCCTGCAGCTTCTCCAGGCGCGCGACCACCTGCACGGCTTCGCCGGCATACAGGTCGGGCACGCGGGCCGGGTACATCTCGGCCACACCCGGCCAGTCCAGCTGCACGTCGCGCATCGCCGGCTTGTCGAGTTTCGCCAGCAGCGCATCCATGCGCTCGGCGACCTCGTTGACGTCGCGGATCAGGGTCTGGGTGCCGCGACCGGCCTCGGCCGCCTTGCGCAGGAAGTGGCCGTTGGGCGCGCTGCCGATGCCGATCGGGAACAGCCGGGCCTCGCCGCGCGCGGTTTCGATCAGCTGCAGCAGCTCGTCCTCGTTGCCGACCGCGGCGTCGGTGGCCAGCACCACCTGGCGCAGGAAACCGGCCGGCGCCTGGCCCTCGAAGGCGGCGCGCAGGGCCGGCAGCATCTCGGTGCCACCCTCGGCCTGCAGCGAGCGCACGAAGGTGCGGGCCCGGGCGACGTTGCCCGGCTGGGCCGGCACCGGCGTCGGGAACAGCAGGTCGAAGCTGTCGTCGAAGCGCACCACGTTGAAGCGGTCGCCCGGCTGCAGGCGGGCCAGGGCGCGGTCGGCGGCTTCGATCGCCTGGGCCATCGACGCGCCGGACATCGAGCCGGAGTTGTCGATCACCAGGATCAGTTCGCGCGGCAGCGGCGCGGTCGGAAGGGTAGGCGGCACCAGCATCACCAGGGCGAAGTCCTCGCCGTTGAAGCGGTCGGTGAACACCGCGCTGCGCGGCGCCTTGCTGGGCACGGGCTCCCAGCGAAGCTCGAAATCGCGGTCGCCGGCCTCGACGAGGTGGGCCAGCGTGACCCGGTAGGTGGGGCCTTCGGCCGCCACGGTCACCGCGTGGGAGGGGCTGGTGAGACTCTGCAGCGGCAGGCCGGGTTCGATCTCGGCGGTCAGCGATACGGTCGGCGGCAGCGCGGAGCCCGCCTCGTGCGCGCCGGCGACGGCCGGCAGCGCTTCGGGCGTGTTCGCGGCCGCCTGCATCCGGAAGCCGTCGACCTGTTGCGCGTAGGACGAACCGTCGCTGCCCGGCAGGTAGCGCGGCGTCAGCGTCAGCGGCAGGCTCATCGAGAACACGCCGTCGCGGTAGGCCACCGGCTGCCAGTAGCGCACCTCGATCTCGACTTCCTCGCCCGGGCCGATGTTGGCCACCGCGGTCTGGAACAGGTTGGGGCGGTTCTGCGACACCAGGCTGGCGCGCTGGCCGCTGGCGGCGGCCGCGGCGTAGACCGCCTGGGCTTCGGCCTTCTCGCGGATCTCACCTTCGATCAGCCGCTCGCCGATGCGCAGGGTCAGCGCGCCGACCGCACCGTTCTCGGGCAGCGGCAGCAGGTAGCGGCCCTCGCGCCATTCGCTGGTGTCGTTGCGATAAGTCTGGCGCACGCTGACTTCAGCCAGCAGGCCGTGCACCTGCATGTGCACCGTGGTGTCCATCGCGACGGACGCGACCCACTGGTCGCCGGCGCGCAGCATCAGGCCTTCGGGTTCCGGGTCGGTGGACGGCGCCCGCTCGCTGGCGAAGGCCGGCAGGCAGGCGAAGACCAGGGCCACGGCCAGGCTCAGCCACAGGTAGAACCAGACCACGGGCCGCGGCGGCAGGCGGCGGGAGCGGAAGAGGCGGGGCTTTCGGGTTTCGCGCTGGTGCATGGTCGGCTCCTGGGTGTGGCGCCATTGCGCGCCCGCCCGGGGCCGGCGCCGGGGCCCGATGCGGGCAGCGCGGCGATCAAATGTGGCGATTTTCGGGCAGCGCATTGCCCGCGGCCCGGCCGCTGGCCTAGGCTGGCCGCCATGTCACGCACCGTCGCCATCGTCGAAGACGAACCCGCCATCCGCGCCAACTACGCCGAGGCCCTGCGCCGCCACGGTTACGGCGTGCTGCCCTTCGCCAGCCGCGCCGAGGCCCGGGCCGGCTTCGCACTGAAGCTGCCCGACCTGGTCATCATCGACGTCGGCCTGGGCGACGAGCCCGAGGGCGGCTTCGA
>CAMLKR010000199.1 GCA_946480565.1 uncultured Arenimonas sp. | reverse complement strand
CGGGCCACATCAGGAAACGCATCTGCTGGTAGTTCTCCCAGCTGGTGATCAGGCTCGGGCGCATCCATGTCAGCCACTCGGCCAGCGCCGCCTTCACCGGCTCGTTCATCTCAATCAGCTCGCGCAGGTCCCGACCCTTGAGCAGGGCGACGGTGCGGCCCGATTCCGGCACCGAGACCAGCACGCCGGAACCCTCGCCGGCCATCGCCGCCTGCGCCGCTTCCGCGCCGAAGCCCTCGCCGCCTCCGGCCGCGAGTTCGGCGCCGTGCTGCAGCAACGCGTCGTAGGCGGCGACAAAACGCGCGACCTCGCAGCCCCGGGTGTCCTCGCAGCGGCGGGCCGCGGCCAGCAGCGCGGCCGAGGCGCTGCGCACCGCCTCGCGCCCGGCTCCGGTCTCGCCGCGGCGGACCTGCAGCAGGCCGTTGCGGTAGTCGGCCGTGGCCTGGTCCAGTTCGTCGTAGAGTTTCTGGGCGTTGGCGGAAACGCGGCGGGCGTCGGCCGCGCCCGGGACCAGCGCCGCGGCGAGCAGGAGGGGGAACAGCAGGAACGAAGCGCGCATGCGGTGTTTCCGTACGGGAGGCCGGCAGACTAGCGGCCGCCGCGGCAAGGCCGCAAGCCAGGGCTTCCGCGATCGTGACAAGCCGCTAGAATCCGGCCATTCCCCTGGCCGGAGCGAGCCCCTGATGAGCGACATCCTGATCGGCAAGGGCGACCTGCCCGTGCGTCTGCTGGGCAAGTACGGCAACCGCCACGGCCTGGTCGCCGGCGCCACCGGCACCGGCAAGTCGGTGACCCTGATGGTGATGGCCGAAGGATTCTCCCGCCTGGGCGTGCCGGTGATCATGGCCGACGTGAAGGGCGACATCGCCGGCCTCGCCGTCGCCGGCACGTCCAACGAAAAGATCGCGGCGCGCCTGCAGCAGATCGGCGTCGAGGGCTACACCAACGAAGCCAGCCCGGTGGTGTTCTGGGACCTGTACGGCAAGCTCGGCCACCCGCTGCGCACCACGGTGTCGGAAGTGGGCCCGGCGCTGATGTCGCGCATGCTCGAGCTCAACGACATCCAGTCGGGCGTGATGGACATCGCCTTCAAGCTGGCCGACGACAAGGGCCTGCTGCTGCTCGACCTGGACGACCTGCGCGCCCTGCTCGGCTTCGTCGCCGAACACAAGGCCGACATCTCGAAGGAATACGGCCTGGTCAGCCCGCAGTCGGTGGCGGCGATCCAGCGCGCCCTGCTGCGGCTGGAACAGGACGGCGGCGAGATGTTCTTCGGCGAACCGGCGATGCAGCTGGCCGACCTGATGCGCCAGGACATGTCCGGCCGCGGCATCATCAACCTGCTCGCCGCCGACCAGCTGATCCTGCGGCCGCGCCTGTACTCGAGCTTCCTGCTGTGGCTGCTGAGCGAACTGTTCGAGACCCTGCCGGAGGTCGGCGACCTCGACGTACCCAAGCTGGTGTTCTTCTTCGACGAGGCGCACCTTCTGTTCGACGACTGCCCGCCGGCGCTGCAGCAGCGGGTCGAGCAGGTGGTGCGCCTGATCCGCTCAAAGGGCGTGGGCGTCTACTTCTGCTCGCAGAACCCCGACGACGTTCCGGACGAAGTGCTGGGCCAGCTCGGCAACCGCGTGCAGCACGCGCTGCGCGCCTTCACCCCGCGCGACCAGAAGGCGGTGCGAACCGCGGCCGAGACCTTCGTGCAGAACCCGAAGCTCGACGTCGCCAAGGCCATCGGCGAACTCGGCGTCGGCGAGGCGCTGGTGTCGATGCTGCTGGACAAGGGCATCCCGATGCCGGTCGAACGCGCGCTGATCGCGCCGCCGCGCTGCCGCATGGGCGCGATAACGCCGGAGGAGCGCGCCGCGGTGCGCGCCCGCAGCCCCGTCGGCGGCAAGTACGACACCGCGGTGAACCGCGAGTCCGCCTTCGAGATGCTGGCCAGGCGTGCCGAACAGGCGACCGCACCCGAACCCACGGGCAAAGCGCCCGCGCCTGGCGCTCCGGCGCCGACAGCCGAAGCCAAGCCGCCGTCGAAGCTGGATGAATTTCTGTGGGGCACCAAGCGCCGCCAGGGCGCGGTGGAGGCCGCGGCGAAATCGGCGACACGCACCGTGGCCAATGGCATCGGCCGCCAGATCCTGCGCGGCATCCTGGGCAGCCTGCTCGGCGGCAAAAAACGCTGACCGGGGGGCCGCCGCCGCGGGGGAAGCGGGCTAACGCCCGCCGCCGCCGCCTCCGCCGCCGCCACCGCCCGAGGACCCACCGCCGCCGCTGCCCGAAGAACTCCCGGGCGGCGTGGCCGAAGACGAGATCTGCGAGCTGAGCGCATCGCCCAGCGAGGCGCCCATGCTGGCCAGCCCCATCGGCGTCGAACCGCGCGGGCCGTGGTACCAGCCCGGTCGCGAGGACTCGGCCTGCTGCACGCCGACCGCACGGGTGAAGCGCCCGCTCCACTCGGCCTCGACGTCCAGGGCCATCGCATAGGGCAGCAGCTGCTCGTAGCGGCCGGCGTCGAGGGCCGGCTCGGCGCCGGCGTCCGCCATGCCCGGCGCGCGCGTCGCGTGGATCTCGTCGCGCTCGGCCACCGACAGGTAGAGCCGCAGCCCCTCGATCTCATCCATCAGCCGACGCCCCGCCAGCGTCGGCGCCTTCAGCAGCCAGCCGAAGACGACGTGCGCCGCCAGCATCGCCAGCGCCAGCACCACCAGGGCGAGCACGCCGCTGCCGGCCGCCACCACGAAGGCCAGCACCATGCAGGCGACCGAAAACACCACGCCCAGCCCGAGGCTGCCGCCATTGGTGACGAAATATTCCGGGTTGAGCTGTTTGCCGAGCTGCAGCGCGTGCGCCATGCGGGCGCCGCCGACCCGCGCGGCTTCGGTGTTCTTCAGCTGCACCTCGCCGGAACCGGCGAACAGTTTCTCGGCGATCACCCGCTGTCCCGCCGACAGCGCCTGCGGGTCGCCGCCGGACCGGCGGACCAGGCGCCAGTCCTTGTCCTCGGCATGGATGTCCAGGTGGCCGCGCACCGCCATCTGCACCACGTCGGCGGCGAAGCAGCGGTTGTCGTAGCCCATGCGCCGCAGCATCCGCACCTCGCCCGCCGCGAAGCCCTCCGGCGCTGCGTAATGCGGGAACACCGGCCCCGTCGCCGGGTCGCGCCCGAACCGGTGCCAGCGCCGGTAGTAGAAGGCGAGCAGCAGCCCGAGCCCGGCCAGGCCGATCAGCACGCCCAGGTTGTCCCGTAGGAACCAGGCCCAGCGCTGCGCCCGCGTCGGCTCCGGCACCAGGCCCTTGGGGAAGCCGAGCGCGATGGTCAGGCCCTCGTAGGAACCGAACGGACGCGTGCTGCGGAACAGCACCTCGTCGGGCCCGACCACCTCGGACACGAAGTCCTTGCCCTGCGCGCCGCTGGGACCGGTGTAGGCGTCGCGCCGCAGCTGGTCCTCGGGCACCGCCGCCGGCAGCCTTACCCGCGCCGACACCGATTCGATGGCGAAATCCCAGCCCAGGCCGTTGACGTTCCAGTACAGCTCGTCGAAGCCATCGAAGTAACCGAGCTGGCGCGTGGTGCGGTAACGCAGGGTGTAGGTGTACTCGGCCGGCACCGGCAGGAAGTCGTCGTTGCCGGTATTGATTCGCACGCCGTTGGAGAGGCGCTCGGTGAAATGCGGCTCGGGGCGGCCGTCGCGTTCGACGCCCAGCAGTTCGAAATCCACCACCACGCGGTTGCCGAAGCGGTCCGAGTAGCGGGTCGGGAAATCGCGGTAGATGCCGCGCCGGATTCGGTCGCCCTCGGCGCGCACGCGGATGGTTTCGGTGACCTCGAGGCTGCCGTCGGGCTGGATGCGCAGCTCGCTGGCGTAGTCGAGGATGCGCTCCTGGGCGATGGCCGGCATGGCGGCCAGCAGCAGGGCGAGCGGGAGCAGCCAGGCGCCGGCGCGGCTCATCGGGGCAGCTCCAGCACTGGCGCGGCGGCCGCGGCGGCGTCAGCCTCGAAGAACTCGGCGTCGTGGAAACCGAACAGGCGCGCCACGACCAGGTCGGGGAAACGCTGCACGCCGTCGTTGTTCTCGCGGACGGCGCCGTTGTAGAAGCGGCGCGCGTACTGCAGGTGGTCCTCGACGTCCACCAGGTCGCGCTGCAGTTTCAGGAAGTTTTCGCTGGCCTTGAGTTCCGGGTAGGCCTCCTGGACCACCATCAGCCGGCCGATGCCCTGCTCCAGCGCCTGCTCCACCTGCGCCAGCCGGGCCGGCGACGAGGTGGCCAGGGCTTGGGCGCGCAGCGCGGTGACGTTCTCCAGCAGCGCCTTCTCGTGTCCGGCATAGGCGCGCACGGCCTCGACCAGCATCGGCACCAGGTCGTGCCGGCGCATCAGCTGAACGTCTATGTCGCTCCAGCCGGCGCGGACCTGGTTGCGCAGGCGCACCAG
>CAMLKR010000198.1 GCA_946480565.1 uncultured Arenimonas sp. | reverse complement strand
CGGCGCGCGCGCCGCGAGATCCTGCACATCCGCCACCACAGCCTGTACGCGCCGCGCGACTTCGATGTCTCGCCCTTCTTCGCGGTGGTCAAGCCCCGGCTGGAGCAGGGCTTCGATTTCCGCCAGCTGGAGTGGCGGCATCCGGAGCCCGGACCGTCCCCCGTGGATCAGGGCTTGGCCGGCGCCGCCTCCGCGGCCAGCCGCTTCTCCAGCCCGGACGCGCCGCCTTCGGCATAGCGTTTGCAGGACTGCGGGTCGAGCAGGGCGTTCACGGAAGGATCGGCCTCGCGCTTCGCGAGTTTTTCCATCAGGCCCGAGGCCGAGGGATGCGCCGACACCACCAGGTCGCAGGACAGCGCGGCGACCTTGGCGATGGACTCGCGCAGCGCCGCCACCTGGTCCGGATGGTCGCTGAAGTGATAGTCGGGGGCGGACACGGCGCTTAGGCTGTCGGCGAACACCAGGTCGCGGCAGTCGTCGCCGGCGCAGCTGCGCCAGTGCCAGGTGGTGCCGCCGTCGACGTGGCCGGGCGTGGCGTGCATGGTGAACGTGGTGCCGCCCAGGGTGAGCGTGCCGCCGTCGGCGATGGTCTGGATCACCGGGATCGGCGGATAGGCGTTGGCCTTTTCGCCGAAGCCGGCCTGCGGATCGCCGTGGGGCGAATTGCCGCGGCGCATCGCCGCGGCGCCGGCGGAGCTGGCCACCACCGGAGCGCCGGTCATCCGCTGCAGCGCGGCCAGGCCCCCGGCGTGGTCCCAGTGCGGATGCGAGTTCAGCAGGTAGCGGACGTCGGACAGCCGGAAGCCCAGCGACTGGATGTTGGCGGCGATCAGCGGCGCGGTCTGCGGCAGGCCACCGTCGATCAGCACCAGGCCCTCGGGCGTGGCGATGAGCACCGCGCTGAGGCCCTTGCTGCCGACGTACCAGCTGTCGCCGTGCAGGCGGAACGGGGCCTGGGCCTCGTTCCAGGCGGCGCAGGAGCCGCAGTCGATCGGCACCAGGTCGGCGTGGGGCGCGGTGGCGAGGGCGGCGGCGAGCAGCAGGGTCGTGGGCATGGGCGTGGGCGTGGGGCGATGGGGGAGCTCGGATTGTGGGCCGTCGCGTGATCGGTCTGCCACCCCGAGGGCCTGACTCATTACCTCGATCGGCGCGGACCCCGCATCGCGCCGGCGTGCGGGGCTCCGCCGGGCATCCGCCGCCCGGGCCTTCGGCTCGCGGCTTGACGGCAAACCCGCCGTGGCCGACTGTGGCCGCTGGACCGCGCCCCGGCGCGGCCCACCCGGGGACCCGGCATGGCCTTGACCGATCCAGCCACCGACAGCAGCCAAGCCGCGCGCGACTGGCGCCGCAGCCAGGTGGTGGCCGACACCTACCAGCGCTCCAAGCTCGCCGGTTTCCTCTACCTGTTCGGCTGGACCGTGGTCGCCCTGCTGGGCCGAGTGCACGACTTCGAACCCGGCGCCAGCCTCGGCATCGCGCTGGCCTTCCTCGGACTGGGCCTGCTGCGCCTGCGCATGCGTCCGCCGCCCGCCGACGATGCCGACGCCAACCGGCGCTGGCTGCGCCAGTACGCCGCGGTGCTGCCGCTGGCGCCGGCGCTGTGGACGGTGGTCCAGGTCTGGGTGCTGCTGGATCCGCGGTTCGACGGCAGCACGCGCCTGGTCGCGCTGATCGCCACCATCGGCTACGCCACCGTCTTCGCCAACCTGTATTCGACCCTGCGCACCCTGGCGGCCATCGGCGTGGCCCTGCTGTTCCTGCCGATGCTGGCGGTGCTGTGGTCGGACCCGGTGCACCGGGCGCTGGCGATCGCGATGTCGTTCTACCTGCTCTACCTGGTCGGCGCCCTGCTGCGCAGCCACGCCGAATACCGCCGGCGCCTGGACCTGGACCTGGCCCTGCGCGAGCAGCGCGACCTGTTCCAGCAGCTCAGCCGAACCGACCCGCTGACCAGCGTGCACAACCGCCGCCACTTCACCGCCAAACTCGACGAGGCGGCCGCGTTCGCAGCGGCGGGCGGACCGGTGATCTCGCTGCTGATCCTGGACATCGACCACTTCAAGCGCGTCAACGACCAGCACGGCCACGCCATCGGCGACGCCTGCCTGGTGGCGGTGGCCGACCGGCTGCAGCGGGCCTTCCCGCCGCCGGGCAACCTGCTGGCGCGGCTGGGCGGCGAGGAGTTCGGTGTCCTGATTCCGGGCGACCCGGCGGTGGCCGCCGCGGTGGCCGAGACCTTCCGCTTCGACCTGGCGCGCAACCCGCTGGAATGCGAGGGCCGGCGCCTTGAGGTCACCGCCAGCATCGGCATTGGTGCCTTCGATCCGGAAAAACACCGCGACGGCGACGGGCTGTACCGCGCGGTGGACCTGGCGCTGTACGCGGCCAAGTCCAAGGGCCGCAACCGCGTGCAGCCGGCCCGCACCGCCGAGGCCTGAGCGCGGGCGGCCGCGCGCCTTCCGCTAGAATCGCCGCCTTTCCCCGCGGAGTGACCCGATTGGCCGCGCACGCCGAAGATCCCGCGCTCGACGTCCTGTTCCTGCCCTTCGATGCCGGCGCCCTGGCCTGGCCGGCGCCGGGCGGCACGCTGTTCCTGCGCGCGCGCGCAGGCGTGGCCCTGAATGCGGCGCGTCGGCATCGGCCGGTCTGCGAGCAGAGCTTCCGGCCCTGGGCCGAGGCGCTGGAGCGCGACGGGCTGGCGGTGTCGGACGCGAACTCGGGCCGTTTCGCCCGGGTGCTGGTGCTGGCGCCGCGCCAGCGCGACGAATCGCGGGCCCTGCTGGCGCGGGCCGTGGCCCAGGCCGAGGCCGGCGGCGTGGTGGTCGCCTGCGCGCCGAACAAGGAGGGCGCGCGTTCGATGGAGGACGACCTGGCGCGGCTGGCGGGTGCGGTGCACAGCCTGTCCAAGCGCCACTGCCGCGTCTGCTGGACAGCGCCGCTGGGCGAGGGCGTGGATCGCGCGCTGATGGAGCAATGGCGCGCGCTGGATGCGCCGCGCCCGATCCTGGACGGACGTTTCCGCAGCCGCCCCGGGCTGTTCGCCTGGGACCGTATCGATGCCGCCTCGGCCCTGCTGGCGGCGCAGCTGCCGGCCGACCTGTCCGGCCGCGCCGCCGACCTGGGTGCGGGCTGGGGTTACCTGTCGGGCGAGCTGCTGGCGCGCTGCCCGGGCATCACGGCCGTCGACCTGTACGAGGCCGAAGCGCGCGCGCTGGCGCTGGCGCGCGAGAACCTGGCCGGCGCGCGGGTGCCGCTGGGCTTCCACTGGCACGACGTGGCGGGCGGACTGCCGCAGGCGGGCTATGACGTGGTGGTGTCGAACCCGCCCTTCCATCAGGGCCGCGCCGACGACCCCGACCTGGGGCGCGCCTTCATCGCCGCCGCGGCGAAGGCGCTGCGCCCGGGCGGACGCTTCTGGCTGGTCGCCAACCGCCACCTCGCCTACGAGCGCGCGCTGGCCGGTGGTTTTGCCGGCGTGCGCGAAGTGGTCGAGGCCGAAGGTTTCAAGGTGATCGAGGCGGTGAAGGCATGAAGCTGGTGAAACTGATCGCCAACCTGGGCTACGGCAGCCGCAAGCAGGTGGCGCTGATGTTCCGCGAAGGCCGCATCACCGATGCCGCCGGCGAGGTGCTGTACGCCGACGACGCGGTCGCCCATGCCGACGTGCGCGTGGACGGCGAGCCGCTGGACCCGCCGCAGGGCCTGCTGATCCTGCTGCACAAGCCGGTGGGCTACACCTGTTCGACCAAGGACCCCGGGCGCGTGGTCTACGACCTGCTGCCGCCGCGCTTCCGCCTGCGCGACCCGGTGCTGTCCACCGTCGGCCGGCTCGACCGCGACACCTCGGGCCTGCTGCTGATGACCGACGACGGCGGCCTGCTGCACCGGATCACGTCGCCCAAGGCCCAGCTGCCGAAGGTCTACGAGGCCACGCTGGCCCAGGACCTGCGTGGCGACGAGGGCGCGGTGTTCGGCAGCGGCAGCCTGATGCTGGAATCGGAAAAGACGCCGCTGGCGCCGGCCGGTTTCGAGGCCCTGGGACCGCGGCGCGCGCGCATCGTGCTGGTCGAGGGCCGCTACCACCAGATCCGGCGCATGTTCGCCGCGGTCGGAAACCATGTCGAAACCCTGCACCGGCATTCGCTGGGCGGGTTGGGGCTGGACGGGCTGGAGCCCGGCGCATGGCGCGAGCTGGGTGAAGCAGACCGCGCGACGATCTGGCAGCAGCCCCGGCAACCGGCGAAATGAAATCCGGGGTCAGAGTGCATTTATTTCGATAAATGCACTCTGACCCCGGATTTTTTTGCTTCAGTCGCGGAAGTTGTCGAACTGCAGCGGAATCTCGAGCTCGGTCTTCTTCAGCAGCGCGATCGCCTCCTGCAGGTCGTCGCGCTTCTTGCCGCTGACCCGCAGCTTGTCGCCGTTGATCTGGGCCTCGACCTTGAGCTTGGCGTCCTTGAGCGTGGCGACGATCTTCTTGGCCAGCTTCTG
>CAMLKR010000197.1 GCA_946480565.1 uncultured Arenimonas sp. | reverse complement strand
TCGTGGTAGCAGAAGCGCGGGATCGGGATGCCGGCCTTGTCGGCGGCCTGGATGATCATCGAGCCCTTCGGCGCCTGCATGGCCTTGCCGTCGATCTCGATGTTCACCACGTCCGGCGCGGTGTTGGGTGCGGTCGGCTGGGCGCTCATGCGGCCTGCTCCGTGGTGGCGAGCTGGCCCTTGGCCAGGTCGTCGACGTAGAAACGCTTGTTGACGATGGCGTACTCGAACTCGTGCCAGAAGTGGCGCAGGAAGCCCTGCACCGGCCATGCGGCGGCCTCGCCGAAGGCACAGATGGTGTGGCCCTCGATCTGGCCGGCGGCGCCCTTGAGCATGTGCAGGTCGTCCATGGTCGCCTTGCCTTCGGCGATGCGGGTCAGCACGCGGTACATCCAGCCGGTGCCCTCGCGGCAGGGCGTGCACTGGCCGCAGGATTCGGCGTAGTAGAAGCGCGCGATGCGCTGGCAGGCGCGCACCATGCAGGTGGTCTCGTCCATCACGATCACCGCGCCCGAACCCAGGCCGGAACCGGCCTTCTGGATCGAGTCGTAGTCCATCGTGCAGGCCATCATCGTGTCGGCCGGCAGCACCGGCATCGACGAACCGCCCGGGATCACGGCCTTGAGCTTGCGGCCGCCCTTGACGCCGCCGGCGAGGGCCAGCAGTTCGGAGAACGGCGTGCCCAGGCGGATCTCGAAGTTGCCCGGGTTGTTCACGTGGCCGGACACCGAAAAGATCTTCGGGCCGCCGTTGTTGGGCTTGCCGAGATTGAGGAACCATTCCGCGCCGTTGCGCACGATGGCCGGCACCGAGGCATAGGTCTCGGTGTTGTTGATCGTGGTCGGCTTGCCGAACAGGCCGAAGTTGGCCGGGAACGGGGGCTTGAAGCGCGGCTGGCCCTTCTTGCCTTCCAGCGACTCCATCATCGCAGTCTCTTCGCCGCAGATGTAGGCGCCGGCGCCGAGCGCCGCGTACATGTCCACGTCGACGCCGGAGCCAAGGATGTCCTTGCCCAGCCAGCCGTTGGCGTAGGCTTCCTTCAGGGCTTCCTCGAAGTGCTCGAACGGCTCGTGGTGGAACTCGCCGCGCAGGTAGTTGTAGGCCACGGTGCAACCGGTGGCGTAACAGGCGATGGCCATGCCCTCGATCACCGCATGCGGGTTGTAGCGCAGGATGTCGCGGTCCTTGCAGGTCCCCGGCTCGGACTCGTCCGAGTTGCACAGGATGTACTTCTGGCCCGGCGCGCTGCGCGGCATGAAGCTCCACTTCAGGCCAGTCGGGAAGCCCGCGCCGCCGCGGCCGCGGAGGCCGGACTGCTTGACCATGTCCACGACCGCGGCCGGATCGATCTTCTCGGTCAGGATCTTGCGCCAGGCGGCGTAACCGCCGGTCTTGAGGTAGTTCTCGTAGGACCAGGGCTTGTCGAAGTGCAGCGTGGTGTAGACCACGCTGTGCTCCTGCGGGGCCGGACCGACCGGACCGGTGGGCTCGGAATAGTGGGAGTGATGCGCCATGGCCTGCCTTACTCCAGTCCGTCCAGAAGCGCGTCCACCTTCTCGGTGGTCAGCTTCTCGTGGTAATGCCCGTCCACCACCATCATCGGCGCGCCGGCGCAGGCGGCCAGGCACTCTTCCTCGACCTTCAGGAAGATGCGGCCGTCGGGGGTGCTCTCGCCGTGCCTGATGCCGAGCTTGCGCTCGCAGTGGCGCACGATGTCTTCGCCGCCGTTGAGCCAGCAGCTGATGTTGGTGCAGATGGCGACCTTGTGCCGGCCGACCGGCGCCAGGTCGAACATCGAATAGAAGGTCGCGACCTCGTAGGCCCAGACCGGCGGGATGCCGAGGTACTTGGCGGTGGCGGCGATGATCTCGTCGCTCAGCCAGCCGCCGTTCTGCTCCTGCGCGGCCATCAGGCCCTGGATCACGGCCGAACGCTTGCGGTCGGCCGGGAACTTGGCCACCCAGTGGTCGATGTGGGCGCGCGTGGCGTCCGTCAGCGCGACCATGGGGTCGACGTGCTGGCAGGCGGCGAAATTTCCGGTGGCTTTCATCGGTCAGGTAACCCTTAGCGGTCGATTTCGCCGAAGACGATGTCGTAGGTGCCGATCATCGCGACGACGTCCGGCAGCATGTGGCCGCGCACGATCGCGTCCATGGACGAGAGGTGGGCGAAGCCGGGGGCGCGCAGCTTCAGGCGGAACGGCTTGTTGGCGCCGTCGGAGACGATGTACGCGCCGAACTCGCCCTTCGGCGCCTCGACCGCGGCGTAGGCTTCGCCGGCCGGCACGCTGTAGCCCTCGGTGAAGAGCTTGAAGTGGTGGATCAGGGCTTCCATGTCGTCCTTCATCTCGGCGCGCGAGGGCGGAGCGACCTTGAAGTTGCTGACCATGACCGGGCCGGGATTGGCCTTCAGCCACTGCACGCACTGCTTGATGATGCGGTTGGACTGGCGCATCTCCTCGACGCGCACCAGGTAGCGGTCGTAGCAGTCGCCCTGCACGCCCACCGGGATGTCGAAGTCGACCTTGTCGTAGGCGGCGTAGGGCTGCTTCTTGCGCAGGTCCCAGGCCAGGCCGGAGCCGCGCAGCATCGGGCCGGTCATGCCCCAGGCCAGGGCCATGTCGGTGGGCACCACGCCGATGCCGACGGTGCGCTGCTTCCAGATGCGGTTGTCGGTGAGCAGGGTTTCGTACTCGTCGACGCGGCGCGGGAAGTCGTCGCAGAAGGCGTCGAGGAAGTCGAGCATCGAACCCTCGCGCGCGGCGTTGACGCGCTTGAGCTCGGCGCCCTTGCGCCAGGGCGACTCGCGGTACTTGGGCATCGTGTCCGGCAGGTCGCGGGCGACGCCGCCCGGACGGTAGTAGGTGGCGTGCATGCGCGCGCCCGACACCGCCTCGTAGCAGTCCATCAGCTCTTCGCGCTCGCGGAAGGCGTACAGGAACACCGCCATCGCGCCCAGGTCGAGGCCGTTCGACCCGATCCACATCAGGTGGTTCAGGATGCGGGTGATCTCGTCGAACATCGTGCGGATGTACTGGGCGCGGACCGGCGCCTGCACGCCCAGCAGCTTCTCGATGGCCAGCACGTAGGCGTGCTCGTTGCACATCATCGAGACGTAGTCCAGGCGATCCATGTAGCCGATCGACTGGTTGTAGGGCTTGGACTCGGCCAGCTTCTCGGTGCCGCGGTGCAGCAGGCCCACGTGCGGGTCGGCGCGCTGCACGACCTCGCCGTCCATCTCCAGCACCAGGCGCAGCACGCCGTGCGCGGCCGGATGCTGCGGGCCGAAGTTGAGGGTGTAGTTGCGGATTTCCTGGGTCATGGCCGCTCAGTCCTTGCTCGGCTGCTCGGAGGCGGCCTGCTGCCAGCGCGAATCCTCGCGCACCACGCGCGGAACGCCCACGCGTGGTTCGATCGAAACGGGTTCGTAGACCACGCGCTTGCGTTCGGCGTCGTAGCGCACCTCGACGTTGCCGGTCAGCGGGAAGTCCTTGCGGAACGGATGGCCGACGAAGCCGTAGTCGGTGAGGATGCGGCGCAGGTCCGGGTGGCCTTCGAACACGATGCCGAACAGGTCGAAGCACTCGCGTTCGAACCAGTTGGCGACCGGGTAGACGTCGACCAGCGAGGGCACGACCGGCAGGCTGTTGTCGGCGGCGAAGCAGCGGATGCGCAGGCGCCGGTTGTTGCGCACCGACATCAGGTGCACGACCACGGCGAAACGGCGCTCGGGGCCGTTGCCGCGCGGGCGGTTCTCCCAGCTGAAGCGGCCGGGGCCGGCGTTGCCTTCGACGCCGCGCGAGAAGCCCTCGTCGCTGACGTCGACCGTTTCCCACTCGTCGGTGCCGTAACCCAGGAAGTCGACGCCGCACAGGTCGATCAGCTGCTCGAAGCCGAAGTCGGGGTCGTCGCGCAGGATACGGGCCGCGTCGGCCCACGAGTCCGGCGTCAGCTCGACGGTGGTCTCGCCCAGCGCCTCGCGCACCGACACCAGTCGGTCCTGCAGGCGCGCCTTCAGGCGCTCGGTGAAGCTGATCGTCGTTTCGACCATGGCGGCGGCTGGGTCCTTAGCGGGCGATGGTGTTGGTGCGGCGGATCTTCTTCTGCAGCTGCAGGATTCCGTAGACCAGGGCTTCCGCGGTCGGCGGGCAGCCGGGAACGTAGACGTCCACCGGCACCACGCGGTCGCAGCCGCGCACCACCGAATACGAGTAGTGGTAGTAGCCGCCGCCGTTGGCGCAGCTGCCCATCGAGATCACCCACTTGGGGTCGGGCATCTGGTCGTAGACCTTGCGCAGCGCCGGGGCCATCTTGTTGACCAGCGTGCCGGCCACGATCATCACGTCGGACTGGCGCGGCGACGGGCGGAACACCACGCCGTAGCGGTCCAGGTCCAGGCGCGAGGCGCCGGCGTGCATCATCTCGACCGCGCAGCAGGCCAGGCCGAAGGTCATCGGCCACATCGAGCCGGTGCGGGCCCAGTTGACCAGGGTGTCGATGTTGGTGGTGACGAAGCCGCGCTCGAGCAGCGGGTTGTCGCCTTCCGGGCGCAGGATG
>CAMLKR010000196.1 GCA_946480565.1 uncultured Arenimonas sp. | reverse complement strand
CTTACAAGGCGGTTGCTCTACCAACTGAGCTATGCCGGCATCGGCGGCGATTCTATCGCCTGGATGCGGCTCAGGTGCAGTCGACCGGCCGCTCCTCGAGTTCGGTGCGGCCGGGCAGCAGGCCGCGCCAGTCGAAGCCGGGTTCCGCCGCAAGGTCGATCCACCACTGCGCGGCGTCTTCGGTGCGCGGCTCCAACACGGCCTGGAAACCCTGGGCCATCAGTTCGTCGCGACGCTTCTCGGCATTGCCGAGGTCGCGGAACAGGCCCAGCGACACCGTGTTCTGCTGCGCGCCGGCGGTGACCACGTAATAGTCGCGCACGCCGCGCGCGGCCAGCTGGCGCGCGGTGGCCAGCGCGGCCTCGCGGCTGCCGGCCGCCGGCAGGTAGACGCGGTAGCCGCGCAGTTCGGTTGCCGGCACCTCGCGGAACTGGATGCGGCCCACGTGCGGCGTCAGCGCGTTCATCGCCGCGCGCAGGTCGGCGGGCGTCGCGAACGGACCCAGGCTCAGGCACCGTGGCGTCTCGGGCAGCGGCACCGGCACCGCGCCCAGTTCGGCCTCGTCGGGCAGCGGCGGCGCTTCGGCCTCGCCCAGCAGCACCAGCCCGCCGGTGCCGGCTTCCACCGCCGGCGGAGGCGGCGGCAGCGGATCGCGGCGCAGCGCCCACCAGGCGCCGACGCCGAGGTTCAGGCAGACCAACAGCACCACCAGGCTACGCAGGATCATGGAGTCTCGCTCGTGGAGTTCGCCGCATATACGGCCAGGCCCTCGAGCACCAGGAAGGGTGCGAGTTCGGCCTCGATTTCCAGGCCCTCGGCCAGGCGCATGGCGCCGCCGCCGCTGAGCAGCAGCCTTGGCGCGCGGCCGAGCAGGCGGGTGGCCTGGCGATGGGAACGCTCGACCAGGCCGAGTGCAGCGCCCAGGCTGCCGCCGGCCAGCGCGTCGGCGGTGTCTGCAGCGAAGTCGCTGGCCTCGCCGCCGGCATAGGCCAGGGCGGGGAATCGCGCCGCCAGCGCGGCCCTCATGTGTTCGGGGCTGGGTGCGATGACGCCGCCGCGGTGCTGGCCGGCGCCGTCGAGCAGGTCCACGGTCAGCGCGCTGCCGGCGGACACGATCAGCCAGGGTCCGTCGCCGCGCGCGTGCGCCGCCAGCAGGCCCAGGAAACGATCGACGCCCAGGCGCGCGGGCTCGGCATAGGCGATGCGCACGCCGGCGCATTCGGGCCGGGTGCGGGCGCGGATGGCCGGATGGCTGCGGCTGGCGATCGCCTCGGCCACCGCGGCGGTGAGCTCGGAGCCGGCCACCGAGGCCAGCCAGCATCGGTCGCCGGCCTCGACGCCGGCCAGCCAGCGCTGCATCGACGGCGCGAAGTCGGCGGCGCCGTGCGCCCAGGCCTGCACCTCGCCCAGCCCGGTGTCCGGCCGCCAGGGCGCGACCTTCAGGCGCGAGTTGCCGAGGTCGAGGAGCCAGATCATGCGGCGCGCAGGCTGGCTTCGCCGGCGTGGAAATGCCGGGGTTCGCCGCCTTCGGGCGGGGACAGCCGCAGCGCGCCGTCGGCGGCGATGCCGGCGGCCACGCCCTCGTGCACGCGGCCGCCTTCGACCAGGCGCACGGCGCGGCCGCGCAGCAGGTCATGGCGGTTCCAGGCCGGAACGAAGGGCGCCAGGCCCTCGCGCTCGAAGCGCGCCAGCATCGGCAGCAGCGCGTCCAGCAGCGCCACGCATACCGCCTGGCGCGAGGGCGGCGTCGCCGTCAGCGCGGCGAGGTCGCACCAGGGCTGGTCGATCGCCTGCGCCGCGGCGGGCGGCATCGCCACGTTCAGGCCCAGGCCGACCACGACGCGCATCGGCCCGGCCGCATCCCCGCCGACCTCGACCAGGATGCCGCCGAGCTTGCGGCCGTCCGCCAGCAGGTCGTTCGGCCACTTCAGTCCGACCTGCGGATACCCGGCGGCATGCAGCGCGTCGGCCGCCGCCACGCCCACCGCCAGGCTGAGGCCCTGCAGTGCGGCGACGCCGCCGTCGAAACGGCGCGACAGACTGAGATAGACGTGCGCCGCAAGCGGCGAGGCCCAGTCGCGGCCGCGGCGGCCGCGGCCGGCGGTCTGGCGTTCGGCGAACCACGCGTGGGTGCCCTGCGCCGGTGCGGGTTCCCGCAGGGCGACGGCATTGGTGGAGTCGGTTTCAAACAGCACTTCCAGCCCGTCCAGCTCGGCGCGCGCCGCCGGCGACAGCGCGGCGCGCATCGCCGCGGCGTCCAGCAGCTCCAGCGGCCGGGTCAGCGCGTATCCGCGGCCAGGGCGCGCGGCCACGTCCACACCGGCCGAACGCAGGGCTTCGATGCGCTTCCACACCGCGGCGCGGGTCAGGCCCAGTTCGCGCGCCAGTTCGGCGCCGGAAGCGGGGCCGCGGCACAGCCGCGCCAGCAGCGCGCGGTCGCTCATGCCGCACCCCGGCGCAGGCGCCGCCAGATCCGCACGCGCTCGAAGCGGCCCTCGGTGCCGGCGCGCAGCCGCGCGATATTGCTGCGGTGGGTGTAGAGGATGAACAGCGCCAGCGCCGCGGCGAATCCCAGCGGCAGCGGGCCAGCGTCGGCCAGCAGCGCGAACGGCACCAGGCTCGCCGCGGCGACGATGGTGGACAGGCCGACGTAGCCACTGGCCGTCAGCATCAGCAGCCAGGCGCCGATCAGCACCGCCACCGCGACCGGCCAGAGCACCAGCAGGGCGCCGACCAGGGTGCCGGCGCCCTTGCCGCCGCGGAAGCCATGGAACACCGGCCAGACATGGCCGAGCACCGCGGCCGCGCCGGCGGCCCAGGGCAGCCATGCGGCATCGCCGCCGTAGCGCCGCGCCAGCCACACCGCCAGGGCGCCCTTGCCGACATCGACCAGCACCGTGCCCAGCGCGAACTTCCAGCCCTGGGTGCGCAGCGCATTGGTGCCGCCGGCATTGCCACTGCCCTGCTGGCGGATGTCGACGCCGCGCAGCCGCCCCAGCAGCAGGCTGCCGGACAGCGAGCCGAGCAAGTAGGCGGTCACGATCAGGAGCGCGGCGGTCATGCCGGCATTATGGGCCGTTGCCGCCCGATCGTCAGTCCGCGGGCTGCAGCGACACCACCAGTGTGCCCGGACCGGCATGCGCACCGACCGCCGGACCGGTTTCCACCAGCCAGGCATCGCTGACCTGCAGCTGCGAGCGCAGCGCCGCCAGCAGGACCTCGCCGTCGGCCAGCGCATCGCAATGGCCGACCATCAGCCGCCAGCGCACGCTGCGGTCCACGCGCCGGGCGACGTAGGCCGCGAAGCGCTCCGGCACCCGCGACTTGCCGACCAGGCCACCGGCGACGCCGAGTTTTCCGTCGGCCTTCACCTTGGCCACCGGGGTGAAACCCAGCCATTCCACCAGCGGCTTGGCCCAGGCAGGGATGCGCCCGCCGCGCACGGCGTGGCTGATGTCGCGCGCCGCCGCCCAGGTCGGAGTCAGCGGCTTGAGCCGCGCCAGTTCGGCCAGGATCTGCGGCGCGGTCGCGCCGGCCAGGGCCATCTCGCCGGCGCGGATCGCCAGCAGGCCTTCGCCGCAGGAGGCGTTGCCGGTGTCGAAGACGTGGGTGCGGGCGGCGTGGCCGCGCTGCGCCGCGGTTTCGGCCGACTGCAGCGTGCCCGACACCGAACGCGACAGGCCCACGTAAACCAGCTCGCGGTGGTGCGAGAGCAGGAACTCGAACTGCCGGCGGAAATCGCCCGGCGGCGGCTGGCTGGTGCGCGGCAACACCAGCTCGGTGCGCAGCTTGCGGTAGAACTCGGCGGTGCTCAGGCCGACCTTGTCCAGGTAGTCCTGGTCGCCGAAGTTCACGCGCGCCGGCACCATGTGGATGTTCAGGCGCTGCTGCACGTCCTCGGGCAGGTCGGCGGCGCTGTCGGTGATCACCGCCACGCCGACCGCGCCGGCGGCCGTGCGCGCCTGGGCGTGCATGTCGTCGGCCTTGCTGCCCTCGACCCGGCCGAAACGCGCAGCGGTCTCGAACATCCGGCGCGGGTCCGCCACGTGCGCGTGCAGGCGCAGCCGGGTGCCGCTGCCGGCGATCACCACGCAGGAGGCGCCGAGCTCGCCGACCGCGGCGCGCAGGCCGGCCCGGTCCAGGCCTTCGCCGGTGATCAGGCACTCGCTGCACCAGCGGTGCTCGGGATCGGCGTCGCCGAGCTCGCCGTGGGCTTCGGCGGCCTCGAGGTCGGCCGGCTGCTCGTCGGCCACGCCCACCGCGTCCACTGCGCCGGAATCGATGAACTCGCCGATGCCCTCGAGCAGGTCCACGAAACCCTGGGCGCCGGCATCGACGACGCCTGCCTTGGCCAGGACCGGCAGCTGGTTGGGCGTGTTGGCCAGCGCACGCCGGCTGTTCTCCAGGCCGCGCCGGAACCAGTCGCCGAGGTCGCCGTTGCCGCCGCGCTGCTCCAGCGCGTCGGCGAAGGCGGCGATCACGCTCAGGATCGTGCCCTCCTTGGGCTCCGACAGCGCCTGGCGCGCGGAGTCGGCGCCGGCGCGCACCGCCCGCGCCA
>CAMLKR010000195.1 GCA_946480565.1 uncultured Arenimonas sp. | reverse complement strand
CGCACCCGCATCGTCGAAGGCGCGGTCAGCATGGTCGAGATGGCGCTCGAGCAGCTGTCGGCGCGCAAGGTGGTCGACCTCGATCCCGAGCGTCGGGCGGTGATGGTGTCCAACCTGCTGGTGGTGCTGTGCGGCGAGCGCGGCACCCAGCCGGTGGTCAACGCCGGCTCGATCTACTGAGGCCCGGCCATGGACGAGATGCTCTTCGGCGGCATCATCGGCATCCTCAGCGCCCTGCCCGGCATCGTCCTGGGCCTGGCGCTGCTGATGGGCAAGTGGCGGCCGGCATCGCTGGCCACGGCGCGCGACCCGGACCGGGCCCGCGTCGCGCTCGGCCGGTTCCTGCTGGTCATCGACGCCCTGATCCTGCTGCTGGGCATCGGCCTGATCGCGCTGCCCGAAGCGCTGGCGCGTTCGATGGCGATGTATGCGGTAGGGGCGATCATGCTGGCGTCCACCGTCGGGATCGTCTTCCTGCTGCGGGCCACGCGGGCCTGACGATGGCCGAGAAGAAGGCCTACCCGCTGCGCATCAACGCCGAGGTGCTGGACGCGATCCAGCGCTGGGCCGACGACGAGCTGCGTTCGCTGAACGCGCAGATCGAATACGTGCTGCGGGACGCCCTGCGCAAGAACGGCCGGATCCGGAAGGCCGAAGACAACGGCGACGACACGCCGTCCTGAGCCCTGGAGAACCAAGATGCTGCACATCGTGCACCTGATCCAGCGCCGCCGCGGCGAGCGTCCCCTGGCCTTCGCCCTGCCCCTGGTCGTGGCATCCGCGCTCGCCCTGGCCGCCGGCCTGCTTCTGCTGGCGGGACGCTGAAATGGACCGCCGCCTCGCCCTGACGCCGCTGGGCAAAGCGCCCCTGCTGTTCGCCGTCGGCTTCGGCACGGTGCTGCCATTGCTGGTCGCGGTCGTGGTGATCCTGCAGGTCCGCAGCGAGGCGCTGTCGCCGGCGCTGATGCTGTTGATCCAGGGCGTCGTCGCGGTCGGCGTGCTGGCCGTGGTGCTGCCGCTGTGGCGGCGCGAGGCCCGCTTCGACGGCCGGCGCCTGCGGGTGAAGGCCGCCTGGTACACCCGCGAGTCGCCGCTGGCCGACTTCGACCTGGCCGCGGCGCGGGTGGCGGACCTGCGCGAACACACCGAACTCAAGCCGCGTCTGAAGACCAATGGCTACGCCCTGCCCGGCTTCCACGCCGGCCATTTCCGGCTGCGCGACCGCCGCAAGGCCTTCTGCCTGGTCACCGATCCGGCGAAGGTGCTGGTGCTGCCCCATGCCGACGGTCGCGTCTGGCTGCTGAGCCTGGCGCATCCGCAGGCCGTGCTCGAGATCCTGCGTCGCGCCGTGGACTGAGGCGGATGTGCCGCGGTGTCGCTTCCCGGCGCCGGGCCCGGCCCGCTAAGCTGGGCCCATGCGCCCCCTGAACTGGCATCTGCTCAACAGCGAACGCATCGAGCTCTGGCCGGCACGCCTGCTGCGCGCCCGCGCCAATGCCGATGCCCGCGCCCTGGCCGGCGCCGAATGGGGCCTGCGGCGCAAGCGCGACGGCCGCTTCCTGGCCGCGCTGGACGGCCCCCGGCTGACCGCGCTGGTGCCGCGCCTGCACCACGAACCGGGCCTGGCCGAGGCCCTGCAGACCCTCGGCGCCACCCAGGAGCGCGCCGGTGCGGGCTTCGCGCTGCCGCTGGACGGCCTGCTCGACCGCCTGCACGCCCTGGGCCTGGACGAAAGCTACGGCGAGCGGGTCGGCCTGCCCCTGGTCGCCGAACCGCTGCGGCTGGAGTTCGCCGGCTTCGACCGCTACCGCCGGCCGCTGTGGCTGCTGGACCCGGCCGCGCGCGCCTGGCGCCGCATGCAGGCCGCCGCGCGCGCCGACGAGATCGCGCTCGAGGCGATCTCGGGCTACCGCAGCCACGACTATCAGCTCGGCATCTTCGAGCGGAAACGCACGCGCGGCCTGAGCGTCGAACAGATACTGGCGGTGAACGCGGCGCCCGGCTACAGCGAACACCACGGCGGCTGCGCGATGGACATCGGCACTCCGGGCGAACCGCCGGCCGAGGAAAGTTTCGAAGCCACGCCCGCCTTCGCCTGGCTGCACCGCCGCGCCGGCGAGTTCGGTTTCCACATGAGCTACCCGCGCGGCAACCCGCACGGCATCGTCTACGAACCCTGGCACTGGCGCTGGTTCGCGGCGGAGTGAGTGCCGGTCTAATCCTGTGAGCGTTTGACCGGCGGCTTGTCCGGCGCGACGAAATCGGCGATCCGCCACAGGTACAGGCCCGCCAGCGTGCGATAAGGACCCCATTTCCCGCCGCGCTCCGCGAGTTCCTTCGGCCGGGGCATCTCGTCCAGCCGATCCAGCAGCTGCGCGCCCTTGCGCACGCCCAGGTCGTCCACCGGCAGCACGTCGGGGCGCCCGAGCTTGAACATCAGCATCATCTCGACCGTCCAGCGGCCGATGCCGCGCACCGCGGTGAGCCGTTCGATGATCAGCTCGTCCGGCATCGTCGCCATCTCGCGCAGGCCGGGCACCTCGCCGGCCGCCGCGCGGGCGGCCAGGTCGCGCAGCGCGAGCGTCTTGTTGCCCGAGACGCCGCAGCCGCGCAGCGTCGCGTCGTCTATGCGCGACAGCGTGTCGGCATGCAGCTTCTTCGATCCGATGGCCGCCTCGACCCGGCCGACGATGGTGGCCGCCGCTTTCCCGGAGAGCTGCTGGTAGAGGATGGCGCGCGCCAGCGCGTCGGTGGGATCGAATGGCCGGCGCCAGCCGGCTGCGACATCGAGTGGGCCGATGCGGTCGATCCAGCGCCCGAACTTGCGGTCGCGGCGGCGCAGGTGTTCGGTGGCGGCCTCGAGGTCGAAGCCGCGGGGATGTCGGGGCATGGCGGGCTCAGCGGCGCAGGACGTCGAAGGCGATGATGATCCAGCCGAGCATCAGCAGCAATCCACCGCCCGGCGCCAGCGTCGCCGGCAGCGCGGCCAACGCCGCGCCCAGCAGGCTGCCGGAGAACAGCAGCAGGCCCAGCGCCAGCATCATCAATGCGATTACCCGCAGCCGCGACGCGTCCTGCGATCCGAGCAGCAGCAGGGCCAGGCCATGGCCGAAGGCGAACAGCGCGGCCAGCCCCGCGCGCCGGGCGTCCTCGCCCTGCAGCCCGTGGCTGGCATAGGCGGACAGGCCGACCGCGGCGGCGCAGGCCAGCGCACCGAAGGCGGCCAGGCCGCGCGCGGTGCGACCGGCGCGGATCACCGCGTGCCCGCGAGGTAGTCGTCGCGGGTCTTCATCAGGTTCGCGGCGCGCTGCGGCGGCAGCAGGAACTGCCGGCCCTCGAAGCGTTCCTGCCAGCGCGCGACGCGGCGGCGCAGGGTGTCGAGGCGTTCTTCGCGCGACTCGGCGCCGTCGGCGGCGGCGGGCGGACCTTCCCCGGACTCCGGCCCCGCAGCCGCGTCAAGGCCGGCCGGCGCGGGCTGCGCCAGCCAGCGCCCGGCGCGCTCCTCGTCCAGCCGCGCCGACAGCCGGGCCCAGGTGCCATCGTCCTGGCGCCAGGCTGCGACCGTGACGACGAGACCGTCTTCGCTCTCGTACACCAGCGTCTGCGTCGCCGACCTGCCGCCGTCGGCCGCGACATCGTCCAGCGCCAGCTGTTCCAGCGCGGCGGCGGTCGCATTGCCATCGTCGGGATTGCCCAGGGCCGCCGACGGCTGCCCGTCGAGGCTGAAGCGGTCGTCGGCGGCGCGGGTCAGGCGGAAGGCCCGGCCCTTCGCGGGCGTGACGCGGACCTCGGCGATACGCGCCAGCGGCAGGTCGAGCAGGCGGCGGTCGAGCCAGTCGACCGGATTGCGCGCGGGCGCCACGTCGACGTCGAGCAGCCAGGCCTGGGCTTCATCGCCGACCCGCACGTAGCTTCCGCCCAGGCTGGGATGGTTCTTGCCGATGGTCAGCCGCAGCGGTTCGCCGCCGCCCGACAGGCGCAGCTCGCTGCCCTTGGCATCCGCCGCGGCGACCGCCTCGACGCCGATGCGGGCATGGCGCGCGGGGTTGGCGGTCTTGGCCTCCAGGCGCCGGGCCTGGGCCAGGCGGAACAGCGCCCGGCTGACCTCGCGCTGGTTGGCCGGCCAGTCCAGCCGCGCCGGCATGCGCCAGCGGCCGTCGGTTTTCACGATCTCCACCAGCACCTGGTCGCCGGCGCCGCGCACCTGCAACCGGTCGATGGCCTCGAGACGGGCGTCCAGCCCGGGCAGCAGCACCGACCCCGCCGTGCCGTCGCCGGCCACCGGCCGCTCGAGCAGCCACCAGGCCCCGGCGGCCAACAGCACCGTCGCCAGGCCCGCCCCCGCCAGCCAGCGCGAGCGCATGGCTCAGGCCTCCGCCGCGCGCCGGCGCGACCAGCGGCGCCAGGCGACGAACAGCGCCACCAGCACCACCAGTGCCGGCATGCCGAGGATGTTGACCAGCTTCAGCCGCGCGCCGAGGGCCTCGATGTCGGCGTTCAGGCGGTGCTGCACTTCGCGCAGTTCCTTGCGCATGCGCAGCTTCTCGTCCTGGAAGCGCA
>CAMLKR010000194.1 GCA_946480565.1 uncultured Arenimonas sp. | reverse complement strand
CACGATCCCGGCGCGCAAGCTGTTCGAGATCGTGCGTGCCCTGCCCGACGGCAGCCGCGTCACCATCAGCCAGGCGGCCGAGAAGGTCACCGTGCAGGCCGGCCGCAGCCGCTTCACCCTGGCCACCCTGCCCGGCAACGATTTCCCGGCGGTCGAGGACCTGGACCTGGTCGAGCGCATCCGGGTGCCGGAAGCGGCCCTGAAGGAGCTGATCGAACGCACCGCGTTCGCCATGGCCCAGCAGGACGTGCGTTATTACCTCAACGGCCTGCTGTTGGACCTGCGCGAGAACTCGCTGCGCTGCGTCGCCACCGACGGCCATCGCCTGGCCCTGTGCGAAGCCCCGCTGCCGGCCGGTGCCCAGACCCGCAAGCAGATCATCCTGCCGCGCAAGGGCGTGCTGGAGTTGCAGCGTCTGCTCGAGGGCGGCGACCGCGAGGTCGAGCTGGAAGTCGGCCGCAACCACCTGCGCATGCGCCGGGAGGACGTGACCTTCACCTCCAAGCTCATCGACGGCCGTTTCCCGGACTACGACGCGGTGATCCCCATCGGCGCCGACAAGGAAGTGAAGGTGGACCGTGAGGTCCTGCGCGCCGCCCTGCAGCGCGCCGCCATCCTGTCGAACGAGAAGTACCGCGGCGTGAAGCTGGAGATCAGCCCGGGCCAGCTGCGCATCGTCGCGCACAACCCGGAGCAGGAAGAGGCCCAGGAAGAGGTCGAGGCCGAAACCAAGGTCGACGGCCTGTCGATCGGCTTCAACGTCACCTACCTGCTGGACGCGCTCAGCGCCCTGCGCGAGGAGAACGTCATCATCAACCTGCGCGACGCCAACTCCTCGGCCCTGGTCCGCGAGGCCAGCCACGAGCGCAGCCGCCACGTGGTGATGCCGCTGCGCCTGTGATTCCAGACGGGTCCGCGTTTGCCCACCGCCCGGCCCTGGCCGGGCGGTGCCGTTTTGAAGGCCCGGCCCGGCCGGGCGGGGAACCGCCGTGCGCCTGACCCGTCTCGACATCCGCCAGCTGCGCTGCCTGCAGGCCGTCGAGTTCAGGCCCGCGCCGGGACTGAACGTGATCACCGGCGGCAACGGGGCCGGCAAGACCAGCCTGATCGAGGCCATCCACCTGCTGGGTTATGGTCGATCCTTCCGTGGCCGGGTCCGGGATGGCCTGATCCGCAGCGGCCAGCCCCACCTGGAACTGTATGCCGAGTGGCTGGACGGCCAGGGCCGCGCTCGCCGCGCTGGCCTGCGCCACGCCGGCGGCGACTGGGAGGCCCGCCTGGACGGCGCCCCCGCCCCCAGCCTGACCGAACTGTGCGCCGAGCTGGCCGTGGTCACCTTCGAACCCGGCAGCCATGAACTGATCGCCGGCGGAGCCGAACACCGGCGGCGATTCCTCGACTGGGCCCTGTTCCACGTGGAACCTGGCTTTCTTCCAGTCTGGCGCCGCTATGCCCGGGCCCTGAAGCAGCGCAACGCCCTGCTCAAGCGGGGGCCCGCCGCGTCCGCCCTGGCGCCCTGGGACCGGGAGCTGGCCGACGCGGGCGAAAGCCTTAGCCGACTCCGGGGCGACTATCTGGCCCGCTTGGAGCCGGTGCTGGTGGCCACGGCCGGCGAGTTCCTGCCGGAGCTGGGTCCTGCCGGCCTGCGCTTCCTTCCCGGCTGGCGCCGGGAGGAAAGTTCACTCGAAGACACCCTGCTGCTGGGGCGGGAACGGGACCTGGCCCTGGGTTACACCAGCCAGGGCCCCCACCGGGCCGACTGGCGGGTGGACTACCTCGGCCTGCCGGGCCGGGAAGCCCTGTCGCGCGGCCAGGAGAAGCTGACCGCCCTGGCCTGCGTACTGGCCCAGGCCCGGGCCTTCGCCGCCGACCGGGGGGAGTGGCCCCTGGTTTGCCTGGATGACCTGGGTTCCGAGCTGGACCGGCCGCACCAGCACCAGGCCCTGGCGTCCGTGCTGGCCTCCGGCGCCCAGGTACTGCTGACGGCCACCGAAGCGCCTTCGCTGCCGACCGGCATCGACGCCGGGGCGAGGTTCCACGTGGAACGCGGCCAACTGCAGCCGCTCTGAGCCGGGGCGGCGCGCCAGCCCCCCGGTCGCCGCGTTATACTCGCGACACATTATTTATAGGCGCGCTGCCACCTCCTTCGGGTGGCCGTGGCCCCGGCGTGGACCAACGCGAGACCTGCCCCGCAATGACCGATACCCCGAACCAGCCGCAAACCCCGAACACCACCTACGACTCCAGCAAGATCACCGTGCTGCGTGGCCTGGAAGCGGTCCGCAAGCGCCCCGGCATGTACATCGGCGACGTGCACGACGGCACCGGCCTGCACCACATGGTGTTCGAGGTCGTGGACAACGGCATCGACGAAGCCCTGGCCGGGCACTGCGACCACCTGATCGTGACCCTGCACAACGACGGGTCCTGCTCGGTGTCGGACAACGGCCGCGGCATCCCGACCGACATCCACAAGGAAGAGGGCGTGTCGGCGGCCGAGGTCATCATGACCGTGCTGCACGCCGGCGGTAAGTTCGACGACAACAGCTACAAGGTGTCCGGCGGCCTGCACGGCGTCGGTGTGTCCGTGGTCAATGCGCTGTCGTCGAAGCTGTGGCTCGACATCTGGCGCGACGGCCAGCACCACCAGCAGGAATACGCGGTCGGCGAGCCGGTGTATCCGCTCAAGGTGGTCGGTCCGTCGAGCAAACGCGGCACCGAACTGCGCTTCCTGCCGAACCCGGAGATCTTCACCGACACCGAGTTCCACTACGACATCCTGGCCAAGCGCCTGCGCGAACTGAGCTTCCTCAACTCCGGCGTCAAGATCGAGCTGATCGACGAACGCGGCGAGGGCAAACGCGACCTGTTCGAATATGAAGGCGGCATCCGCAGCTTCGTCGAACACCTGGCTGCGCTAAAAACCCCGTTGCATCAATCAGTTATATCCGCCAGTGGCGAAAAGGACGGCATCGTGGTGGACATCGCGGTCCAGTGGACCGATGCCTACCAGGAAACGATGTTCTGCTTCACCAACAACATCCCGCAGAAGGATGGCGGCACCCACCTGCAGGGTTTCCGCGCCGCGCTCACCCGCACGCTCAGCAACTACATCGAGCAGAACGGCATCGCCAAGCAGGCAAAGGTCGCGCTGAGCGGTGACGACATGCGCGAGGGCATGATCGCGGTGCTGTCGGTGAAGGTGCCGGACCCGAGCTTCAGCTCGCAGACCAAGGAGAAGCTGGTCTCCTCCGAAGTGCGTCCCGCGGTGGAGTCGGTGATCGGCCAGAAGCTGGAGGAATTCCTCCAGGAGCGTCCGAACGAAGCCCGCGCGATCGCCGGGAAGATCGTCGACGCCGCGCGTGCGCGCGAAGCCGCGCGCAAGGCCCGCGACCTGACCCGCCGCAAAGGCGCGCTGGACATCGCCGGCCTGCCCGGCAAGCTCGCCGACTGCCAGGAAAAGGATCCCGCGCTCAGCGAGCTCTTCATCGTCGAGGGCGACTCGGCCGGCGGCTCCGCCAAGCAGGGCCGCAACCGCAAGACCCAGGCCATCCTGCCGCTGAAGGGCAAGATCCTCAACGTCGAGCGCGCGCGCTTCGACCGCATGCTCGCCAGCGCCGAAGTCGGCACGCTGATCACCGCGCTCGGCACCGGCATCGGCAAGGACGAGTACAACCCGGACAAGCTGCGCTACCACCGCATCATCATCATGACCGACGCCGACGTCGACGGCTCGCACATCCGCACGCTGCTGCTGACGTTCTTCTACCGGCAGATGCCGGAGCTGATCGAGCGCGGCCACGTCTACATCGGCCTGCCGCCGCTTTACAAGATCAAGCAGGGCAAGAACGAGCTTTACCTGAAGGACGACGGCGCGCTCAACGCCTACCTTGCCAACAACGCGGTTGAGAACGCCGAGCTGCGCCCAGCCGAGGGCGTGCCGCCGATCACCGGCACGGCGCTGGAGAAACTGCTGCTCGACTTCGTCGCCGCGCGCGAGACCATCGCCCGCTTCGCCCACCGCATCGACCCGCCGGTGCTCGAGGCGATGATGGAAATGGCGCCGCTCACCGCCGAGCATTTCGCCGCCGAAGGCCGTCTCGACGCCTGGTGCCGCGAGCTCGAACGCCGCCTCAACGCCACCGGCCTGGGCCGCGCCCGCTACAGCTTCACCGTGCAGGCCGCCGATGGTGAAAACCACGCCGGCGCGCTGCTGGTGCACCGCCACCACCACGGCCTGGCCTCGACGCAGGCGCTGGCCGCGAGCCAGCTGCTGGGCGGTGAACTGCGGCTGGTCACCGAGGTGGCCGGTGCCCTGCACGGCCTGCTGCAGCCCGGCGCCAGCGTGTCGCGCGGCGGCAGGCAGCAGCCGGTGACGAGCTTCGTGCAGGCGCAGGAATGGCTGCTCGAGGAGGCCAAGAAGGGCCGCACCATCCAGCGCTTCAAGGGCCTGGGCGAAATGAACCCCGAGCAGCTCTGGGAAACCACGGTGAACCCGGAAACGCGGCGCCTGCTCAAGGTCCGCATCGAGGACGCCGTCGCCGCCGACCAGATCTTCGCCACCCTGATGGGCGACGTGGTCGAACCGCGCC
>CAMLKR010000193.1 GCA_946480565.1 uncultured Arenimonas sp. | reverse complement strand
TAGTGCTGCATGATGCCGGCCGAACCCTTGGCGCAGAGCACGCCGCGGTTCACCGGGTGCGCCGGGTTGCCTTCGATGTAGCGGATCTTTCCCGCGCGCAGGTGCACGTTGATGCCGCACCGGCAGGCGCACATGTAGCAGGTGGTCTGCTTGACCTCGTCGCCTACCGGGGCCTGCAGGTCGAGATCGGGCTCGCGCATGCCGCGCATTGTGCCGCGCGCGGCCCGATCCCGCGAGGCCCGCCTACTTGGCGGGCGCCAGGCTGATTACGATGCCCGGGTCGTCGAAGTCCGAATAGCGGATCTCGCTCCGGCCGGACTGGCCCTGATAGGTGCTGCTGACCTCGAGCTTGAGGATCATGCCGCTCCGGACCGAGATCCAGGCCACCGTGGTGGCCTTGTCGCCGGGAGCGGGCGGCGGCGGGCTCGCGCCGGGCATGGCTGGCGGCACCACGTCCTGGACGTAGCGCAGCTTGCGCACCTTCTCGCCGTCCAGGGTGCCGGTGCCCAGATCCTCCACCTCCAGCCCCTCCTGCAGCTTCTTCAGGAAGGCCTCGTCGCGGTACTGCGCGGTCATCGACTTCACCGGCAGCGGCAGGGTCATGGTGCGGCCGCCGATGGTCATCTGTGCGGTGTCGCCGACCACCAGGGTGGTCGGTCCGCCGGCCACGCTGATCCGGTAGCGGTCCGGGGCCTGGAACTCCAGCCGGGTCGCCGGCCGGGCCTGACCTTCGGCGGTGATGGTCGCCCGGAACGACTTCAGGGCCAGGAACTTCTGCCAGGCCTCGAACAGTTCGTCGCGGGGTGCGGCCACCGAACAGGAGGGCAGCAGGAGCAGCAGTGCGGGCAGCGCGAACGCGGCCAGGGTGAGGCGGCGTGACATGGCGGCTCTCCGGCGCTTGGAGGGAAGGGGCGCGGGTGCCATTCTAATCGTATCTTCGCGACCCTTCCGGACACCCATGGACCGCTACGAGCGCATCCTCGCCCTGCACCGAAGCCTCAAGACCGCCCGCTATCCGGTGCCGATCAAGCGGTTGATGGAAGAGCTGGCCTGCTCCCGCGCGACGCTCTACCGCGACATCGCCTTCCTGCGCGACGCGCTGGGCGCGCCGATCGAAAGCGAGGGCGAAGGCAGCATCCGCTACGACGAGAAGGAGGCGGAACGCTTCGAACTCCCGGGCCTTTGGCTCAACTCCGACGAACTGCACGCCCTGCTGGCCGCGCACCAGTTGCTCGACCGCACCGGCCAGGGCGTGCTTTCCAGCGCCCTGGCGCCGCTCAAGGGCCGCATCGAGTCGCTGCTGGCCCAGCAGGCCGGGGGCAAGCGCTGGCCGGTGGAGCGGGTCCGTGTGATCGCCAGCGGCGTGCGCCGCCGCGACGAGCTGGCCTTCCGCCTGGTGGCCAGCGCCGTGCTCGAACGCCGGCAGCTGGAATTCGATTACCTGGCGCGCTCCACCAACGAGCGCACGCACCGCAAAGTCTCGCCGCAGCGGCTCACGCACTACAAGGACAACTGGTACCTCGACGCCTGGGACCACGAGCGCGAGGGCCTGCGCAGCTTCTCGGTCGACCGCATCCAGCACGCGAAACTGTCCGATGCCGCCGCCCGCGACCTGGCCGACGCCGAACTCAACCAGCACCTGGCCTCGAGCTACGGCATCTTCTCCGGCTCGCCCAAGGGCACCGCGACCATCGTGTTCTCGGCCAAGGCCGCGCGCTGGGTCGCCGACGAACACTGGCACAGCAAGCAGGAAGGCCGCTTCCTGCCCGACGGCCGCTACGAATTGAAGGTGCCCTACAGCCAGTCCAAGGAACTGCTGATGGACGTGCTGCGCTACGGCGCCGACGCCGAGGTGGTGGCGCCGGAGCCGTTGCGCCAGCAGGCGCGCAGCCTGCTGCAGCTAGCGCTGCAGGCCTATGAGCGCTGAGGATTCCGGCAGCCGCCGGCCGCGTGGTCGGCGGGTGGCCCTGGTGCTCGGCGCGGGCGGCGCCCGCGGCCTGGCGCACATCGGCGTGGTGCAGGCGATCGAAGCCCGTGGCTACCAGATTGCAGGCATCGCCGGTTCCTCCATGGGCGCCCTGGTCGGCGGCATCTACGCGGCGGGCCGGCTGAACGAGTACAGCGAGTGGGCGCGCGGCCTGGAGCGCGGCGACGTCCTGCGCCTGCTCGACTTCGCCTTCGGTTTCCCGGGCCTGATCCGCGGCGAGCGCGTGATCGGCGCCCTGCGCGAACTGGTCGGCGACCACCTGATCGAGGAACTGCCAATCCCCTACACCGCGGTCGCGACCGACCTGGCCCGGCAGCGCGAGGTATGGCTCACCCGCGGCAAGCTGTTCGACGCCATCCGCGCCTCCATCGCCATCCCGATGATCTTCACCCCGCAGCACATCGATGGCCGCGAACTGGTGGACGGCGGCCTGCTGGCGCCGGTGCCGATCGCCGCCACGCGGCTGATGCGGGTGGATCGGGTGATCGCCGTGGACGTCAACGGCCCGGTCTCGTGGGCCAATCCGGGGCTGGAGCCGCGGCCCGAGGAAATCGCCGCCGGCCACGGCATCGACGACAGCACCGAGGCGCTGGACGAGGACCACCCCGGCAGCCTGCGTGAGCGCATGGCGGCGATCTGGGAAGGGCTGGCGCGGACGAACGGCGGCAAGCCTGAGAAGAGCCGCGGCGTGATGGACCTGATGTCGCGGTCGCTCGACACCATGCAGGCGCACATGGCGCGGGTGCAGCTGGCCCAGGACCCGCCCGACCTGTTGATCCAGCTCTCTCGTGAAACGGCGACCTTCTACGAATTCTGGCGCGCCACCGAGCTGGTCGAGAAAGGCCGCGAGGCCGCCGAGGCGGCGCTGGACAAGGCCGGCCTCTAGGGCCTACTGGAAACCCGGCTGCCCGACCTGGTCGGGGAACTGCGGCACGCGCTGCAGCCGGGCCGGGTCGTACCCGTAGGCGGCGAACTTCGCGCGCAGCTGGTCGTATCTGGCGGCATCCATGCGCGGCTCGCGGGCGAAGATCCAGGCCAGGTTGCGCTTGGGATGGCCGATCAGCGCCCAGGAATAATCCGACGCCACTTCCAGCACCAGGTAGTCGGCCTTGACCAGCCCGCCGAAGAAACCGATGCGCCACTGCGCGTCGTTGGTGCCCGGCACCACGCGGGCGACGCCGGTCATCTTCTTCTCGGGCTTGTCGAAGGCCTTTCGGTAGACATAGACGTTGTCGATGTGGCCGTCGGGCCGCAGCGTGTAGACGTCGGCGGTGGCGACTTTGCCCTTCTCGGCGAAGTAGGGGATGTTGGCGATGACCCACCAGCGGCCCATGAAGCGCGGCAGGTCGACGTTGGCGCGGGACTGCAGCGGGGGCATGGCGGTCTCTCCGGTGCTGGCGCAGCCGGCCAGGATCAACAGGCCAGACATCATGACGGCGAAACGGCGCATGGCGGGCATCCGTCCAGGGGTCTTCAGGCTGCGCCCGCGGGCCTGAAGGTGGCGTCAATCCGGTCCCGGGACTCCCCCGGCTCCGGTCTCGATCCGTGAGACGGGACCGGCGCAGGCTGCCTCCACGCCCACGGAGGACCCTCGCCATGCCGATCCTGAAGCCCACGCCCGCCCCGCATTCAAGCGCCGTCGACCCGCGCATCGCCCGCACCCTGTGGCAATGGCTGGCCCTGGGTGCCGTCGCGATGCTGCTGGTGCCCGCGGCCCGCGGCCCGGTCTACCTGCTCGGCAACATGCCGTTCTGGCTGGTGCTCGCCCCCGGCATCGCCCTGCTCACCCTTTACCGGCACGCCCTGGCGGCGGCGTGGCGTGCGCACCTCGTCCGCGCCACGCCCCGCCGCCGCCGGCGCTTCGGTGCCCGCCGGGTCCCGAAATCCGGGGTCAGAGTGCATTTATCTTTCCCGCGGCGGTCGGACCGAGGCGCGTTGGTCCGGGCAGAAAGATAAATGCACTCTGACCCCGGAGTTGCCGGGTTCAGTCGCGTACGCCTAGGCGCTTGCGCTCCAGCCGCCGCAGGAACTCTTCCATGATGCGGCGGTACAGGTCCTCGCCCAGGTAGGCGTCCTCGACGCCGGCGTCGATGCTGGGGTTGTCGTTGACCTCGATGATCACCGCGCGCTCGCCCGCCACCTTCAGGTCGACGCCGTACAGGCCGTTGCCGATGGCGTTGCTGGCGCGCGTGGCCAGGCGCACCACTTCCGAGGGCGCCTCACGGATCGGCAGCGTCTTGAAACCGCCGCTGCGCACCGTGCCCTTGGCCTTGGCGTCCTTGGGCGAATGGTCGTAGATCTGCCAATGCCCGCGCGACATGAAGTACTGGCAGGCGTACAGCGGCTCGCCGTCGAGAACGCCAATCCGCCAGTCGAACTCGGTGTACAGGTATTCCTGCGCCAGCAGCAGCGCGGTCTGCTGGAACAGCTGGTCGGCCACGGCGCGCAGCTGCTCCGCGGTCTCGACCTTGTGGATGCCGCGCGAGAAGCTTCCATCCGGGATCTTGAGCACGATCGGCAGGCCCAGCAGGTCGGGCAGGGCGGTGAGTTTCTTCGCGTCGTCGCGGAACACGATCTCGGTGCGGGGCGTCGGCAGCTTCTTGCTGCGCAGTCGGTCGTGCAGGTAGATCTTGTTGGTGCAGCGCAGGATCGACACCGGGTCGTCCATCACCACCATGTCCTCGCGGTCGGCGCG
>CAMLKR010000192.1 GCA_946480565.1 uncultured Arenimonas sp. | reverse complement strand
GGAGCGATACGACCCATCTCTCGGCGGACTGGCGTCCCCGCAGGAATTGGCACCTTCATGCGGAATCACTTCCGCATGGGTTGCCCCGGCGTCTTCGGGCCTACCCCTCAGCCGGTCTCGATGGGTGTTGCGGGGCCAAGCTTGGACCGGCCCCGGCGGCTTGTCAATCCCTTCATGCGGATGAAGCGATGGAATAACGGATCGGACCCCGTGGCGGGACCCGGCCCCGCTTGCGCATACTCGCGGCCATGAAAACCCACCTCGCCACCTGCCTCTGCCTTGCCCTCCTGAACGCCGGCTGCGCCACGCCGGGCCCCCGCGATCCCTCCTCCGCCGTCGTGCCGGTGCGGGTTTTCGGCGCCGAGGCGACCCCGGTGCCGGAAGCCTTCATGACCGCGGAAACCGTGCAGGACGAGATCGATTCGGTCGCTTCCTGGCGCAGCCCCGGGGGCCAGACCTGGCTGATCGCCACCGCCAAGGAAACCCACCGGCTGGTGGTCTACGACGGAGACACGGGCCGGACCCTGCGCAGCGTCGGCGGCAAGGGCGAGCGGCCCGGCCAGTTCAACCGCCCGAACGGCATCGCGGTGCATGGCGACCTGCTGTTCGTGGTCGAACGCGACAACCACCGCGTGCAGCTGCTGCGCCTGCCGGACTTCAGCCCCGTGGGCCTGGTCGGCGCCGACCAGCTGCGCAGCCCTTACGGCCTGTGGCTGCGGGACACCGCGCCCGGCGAACTCGAGATGCTGGTCACCGACAGCTTCATGGCCGACTACCGCACCGAAACGGTGCCGCCGCTGTCGGAGCTGGACCAGCGCGTGAAGCGCTACCGACTGCGCTTCGATGGCGGTGCCCTGGCCGGGGCCGACTACCTCGGCCATTTCGGCGACACCACCGAGGCCGGCGCGCTGCGCATGGTCGAGTCGATCGCCGGCGACCCGGTGCACGACCGCCTGCTGATCGCCGAAGAGGACGTGCGGGTCGGCACCACGCTGCGGGTCTACACGCTGGCCGGCGAATACACCCGGCGCAGTCTGCCGCGCGAGCGCTTCAAGGCCCAGGCCGAGGGCGTGGCCCTGTGGACCTGCGACGACGGCAGTGGCTATTGGCTCACCACCGACCAGAGCAGCGGCCTGACCGTCTTTCACGTCTTCAGCCGGCGCGAGCTGGGCTACCTGGGCAGCTTCACCGGCGCCAGGGTCGCGCTGACCGACGGCATCTGGCTGCAGCAGGCGCCGACCGCGCGTTTCCCGGCCGGAGTGCTCTACGCCGCGCACGACGACCGCGCGGTGGGCGCCTTCGACTGGCGCGACATCGCCAGGTCGCTCGACCTGCGCACCACCTGCCCCTGATCCCCGGAACGGCGCCAGGCCGACGCCGGCCCGACGGCCCGGCCTGACCGGGCGCCCCGGGAAGCCGGTCGGGCGCAGGTATAATCGCCGCCTTCCCGAACCGACCCCGCCGCGGCCCGCCCGCGCCGCAGACCATGTCCGAACACCTGACCCAGACCCGGCGCCGCCGCACCTTCGCGATCATCTCGCACCCCGACGCGGGCAAGACCACCCTGACCGAGAAGCTGCTGCTGTTCGGCGGTGCGATCCAGATGGCCGGATCGGTGAAGGGCCGCAAGGCCGCGCGCCACGCCACGTCCGACTGGATGGCGCTGGAGAAGGAGCGCGGCATCTCGGTCACCTCCTCGGTGATGCAGTTCCCCTACGAGGGCCGCATCGTCAACCTGCTCGACACCCCGGGCCACGCCGACTTCGGCGAGGACACCTACCGCGTGCTCACCGCCGTGGACAGCGCGCTGATGGTGATCGACGTCGCCAAGGGCGTCGAGGACCGCACGATCAAGCTGATGGAAGTCTGCCGGCTGCGCGACACGCCGATCATGACCTTCATCAACAAGCTCGACCGCGAGGGCAAGGACCCGGTCGAACTGCTGGACGAGGTGGAGACGGTGCTGGGCATCCGCTGCGCGCCGGTGACCTGGCCGATCGGCATGGGCCAGCGGCTCAAGGGCGTGGTGCACCTGCTCACCGGCGAGGTCCACCTGTACGAACCGGGCCGCAACTTCACCCGCCAGGATTCGACCATCTTCCCCTCGCTGGACGCGCCGGGCCTGGCCGAGCGCATCGGCGCCGAGATGCTGGCCGGGCTGCGCGACGAGCTGGAGCTGGTGCAGGGCGCCTCGCACCCCTTCAATCTCGAAGACTACCTGGCGGGCAAGCAGACGCCGGTGTTCTTCGGCTCGGGCGTGAACAACTTCGGCGTGCAGCCGCTGCTGGACTTCTTCGTCGAACACGCGCCCTCGCCGCAGCCGCGCGCGACGACCTCGCGCGAAGTGTCGGCCGAAGAGGAAACGTTCTCGGGTTTCGTGTTCAAGATCCAGGCCAACATGGACCCGCAGCACCGCGACCGCGTCGCCTTCCTGCGCGTGTGTTCGGGCAAGTACGAGGGCGGCATGAAGGCCTTCCACGTGCGCACCGGCAAGGAGCAGAAGCTCGCCAACGCGCTCACGTTCATGGCCAGCGACCGCGAGATCGTCGAGACCGCCTACCCGGGCGACGTGATCGGCCTGCACAACCACGGCACGATCTCGATCGGCGACACCTTCACCGCCGGCGAGTCGCTGTCGTTCACGGGCATCCCGAACTTCGCGCCCGAACTGTTCCGCCGCGCGCGCCTGCGCGACCCGCTCAAGCTAAAGCAGCTGCAGAAGGGCCTGGCCCAGCTGAGCGAGGAAGGCGCGACCCAGTTCTTCAAGCCGCTGATGAGCAACGACCTGATCCTCGGCGCAGTCGGCACCCTGCAGTTCGACGTGGTGGCCTACCGGCTGAAGGACGAATACGGCGTGGACGCCAGCTTCGAACCGGTGACCGTGGCGACCGCGCGCTGGATCAAGGGCGGGACGGCGAAGAAGCTGGAGGAATTCCGCGAGAAGGCGGCGATGAACCTGGCCGTGGATGCCGCCGGCCAGCTGGTCTACCTGGCGCCCTCGCGCGTGAACCTGCAGCTGACGATGGAGCGCTGGCCGGACCTGGAGTTCGCGGCCACCCGCGAACACGCCCACGCCATCGCCCTCGACTGACGAACCCAGAATCCGGGGTCAGAGTGCATTTATCTTCGGGTCCACCGAAGTTAAATGCACTCTGACCCCGGATTCGAGCCAAGGCTCCAGGGCTTGGCTGCAGGCTGCCGGCATGACCGAATACGAACACGACCACGAATCCCCGCGCGAGGAACTGGCCAACGCCATCAGCCATGGCTTGGGCGCTCTCGCCGCGCTCGTCGGCGGCATCGTGCTCGTGGTGATGTCCGCGCGCTACGGCAACGGCTGGCAGCTGGCCGGGGCCGTCGTCTTCGGCCTGGCCCTGGTGCTGCTCTATGTCGCCTCGACCCTGTACCACGCCAGCACCGACCACGTCGTGCGCGGCCGCTACAAGGTCTTCGACCACTGCGCGATCTTCGTGCTGATCGCCGGCACCTATACCCCTTTCACCCTGGTCGGCCTGCGCGAGGACGGCGGCTGGTGGCTGTTCGCGGCCATCTGGACCCTGGCGGTGGCGGGCGTGGTGTTCAAGCTGTTCTTCACCGGCCGCTTCAAGGGCCTGTCGACGCTGATCTACATCGCGATGGGCTGGATGGCGCTGACCGCGGTGGGCCCCTTCCTGCGCAACATCCCGCTGGAAACCACCCTGTGGCTGCTGGCCGGCGGCATCGCCTACACCTTCGGCACGGTGTTCTACATGAGCCGGCGCATCCCGTTCGCGCACGCCATCTGGCACGGCTTCGTGCTGGTCGGCAGCGCCTGCCACTTCGTGGCCGTCGCCCAGCAGGTGCTGCCGGCCTAGCTGGCGATGTACTGGTGCAGCTGGGCGATTTCCTGCTGCTGGTCCTCGATGACCGCCTTCACCAGGTCGCCGATCGAGACCAGGCCCAGCACGCGACCGTCCTCGACCACCGGCAGGTGGCGGATCTTGCGGGTGGTCATCAGGTGCATGCAGGTCTGGGCGGTGTCGGTCGGCAGCACGGTGACCACCGGACTGGACATGATCTGCGCCACCGGCGTTTCGGCCGAGGAACGGCCCTGCAGGATGACCTTGCGCGCGTAGTCGCGTTCGGTGGCGATGCCCACCAGCTCGTGGCCCTGCATCACCAGGACCGAACCGATGTGGTGTTCGGCCATCAGGCGGATGACCTCGAGCACCGGCGCTTCCTGCGGCACCGCGATGATGCGGCCGGCCTTGCCCTCGAGGATCTGGTTCACGTTGCGCATTCGGCTGCCCTCCGCTGACCTGGCCCCGATCATAGACCCCTGGCGGAGCCGTTTCACCTGTCCGCGGAACGGCCCGGGACGGACGCCGGGATCAGCGGCGCGGGCGGTAGTCGCCGACCAGGTAGAGCGGCCGCTGCTTCACCTCGACGTAGAGCCGGCCCAGGTATTCGCCGACGATGCCCAGCGCCACCAGCTGCAGGCCGCCCAGGAACAGCATCGCCGTCATCAGCGACGGCCAGCCCTGCACCGGATCGCCCCACAGCACGGTGCGGGCGATGATCCACAGTCCCCAGCCGAAGGCCACCATCGCGGTCAGCAGGCCGACATAGGTCGCCAGCCGCAGCGGCACGGTCGAAAAGCTGGTGATGCCCTCCAGCGCCAGGTTCCAGAGCCGCCAGTAGTTGAACTTGC
>CAMLKR010000191.1 GCA_946480565.1 uncultured Arenimonas sp. | reverse complement strand
GCCGAGACCTGGGCGATGCTGGCGCCGGCGCGCCGGCTGACGTTGGCCAGGCCGTAGCGCCAGGGCCCGCGCAGGCGGGAGCGCACGCGCCGCAGCACCACGATCAGCACCCAGGCCAGGCCAGCGAGCACCGCCAGGGTCGCGCCGATGCCGACCAGCATCGCGGTGCCGACGGTCGCGGATCCGGCCTTCCACCACAGCAGGGCCGCCAGGCCCGCGAAACCCGCCAGCGCCACCAGCCAGGCGCTGGGTTCGGTGGGATCGAGGTCGCTGCGCAGCACGCGCAGGGCCGGCACGCGGCGCAGGGCCAGCACCGGCGGTACGCCGAAGGCCAGCAGCACGGTCAGGCCGACGCCGAAGCCTTCGAGCACCGGCACCCAGCCGGCACCGGGGATCGAGAGTTTGAGTGCGCTCGCCAGCCAGTCGGCCACGGCCCACTGCAGGCCGAAGGCCAGGGCCACGCCGATCGCGCTGCCCAGCAGGCCGAGCAGCAGCAGCTCGCCGGCGTGGATGCCGACCAGGGTCCCCTGGCTCGCACCCAGGCAGCGCATCACCGCGGAGCCCTGCAGGTGCCGGGCGCTGTGACGGCGCGCCGCCATCGCCACCGCGACGGCCGCCAGCACCACCGACACCAAGGCGGCGAGTCCGAGGAAACGGTCGGCCCGTTCGAGCGCGCGGCGGATCTCCGGCCGGGCCTCGCCGGCGGTTTCCAGCCGCTGGCCTCGGCCCAGGTTCTCGCGGGCGACGGCGTTGAAGGCTTCCACCGCCGCGGCCTCGCCCGCCACCACCAGCCGGTAGGTGATGCGGCTGCCTTCCTGCACCAGGCCGGTGGCCGGAATGTCGGCCACGTTGAGGAAGACCCGTGGCGCGGTGTTGAAGTAGTCCAGCGCGGCATCGGGCTCCTGCACCACCAGCGACGCCAGCCGCAATTCGCTGCTGCCGATGCCGATGCGGTCGCCGACCTTCGCACCCAGCGCGTCGGCGCCGGCGCGACTGAGCCAGAGCGTGCCGGGCGCCGGGATGCCGCCGGCGTCCCGCTCGCCGCCGCTGGCGGGATCGGCCAGGCGGAAGCTTCCGCGCAGCGGGAAGCCCTCGCCCAGTGCCTTGAGTTCACCCAGGCGCAGGGCCTCGCCGGCCCGGATCATGCTGGGAAAGCTCAGCGTCTCGGTCTGGCGCAGGCCGGGCGCGGACGCCGCCTCCCGCACCGCGCCGGTGATCGGCTCGTCGGCGCGCAGTACCGTGTCGCCGCCGAGCAGGCGGTTGGCTTCGAGCGCCAGCGCGCGTTCGGCCCGGTCGGTGACGAAGCCCACGGACGTGACCGCCATCACCGCCAGCACGATCGCCGCCAGCAGGATGCGCACGTCGCCCGCCGCCAGGTCGCGGCGCAGCTGGCGCCAGGCCAGGGCCGGCCACTTCATGCCGACACCAGGCGGCCGGCGTCCAGGCGCAGGATGCGGTCGCAGCGCGCGGCCAGGCGCTCGTCGTGGGTGACCAGGACCAGGGTGGTGCCGGATTCGCGGTTGAGCGCGAACAGCAGGTCGACGATGGCCTGGCCGGTCTGGGTGTCGAGGTTGCCGGTGGGCTCGTCGGCGAACAGCACCGCCGGCCGCGTGACGAAGGCGCGGGCCAGGGCGACGCGCTGCTGTTCGCCGCCGGACAGCTGGCGCGGGTAATGGCCCAGGCGTTCGCCCAGACCCACCTGGGCCAGGATGGCCCGGGCCGGCCCCTCGGCATCGGCGTCGCCGCGCAGCTCCAGAGGCAGCATCACGTTCTCGAGCGCCGTGAGCGAGGGCAGCAGCTGGAAACTCTGGAAGACGAAGCCGACCTTCTCGCCGCGCACCCGGGCACGACCGTCCTCGTCCAGGCTCGACAGCGCGCCGCCATCGAGGCGGACGCTGCCGCTGCTGGGCACGTCCAGGCCGGCCAGCAGGGACAGCAGGGTGCTCTTTCCTGAACCGGAGGCACCGACTATCGCGACGGCTTCACCCTTGGCGATGGTAAAACCGACCCCATCGAGGATGGTGAGCTCACCCGAGGGCAGCGGCACCCGCTTGCCCAGGCCTTCGGCGCGCAGCGCTTCCGCGGTGGCGATGCCGGGCGTTTCGTGGGTGTCGGCCATGGGTATCCTCTGGGAATGGAGAACGGAATGATGAAATCACCATATGGAGCATGGCGGGCGCGGGTTCAACGGGGTGTCATGGCCCTGCTGTTGGCACTTGCCTGGCCGGGCGTTCTGGTGTCTGCGGCCTCCGCGGCCGAAGGCGGCACGGTGCTGGTGATGGGAGATTCGCTGTCGGCGGCCTACGGCCTGGCGCCGCAGCAGGGCTGGGTCGCGCTGACCGCCGAACGCCTCAAGGCCGAGCATCCCGGCTGGACCATCGCCAACGCCAGCATCAGCGGCGAGACCACGGCCGGCGGCGCCAGCCGCATCGCGGCCGAACTGGCGCGGCACAAGCCCGCGGTGGTGGTGATCGAGCTCGGGGCCAACGACGGCCTGCGCGGGCTGGGGCTGGAACAGACCCGCGCCAACCTGGAACGAATGGTCACCGCCGCCAAGCAGTCCGGCGCCCGCGTGCTGCTGCTGGGCATGCGCATCCCGCCCAACTACGGGCCGCAGTACACCCAGGGCTTCGAGCGCAACTACCGCGAACTGGCCGAAGAGCACGCCGTGGCCCTGCTGCCGTTTTTCCTGGAGCCCATCGCCACCGACCGCAGCGCCTTCCAGGCCGACAACCTGCATCCGGTGGCCGAAGCCCAGCCCAAGCTGCGCGACCACGTCTGGCCCGCGCTTGCCCCCCTGCTCCGCTGATCCCGACCCGGAGGACCGAATGACCCGACTGCCCCTCACCGCCCTGCTCGCCGTTCTCTGCGCCGGCTGCGGCGCCCGCGAACCGGCTCCGCCCTCGGCTCCCGAGGCTTCGGCGGCCGCCGCGCCGGCGGAACGGTTCCCGAGCCAGCATGGCGGAATCGCGGTGAGCACCGTGGTCGAGAACCTCGAGCACCCCTGGGGCCTGGCTTTCCTGCCGGATGGTCGTTTCCTGGTGACCGAAAAACCCGGCCGGCTGCGCATCATCAACGCCGACGGCGAGGTTTCTGAGCCGGTCGCCGGCCTGCCGGAGGTGTGGGCCCGCGGCCAGGGCGGCCTGCTCGACGTCGCGGTGGACCCGCAGTTCGGGTCCGATCCCTGGATCTACCTGAGCTACAGCGAGCCCGGCGAGGGCGGCGGCGGCACCGCCGTCGCGCGCGGTCGCCTGGGGCCGGACGGGCTGCAGGACGTGGCGGTGATCTTCCGCCAGTCGCCCAAGCTCTCGGCCGGCCAGCATTTCGGCTCGCGCCTGGTGTTCGACCGCGAAGGCCGCCTGTTCATCACCAGTGGCGACCGCGGCGAATGGGACAACGTGCAGCGGCTCGACCGCGGCCAGGGCAAGATCTTCCGCATCGAGCGCGACGGCGGCATCCCCGCCGACAATCCCTACGTGGGCCGCGATGAGGCACAGGCCGCCATCTGGTCCCATGGCCATCGCAACGCCCAGGGCGCCGCCCTGCATCCGGACACCGGCGAGCTGTGGCAGACCGAGCACGGCGCCCGCGGCGGCGACGAGCTCAACATCGCCCGGGCCGGCCGCAACTATGGCTGGCCGGTGATCACCCTGGGCATCAACTACAACGGCCAGCCGATCGGCGAAGGTCTGCGTGAACAGGAGGGCATGGAGCAGCCGCTGCACCACTGGACGCCGTCGATCGCGCCCAGCGGCATGGCCTTCTACACCGCCGACCGGTTCCCGGCCTGGAAGGGCGACCTGTTCGTCGGCGCCCTTGCCTTCCAGCGCGTGGTGCGCCTGGACCTGGAGGGCGACAAGGTGGTCGGCGAGGAGGCGCTGCTGACCGACCTGGGCGAGCGCATCCGCGACGTACGGCAGGGCCCGGACGGCTATCTCTACCTGCTCACCGATGCGGCGAACGGCAAGCTGCTGCGGGTGGGGCTGGAAGAGGCGCCCTGAGGTTCAGGGCGCGGAACGCGCCAGGGCCCGCAGGCCGTCGTTCTCGTACACGTGGCGGCCGGGTTCCCGGTGGCCCATAAGGGCCACTGCGGCGGCCGCGACCTCGTCGGCGGCGATGCCGCGGTAGCGGCGCAGCGGTCCACGCAGCAGCGGATTGACCAGGGGCGTGAGCGCCTTGGCGATCGCCTCGCCGGTCCGCTTCTCGGCGCGCTCGCCCAGCAGCAGCCCAGGCCGCAGCACGTCCACGCGTTCGAAACCCAGGTCCGCGAGCGCGCGCTCCGTCTCGCCCTTCACGCGCAGGTAGAAATTGCCCGACTGCGCGCTGGCGCCCACCGACGAGACCAGGATGGCATGGCCTGCCCCGAGGTCGCGGGCGATCGCCGCCAGGCGCAGCACCAGGTCGCGGTCCACGGCGAGGAAGGCTTCACGCGACCCGGCCCGCTTGAGCGTGGTGCCCAGGGCGCAGATGAAGGTATCGAGCGTCGGCGTCAGTTCGCGCAGGCGGGCCGCCAGCAGGCCGTCCTGGGCAGGATCGGCCAGGTCGGCCTGGAGCACGCTCAGGCGCCTCGAGGTCGCCTCCGGCGGCCGCCGCACCGGCGCCAACACCCAGGGGCCATCGCTTGCGTCCAGCAGCCGGCGCAGGATGCGCGCGCCGACCAGGCCCGTGGCGCCGGCCAGCAGGACGCGCCGCGGATTCACCGCTTCAGGCCCATTCGGTCAGGCCTTCGCGCTCGTAGAGCGTGCGGAAGGACGGCCGCGCCTTCATGC
>CAMLKR010000190.1 GCA_946480565.1 uncultured Arenimonas sp. | reverse complement strand
TAGCTGACCCAGGCCGTGTATCGCCAGCCGAGCCAGAGGGCGAACCAGAGTATCGCCGTCTGCAGGGCGCCCAGAGGTGTCAGGCGCTCCAGCAGGTGGTGGTGGGACAGCTGGGTGACGGCGAACACATGGACCAGATCGAAGAACAGCTCGACGCTGGCGACTTTCGCCGGTTGGCCCGGCGTGCGCAGCAAGGGATGGATACGAGGGGTCAAGGAGGCATCAGCGCGCCGGCGCCTTCCACGCCAGCAGCCAGCCGACCGCCACCGGCACCGCGAAGATCAGCAGCTGGATCGGCAACTCCTCCTGCAGCGAATAGCCATGGGACATGCCGGTGCGCAGGTTCCAGATCACGGCCACCAGCCAACCCACGGTAAACAGCGTCGCCGCGAGACGACGCTTGGCAGCGCCTGCCGACCACACGGCGATCCCCACGATCACCAGCCCGACAACGATGAACAGCAGGGTCCGCATGGTGCTTGCTCCATGGAGTGGGCGAGTTCGCCCACGGTAACGCAGTGATGGCCGGGATATGGAGAGGGCAAGCGCGCCCTCCCCTTTCACTTGGTGGTGTAGCCGCCGTTGATGAGGATCGTCTGCCCCGTGATCCACCAGCCGTCGCTCACCAGGTGGCGGATGAAGGGCACCACGTCCTGGATATCCGTCAGGCCGGTCCTGCTGAAGGGCGACAGCGCGGCTGCGGTCTTGTGGTACGCCACCGCGTCCTCCCCTTCAGCCGGGTAGAAGAACGGCGTATCCATCGGGCCGGGCCCTACGGCCGTCACCGAGATCCCGCGTGCACCGAACTCCTTGGCCGCGGCCCGGGTGAAATGCTCCACCGGCGCCTTGGTGCCTGCGTACGAGGCATAGAACGGCGTGAACGCCCCCAGCAGCGACGTCACCAGCGTGACGATCTTGCCGTTGTCGTTGACGTGGCGACCGGCTTCCTTGAGAAAGAAGAAGGCGGCCTTGGCGTTCACCGCAGCCATCTCGTCGTACTCGGCTTCGCTGATGTCCGTGATCGGTTTCTTCAGCACCTTGCCGACCGTGTTGATGGCGATGTCCGGCCGGCCTATGGCGGCGACGGTATCGGCGAACAGGCGTTCGACGCCGCCTGCCGTGGTCAGGTCGCCCTGCAGCGCGACGGCGCGCGCGCCGGCATCGCGGATCGCGGCGACGGTCTTCTCCGCATCGGCCCGGCTCGCGTCGCTGTTGTAATGGATCGCGACGGCGGCGGCACCCTGTTGCGCGAGGTCGCGGGCGATCAGGCCGCCGAGATTCTTGGCGCCACCGGCGATCAAGGCGACTTTGCCCCGAATGGAATGATCAGTCATGAAAGGCTCCTGGCTTGGGACGGGATCTCGCGGCGACACCCAACGACAGAGTGGGCAAGCGCGACGAGGCACGTCTAAGATGAGGTGAACGGATTCCTGCGGCTTTCACGATGTCCCGTCCGCTATCAAATTCTCCGGCCTCAAATCACATTGGTGGAGCGCACGCTGCACCAGCGACAGTTGCCGACCCGGAACCCGGTCAGATCCCGCAATACCGCGTGCTGGCGCAGGCGCACTGGCCAGGCGTGGAGCTGCTGCTCTGCAAGGAAGACATACGCCAACACACGCTCTGGGCCATCGATGAGCCGCGCCACACCGTCATCGTCCACCTGGGCGGCTCGATGCGCGAACTGGACACCGAGATCGACGGCGTCGGCGCGACCCACATGCCACCTTCACCGGGCGACATCTGGCTGGTCCCGGCGGGAAAGCGCTACGCCAGCCAGGCATCGGGACAGGTCATCACCTACGCCGAGTTGCGCATCTCGCCCGTGGCGAACGTGGACATCGGCGTGGACCGGCGCGCGCCCATCGAAGCGCTGATGCCGCGCCTGTGCCATCGCGATGAATTCCTCCACTACAGCGTCGCGCGCCTGGGTCGGCTCAGCCAGCAGGACGACGACCTGTCGGCCATGATGGCCGAGCGCCTGCAGCTGCTCCTGCTCCAGCACCTGTACGCGGCTTATCGGCTCCCTGCCCTTCCCGCGTCGGTGCCGACCGCGCTCGCACCCGCCGTCGCGCGGCGACTGAGCGACCATATCGAAAGCGCCCTGGCCCAGCGCATCGCGCTGGCAGACCTGGCGACGCTGGCCGGCATGAGCGTGCACCAGCTGCTGATCGCGTTCCGGCGCACCTTCGGCACCACGCCGACGCAGTACATCCTGGCGCAGCGCCTGCGGCGTGCGCGCTGGTACCTGCTCAACCGCAACGAGGACATCACCGGCATCGCCCTCGCCTGCGGCTTCGCCAGCCACAGCCACCTGAGCGCGGCGTTCAAGCGCGACACCGGCATCACGCCCCGCCAGTTCCGCGAGGGCCTGAGAATGCGCCCGCTGGACTGACTAGTCTGCCCGGCAGAATGCGGCGTAATCGATGTAGCCGGGGAACGGCCGGCCAACCGCGCATACCGCGCAGTCCGGATCATGGCGCAGGCGTGTCTCGCGGAAGCGCATGGACAGCGCATCGAACTGCAGCAGGCGCCCGGCCAACGAATCGCCGATCCCAAGCAACAGCTTCACGACCTCGGTGGCCTGCAGCAGGCCGATCACGCCCGGCAGCACACCCAGCACGCCGGCCTCCGCGCAGTTCGGTGCGAACTCCGGCGGCGGCGGCTCCGGGAACAGGCAGCGGTAGCAGGGTAGTTCGCCGCGATGGCGGCCCGCATCGAAGACGCTCACCTGCCCTTCGAACCGCTGCACTGCGCCATACACCAAGGGGATGCCCAGCTTCACGCAGGCATCGTTGAGCAGGTAGCGCACCGGGAAGTTGTCCGCGCCATCCAGCACCACGTCCACGCCGTCCAGCAGACGCTCGATGTTGTCGGAGGTGACGCGCACCTGCACCGCTTCGACCTGCGTCCGCGGATTGAGCGCCCCGAGCGTGGCCTGCGCCGAAGCCACCTTCGGTTCGCCGATGCGCGCTTCGGTATGCAGGATCTGCCGCTGCAGATTGCTGCGGTCCACCACGTCGTCATCGGCGATCCGCAGATGGCCCACTCCGGCCGCCGCCAGGTAGAACGCCGCCGGCGATCCCAGACCACCCGCACCGATCATCAGCACCCGCGAGCCTTCGAGTCTCCGCTGCCCTTCCACGCCCACTTCCTGCAGCAGCAGGTGTCGCGAGTAACGCTCGTTGAAATCGATCGTTTCAGCGGACATGTCCGGACGAACCATCGGCCGCCCCTCGTCCTGCCAGCGCTGTGTACCGCCTTCCACGGACGCCAGACGCGTGTAGCCTGCAGCTTCGAGCGCACGCGCGGCATCCATCGAGCGCCCGCCCATCTGGCAGATCAGCACGACGGGCGCGTCGCGGCCGGGAAGGTGGCGTTCCGGTTCGGCCAGCAACTGCGCCTTCGCGACGCCGCGCGTGCCGGCCGCCTGTCCACTGGCGCGTTCGTGATCCTCGCGCACGTCGATGAACACCGCACCTTCGGCAAGCCATGAAGCGACGTCGTCAGGGGAAATGGCTCGGATCGTCATGCCGGGATTATCACGCACGGGACGCACGACGGCGGCACTCTGGCTGGAACGCGGTGTCGCCGTCAGTACGGGATGACGTCGACCACATCGCCTTCGGCATAGTCATGCACGCCTTCCGGCAGCACGATCAGGGCATTGCTGTCGGCGGCCGCCCGCAGCTGGTGGGACGCGTCGGCGGTGTTCGGCAGCACGCGCAGGCCGCCACGGCCATCGGGCTTCAGCTCGCCGCGCAGGAATTCCAGCCGGGCGTGCCCCTTGCGCCAGGCGGCGCCCAGACGCGCCTGCCAGGCAGGTCGCGGGTCGTCACGCCCCTGCAGGCCGTCCAACAGCGCACGGCCGAGCGTGAGCAGCGTGGCCAGCGTCGATACCGGGTTGCCGGGCAGGCAGAGGAACAGCGCACGCTCCCACTCGCCGAAAAGGACCGGCATCCCCGGTTTCATGCGCACCTTCCAGAACGCGATGCGGCCGTGGGCGCCCAGTAGACCGGGAAGATGGTCCTTCTGCCCCGCCGACACGCCCCCGCTGGTGATGACCACATCGAACGCCGAAGCGGCGTCGGCCAGCATGACCTGCATGCGCTCGGGGTCGTCGGGCAGCGTGGGCCACGCGGTCGGCTCCAGGCCCTCGGCGCGCAGCAGGCCCATCAGCAGGTCGCGGTTGCTGTTGTAGACCTGCCCGGGCCGCAGCGGCAGACCGGGTTCCACCAGTTCGTCGCCGGTGGTGAACACGGCCACCGTGGGGCGCCGTGCCACCGGCAGCGTCGCCAGGCCCAGGGCTGCGGCCAGTCCGATCCGCGCGGGGGTCAGCACCTGGCCCTTGCGCATCACCTCGGTACCTGCGGTCACGTCCTCGCCGATACGCCGCACATCCGCGCCAGGCCGCACGCCTGCCGGCACTTCGATGCCACCGTCTGTTTCGATGATGTCTTCACGGATGGCGACCGTGTCGGTGCCCTCGGGCAAGGGCGCTCCTGTCGTGATGCGGACGCATTCGCCGGGACCGACGCGCAGCCCCTGGGCCACACCCGCGTACTGTTGTCCCACCAGCCGCAGGCGTGTCGGGCCCTCGGAAGCGAGGCTGGCATGCGCGAACGCCACGCCGTCCATCCGGCTGTTGTCGAACGACGGCAGGTCGATCGGCGCGCGAACCGCATCGGCCAGCACGCGGCCGCCGGCACGATTGAACGCGAGAGACTCGCTACCCAGGCGGCGCGACCGCGCCGCGTCCCGGATCAGCGCGATGGCTTCATCGACGGCGATGCGGGTGGGGTACGCGCTCACTTGCGCTTGACGTGCCGGATCAGGCGGC
>CAMLKR010000189.1 GCA_946480565.1 uncultured Arenimonas sp. | reverse complement strand
GCAGAAGTACTGGCCGCCGGTGGCGCGCGTGGACAACGTCTACGGCGACAAGAACATCATGTGCGCCTGCATCCCGGTGGATGCCTACAAGGACGAAGCCGAGGCCTGAGGCCGGCGGCGGCACCGGAGGAAGGCCCCGCATTGCGGGGCCTTCGTTCTTTTGCCGGCTGTCTTTTTCCGGTCAAATTGTTCGACTATTCTGGAACCATGGACACGAGCACCGCCCTTGCCGCCCTGTCGGCACTGGCCCAGCCGCACCGGCTGGCGATCTTCCGCTGGCTGGTCGAACGCGGGCCGGAGGGCGCCTTTGCCGGCGAAATCTCCGAGCGGCTGGGCATTCCCGCCACCACCCAGTCCTTCCACCTCAAGGCCCTGCAGCAGGCCGGGCTGATCCGGCCCGAACCGATGGGCCGGAACATCCGCTACCGGGCCGACTTCGCCGCGATGCGCGGCCTGGTCGGCTACCTCACCGACAACTGCTGCGGCGGCGACCCGGCCCTGTGCGAGCCCACGCGGCCTTCGTCCAAGGCCGCCTGCTGCTGACCCCTTTCCCGGACAGAACCTACCGACATGACCCTGAAGATCGGCATCAACGGCTTCGGCCGCATCGGCCGCCTCGCCCTGCGCGCGGCCTGGACCTGGCCGGATGTGGAATTCGTCCACATCAACGACCCGGGCGGCGACGCCGCCACCCTCGCCCACCTGCTGAACTTCGATTCCGTGCACGGGCGCTGGGACCACGCGGCTTCTCACGACGGCGAGACGATGGTCATCGACGGCAAGCGCATCGCCTTCACCCGGAACAAGGCCATCGGTGAAACCGACTGGTCCGGCTGCGACGTGGTGATCGAGGCCAGCGGCAGGATGAAGACCACCGCCGCGCTGCAGGCCTACCTGGACCAGGGCGTGAAGCGCGTGGTGGTCACCGCGCCGGTGAAGGAGGCCGGCGTGCTCAACGTCGTGATGGGCGTGAACGACCACCTGTTCGACCCGGCGAAGCACCGCATCGTCACCGCCGCCAGCTGCACCACCAACTGCCTGGCGCCGGTGGTGAAGGTCATCCACGAAAACCTCGGCATCCGCCACGGCAGCATCACCACGGTGCACGACCTCACCAATACCCAATCCATCCTCGACCAGCCGCACAAGGACCTGCGCCGCGCCCGCGCCTGCGGCATGAGCCTGATCCCGACCACCACCGGCTCGGCCACCGCCATCACCGAGATCTTCCCCGAGCTCAAGGGCCGCCTGAACGGCCATGCCGTGCGCGTGCCGCTGGCCAATGCCTCGCTGACCGACGCGGTGTTCGAGGTCGAGCGCGCCACGACGGCCGAGGAAGTCAATGCGCTGTTCGCCGCGGCGGCGGAAGGCCCGCTCAAGGGCATCCTGGGCTATGAAACGCGGCCCCTGGTGTCGATCGACTACCGCACCGACCCGCGCAGCAGCATCGTCGACGGCCCCTTCACGATGGTGGTCAACGGTACCCAGGTGAAGGTGTTCGCCTGGTACGACAACGAGTGGGGTTATGCCAACCGCACCGCCGAACTGGCCCTGAAGGCCGGCCACGCGTGAGCACTGCGCCGTCCAGCGTTTCGCCGCTGACCGGCCAGTACCTGCTGGTCACCGGCAACTACTGGGCGTTCACCCTGACCGATGGCGCGCTGCGCATGCTGGTGCTGCTGCATTTCCACCAGCTGGGCTACACGCCGCTGCAGGTGGCGATGCTGTTCCTGTTCTACGAGGTCTTCGGTGTCATCACCAACCTGGTGGGCGGCTGGCTGGGCGCGCGCCTGGGTCTGAACCGCACGATGAACCTCGGGCTGTTCATGCAGATTGGCGCGCTGGCGATGCTGGCGGTGCCGGCGGCCCTGCTCACCGTGCCCTGGGTGATGGCGGCGCAGGCCCTGAGCGGCATCGCCAAGGACCTGAACAAGATGAGCGCCAAGGGCAGCCTGAAGCTGCTCGTGCCCGGCGACCAGCAGGCCAGGCTTTACCGCTGGGTCGCCCTGCTTACGGGGTCCAAGAACGCGCTCAAGGGCGTCGGCTTTTTCCTGGGCGCCCTGCTGCTGGCGGCACTGGGCTTCGACGGCGCGGTGATCGCGATGGCGGCGGTGCTGGCGGCGGTGTGGATCGGCAGCCTGGTGTTCCTCAAGGCCGACCTGGGCAAGGCCAAGGCCAAGCCGAAGTTCAGCGAACTGCTGTCCAAGAGCGCGGCCATCAATCGGCTGTCGGCGGCGCGGCTGTTCCTGTTCGGGGCGCGCGACGTCTGGTTCGTGGTGGCCCTGCCGGTGTTCCTGTCCGACCGATTGGGCTGGAGCCACCCGCAGGTCGGCGGCTTCCTGGCGCTGTGGATCATCGGCTACGGCGTCGTGCAGGCGTCTGCTCCGGCGCTGACCGGGCTGCGCCGCGGCCCGGTGCCCGATGGCCGCACCGCGGTGGCCTGGGCCCTGCCGCTGGCGGCCCTGACCGCCGGCATCGCACTGGCGTTGGGCGCGGGCTGGCCGGCGCAGACGGTGCTGGTGGCGGGCCTGCTCGGCTTCGGCGCGCTGTTCGCGCTGAACTCGGCGCTGCACAGCTACCTGATCATCAGTTACGCAAGGGAGGACGGCGTGTCGCTGGACGTCGGCTTCTACTACATGGCCAATGCCATGGGTCGCCTGCTGGGCACGGTGCTTTCGGGCGCGGTCTACCAGGCGTACGGCCTGTCCGCCTGCCTGTGGGTGTCCGCGGGGTTCGTGCTGATGGCCGCCGCCGTGTCGCTGGCCCTGCCAAGGCACACGCCGGAAAGCTAAACGAAGACTGAATGCCGCACCCCGCCGCGCGAATCCTTCGCCCCGGCGAAAGGCTCTTTCCGACATATGGCAGCAGGGGCCGTTCCGGTCCATGCTCATCACCCGGAGAGAGCAGACCCATGCACAGCCCGGCCTGGACCCAGGACCTGATCGCCGCCCGCGCGGGGGACCGCCCCGCGCTGGAGCGCGTGCTCGGCCGTTCGCGCCAGGACCTGCGCCGCTACGCCGAACACCACTGCGTGGTGAACGACGCCGAGGACGCGGTACAGGAAGCCCTGTTCACCGCCTCGCGCCGGCTGATGGATCTGCGCCAGCTGGAGTGTTTCGCCTCCTGGCTGTTCCGCATCGTCAAGCGCGAGTGCAACCGCATGAAGCGCGGGCTGCGCAACCTGCGGCAAGAGCCTATCACCGAGGACATCGCCGACACCTGCACCCTCGAACGCCGCGGCCTGGCCCGCGACCTGGCCATGGCGATCGAATCCCTGCCCGCGCACTACCGCGAGATCGTGCTGCTGCGCGACCTGGAGGGCCTGACCATCGGGGAACTGTCCCAGAGGCTGGGACTGACCCGCGAAGCCGCCAAAGCGCGCCTGCACCGGGCGCGGGCACTGGCGCGAGAATACCTGCAAGACTGATCCACCCCGCGGGGCGACCCGCACCATCCAAGAGAGAGCGAAGACCATGTCCAAGAAGACCCTGAAACCCGTGGTGCTGGCCGCCGGCGCCGTGATGCTGGGCGGCATCGCCCTGACCAATTCCGCGTTCGCCATGAGCCCCCTGGCCCAGGGTTACCTGGTGTCGGCCTCCGACGCCAAGGCCGAGGAGGGCAAGTGCGGCGAAGGCAAGTGTGGCGAAGGCAAGTGCGGCGACGACAAGGCCGGCCACGAGGGCAAGTGCGGTGAAGGCAAGTGCGGCGGCGACAAGGCCGAAGGCGAAGGCAAGTGCGGCGAAGGCCACTGCGGCGCCGAGAAGGGCGAGCACGAAGGCGCCTGCGGCGGCGACAAGGCCAAGGAAGAAGGCAAGTGCGGCGAAGGCAAGTGCGGCGGCAACGGCTGATCGCGCGATGACGGCCATCCGTTCCCTTTCTCCGGTGGCCGCCGGCCTCGGTCTGCGGCGGGCCCTGATGGGCTCGCTGCAGGCCGCGGCGCCGGGCGATTTCGATTTCCTCGAATGCGCGCCCGACAACTGGATCGGCGTCGGCGGACGCTTCGGCGAGGGACTGCGCGAGCTGACCGCGAAACATCCGCTGGTCTGCCACGGGCTTTCCCTGTCGCTGGGCGCGGTCGAACCCTTCGACCAGACCTACCTGCTGAAGCTGCGGCGTTTCCTGGACGAGCACCAGGCGCCGGTCTTCAGCGAACACCTGTCCTACTGCAGCGACGACGGCCAACTCTACGACCTGATGCCGATTCCCTTCACCGAAGAAGCGGTGCGGCACGTCGCCGGCCGCATCCGCCAGGTGCAGGACGCGTTGGGGCGCCGCATCGCGGTGGAGAATGTCTCCTACTACGCCGCGCCCTACCAGGCGATGCCGGAAATACACTTCCTCAACGCGGTGCTGGCCGAAGCCGATTGCGATCTTCTGCTGGACGTGAACAACGTCTTCGTCAACGCGGTGAACCACCGCTACGACGCCCATGACTTCCTGCGCTGCCTGCCCGGCGAGCGCATCGCCTACTTCCATGTCGCCGGCCACTACGACGAGGCCGAGGACCTGAAGGTGGACACCCACGGCGCCACCGTGAAGCCGGACGTGTTCGCACTGCTGGACGAAGCCTGCCGGCTGTTCGGGCCGCGTCCAGCCCTGCTCGAGCGCGACTTCAATTTCCCGCCCTACGCCGAGCTGGTGGCCGAAGTGGCGACCATGCGCGCGGTGCTGCAGCGGCACGCCCCGGCGGAGCAACGCCATGCCCGCGGCTGAGACGCTGCGCGAGCAGCAGTTCCGCCTGGCCGCGCACCTGCGCGACCCGGCCGCCCCGCCGCCCCCCGGCCTCGAGGACCGGCGGCTGAAGATCTACCGCGACCTGTTCTACAACAGCCTGCAGGGCCTGCTGGCCGG
>CAMLKR010000188.1 GCA_946480565.1 uncultured Arenimonas sp. | reverse complement strand
CCGAGATCGACTTCGTCAGCCAGGGCCTGAACCAGCAGTTCGTGTTCCGCAACCCCCGGGTGGCCGCCGAGTGCGGCTGCGGCGAGTCGTTCACGACCGACGCCGACCAGGCCGCCTGACGGCCGAATCCGGGGTCAGAGTGCATTTATCTTCAGGCCTGGCCTGAAGATAAATGCACTCTGACCCCGGATATCTAGGGGGCTTCCCGAGCCGGGAGGCCTGGGCGAGGGCGGTAAGTGCTTGACTTGCGCGGGAAAGGGGGCTCGGGCATAATGCGCGGCTCCCGATCCCCGGGAGACCTTGCTCCACGGCAGATGGCCATCCATCTCGGCCGGGGGCTGCCAGGCCGAATCACCGGCCGCATCCACAAGGAAACAACCCATGCGCCACTATGAAATCGTGTTCATGGTCCATCCGGACCAGAGCGAGCAGGTGCCGGCCATGATCGAGCGCTACAAGGCGCTGATCGAAGGCGACAACGGCAAGATCCACCGTCTGGAAGACTGGGGCCGCCGCCAGCTGGCCTATTCCATCGACAACCTGGTCAAGGCCCACTACGTGCTGATGAACGTCGAAGTCGGCCAGAAGATCCTGGGCGAGCTCGTCGACGGCTTCCGCTTCAACGACGCCGTCCTGCGCCACATGGTCATCGCCCGCGAAGAGGCCGTCACCGAGCAGTCCCTGATCATGAAGAGCAAGGACGAGAAGGGCGAGCGCCGCCCGCGCCGCGACGATGACGAAAACAGCGTCGGCATCGCCGCCGACGACGCCGCCTGAGACCGGAGACCGATATGAGCAAGTTTTTCCGCCGCCGCAAGTTCTGCAAGTTCACGGCCGAGGGCGTCAAGGAGATCGACTACAAGGATCTCAACACCCTGCGCCAGTACCTGACCGAGAACGGCAAGATCGTCCCGAGCCGCATCACCGGCACCAAGTCCAAGTACCAGCGCCAGCTGCAGACCGCGATCAAGCGCGCCCGCGAACTGGCCCTGATCCCGTACACCGACAACCACCAGAACTGATCCTTACGGACAGCAACCGTTGCGGCGCCCCGCGCGCCGCTAACGTCAAGGAGCAACACACATGCAACTGATCCTCCTGCAGAAGGTCGTCAACCTCGGCGGCCTGGGCGACAAGGTCAACGTGAAGCCGGGCTACGGCCGCAACTACCTGATCCCCTACGGCAAGGCCGTGCCGGCCACCCAGGCCAACATCGCGGCCTTCGAGGCCAAGCGCGCCGAGTACGAAGCCAAGGCCAACCAGGTCCTGGCCGAGGCCGAAGCCCGCAAGGCCAAGCTGGAAGGCGCCACGGTCACGATCCCGGCCAACGCGTCCACCGAAGGCAAGCTGTTCGGTTCGGTCGGCCCGCGCGACATCGCCGAGGCCTTCACCGCCGCCGGCTTCCCGCTCGAGAAGGGCGAGGTGGTCATGGGCGAAGGCCCGCTGCGCCGCACCGGCGAGTTCGAGATCGAAGTGCGCCTGCACGCCGACGTCCACACCACCGTCAAGGTGCTGGTCGAAGCCGAAGCCTGATCCAGGCCTCCGGCAAGACCCAAACAGGCGCCTTCGGGCGCCTGTTTCGTTTCCGGAGCTCGCGCGTGCTGCGTTCCGGCGCGGAGGCGACGTGCATTCACCCCGGCCGACACGCCGTGAATCCATCCATGGAGGCTCTTCAGCGACGTCCATGTCGCTGAAGGTCGGCCGGGGTGAACGCACGCCACCTCCCTGATAGTTCCCGGTGAGCCGATGGAAGGATCAAGGACGCCAGCGCCTCCGAACCGTGTCAGGGAAAGATTTCTTGAGCAACGCCAGAAGTTGCCCTGACACCACTGCTTCTGCTCTTGCTCCTCGATCGCGCGCCAAGAAACCTGCAAGCGGTGAAGGCCATGCCCTTTGACCGACCTTCAGCGACACGGACGTCGCTGAAGAGCCTGCATGGACGTGCTTGCGGCGTGTCGGGCAAAGGGCATGGCCTTCGCCGCCCCCCGCCAGGACCCGTCCCGCGCGATCCGCTCTCAAACATGACCCGATCTTAGAAAATGAGACGGGCAGGGCGTAAGAGTTTCCCACCGGTTATGCACAGAGTTATTGCCTGTTGCACCGTGAGAGGGATCGTTACGATGACCGACCCGGCTTACCGTCCGCCCACAACGCTGCGCCCCATCGACAAGGCGACCATGCCCGCTCGTTCCGAATCCTTCCGCACCGAAGCCAAGATCGATGCCCTGCGCGTCCCGCCCCAGTCGGTCGAAGCCGAACAGGCGGTGATCGGCGGCCTGATGCTGGCCCCGGAGTCGCTCGACCGAGTCGGCGACTTCCTGACCGAACACGACTTCTACCGCCGCGACCACCGGCTGATCTACCGCGCCATCCGCGAGCTGAGCGAGAAGAACCGCCCCTTCGACGCGGTGACCCTGGGTGAATGGTTCGAGGCCAACAGCCTGTCCGAACAGATCGGTGGCACCGGCTACCTGATCGAACTGGCGTCCAGTACGCCCTCGGCCGCCAACATCAAGGCGTACGCCGAGATCGTGCGCGAAAAGGCCGTGATGCGGCAGCTGATCGAGGCCGGCACCGAGATCGTCAACGACGGCTTCCAGCCCGAGGGTCGCGACAGCCAGGAAGTGCTGTCGGCGGCCGAGATGAAGGTGTTCAAGATCGCCGAGCAGGGCCGCCGCGGCCGCGCCGATTTCGTGCCCCTGCGCGAGGCGATGAAGGACGCGTTCCAGATCCTGCAGGAACGCTACGAGAACCAGGGCAGCGTCACCGGCCTGCCCACCGGCTTCCATGACCTGGACGAAATGACGGCCGGCCTGCAGCCTTCCGACCTGATCATCCTGGCGGCGCGCCCGGCCATGGGCAAGACCACGCTGGCGCTGAACATCGCCGAATACGGCGCGCTCAAGACCAAGAAGTCGGTCGCGGTGTTCTCGATGGAAATGTCCTCGTCCCAGCTGGCGTTCCGACTGCTGTCGTCCATCGGCCGCATCAACGCCACCCGCCTGCGCACCGGCCAGCTCGAGGACGAGGACTGGTCGCGGGTGAACATGGCGATCAAGATGTTGTCGGACGTGAAGATCTTCATCGACGACACGCCGGCGCTGTCGCCCGACGTGCTGCGCTCCAAGGCCCGCCGCATCAAGCGCGAACACGACCTGGGCCTGATCGTGGTCGACTACCTGCAGCTGATGCAGGTGCCGGGTTCGGCCGAAAACCGCACCAACGAGATCTCCGAGATCTCGCGCTCGCTCAAGGCCCTGGCCATGGAGCTGAAGGTGCCGGTGATCGCGCTTTCGCAGCTCAACCGCGGCCTGGAATCGCGCACCGACAAACGCCCGGTCATGTCCGACCTGCGCGAATCCGGCGCCATCGAGCAGGACGCCGACATCATCATGTTCATCTACCGCGACGAGTACTACCACAAGGACTCGGCGGACAAGGGCCTGGCCGAGGTCATCATCAGCAAGCAGCGTAACGGCCCCACCGGCACGGTGAAGCTGAAGTTCTTCGGCGAATACACCCGCTTCGACAACCTGGCCCGCGACAGCGTCGGCAGCTTCGAATAGGCCGGCCGGGCCGGTTGCCCGGAAACCGCCACAATCCGCCCGCCTCCCGGCCCCGGCCAGGCGCGGGCCGCGGGCTACAATCCCGCCATGACCGACACCGCCCGCCCGACCCGCATCCGCGTCGACCTGGACGCGCTGACGCACAACCTGCGCGCCCTGCGCACTCACGCCGGCGTGCCGGTCATGGGCATCGTCAAGGCCAATGCCTACGGCCACGGGCTGGTGCCGGTGGCACTGCACCTGCAGGCCCAGGGTGTCGAACAGCTGGGCGTGGCCTTCCTGGAGGAGGGCGTGGCACTGCGCCGGGCGGGGATCACGCTGCCGATCCTGGTGATGGGCGGCATCTTCGGCCCCCAGGCCGCGGCCCTGATCGCCGAGGACCTGGAGATCACCGTGTCCTCGATCGACAAGCTGCGCCAGGTCGAGGCCGCGGCGCAGGCGCTCGGCCGAAAGGCCGCCATCCACCTGAAGATCGACACCGGCATGGAGCGCATCGGCGTGCACAGCTACCACGCCGGACCCTTCATCGAAGCGGCGGTCGCTTCGCGCTGGTGCACGGTCAAGGGCGTGTATTCGCACCTGGCCTGCGCCGACGATCCGGCCTCGCCGATGACGCGGCAGCAGCTCGAGCGGTTCCTGGCCGCCTGCGCGCATTTCGAGCGCCTCGGCGCGCCGATGCCGGTCCGGCACCTGGCCAACTCCGGCGGCCTGCTGCATTTCCCGGAAACCCACCTGGACCTGGTGCGGCCCGGCATCGCGCTCTACGGCGTGCTGCCCGATCCGGCCTCGCGGCCCACCGTGGACCTGCGGCCGGCCCTGTCCCTGGTCTCCCAGGTGGTCTATTTCAAGGTCGTGCCGGCCGGGCAGACGGTGAGCTATGGCGCGACCTGGGCGCCGGCCGCCGACACCCGCGTCGTGACCGTGCCGATCGGCTACGGCGACGGCTTCCCGCGCGCCCTGTCCTCGCGCGGCGAGGTGTTGGTCCGCGGCCGGCGCTGCCCCATCGTCGGGCGGATCTGCATGGACCAGTTCATGGTGGACATCGGCCCGCAGGGCACCGCCTACAACGAGGATCCGGTGGTGCTGATCGGCACTCAGGACGGCCTGGCCATCCGCTGCGAGGACGTGGCCCAGGCCGCCGGCACCATTCCCTACGAAATCCTGGTCGGCCTCAACGGCCGCATCCCGCGTGAGTACGTCGGCGGCCCGGCCGGGGCAGCGCCCGCGGGCTGAGGTCCGTTCCTGCCATTTCCTGCACGGGCGCGGCTGCAGACTGGCGCCATGCCCGATACCCTGCGAAACCTGATCCTGGTCCTCGGCGACCAGCTTGATGCCGGGTCGGCGGTCTTCGACGACTTCGATCCGGCCCGCGA
>CAMLKR010000187.1 GCA_946480565.1 uncultured Arenimonas sp. | reverse complement strand
CTCGGCCTGCCGTACCGCAAGGTGCTGCTGTGCACCGGCGACATGGGCTTCGGCGCCATCAAGACTTTCGACCTGGAAGTCTGGCTGCCCAGCCAGGACACCTACCGCGAGATCAGCAGCTGCTCGAACTGCGGCGATTTCCAGGCCCGGCGCATGCAGGCCCGCTGGCGCAACCCGGCCACCGGCAAGCCCGAGCCCGTGCACACCTTGAACGGTTCGGGCGTGGCCGTGGGCCGCGCCCTTATCGCCGTGATGGAGAACTTCCAGAACGCCGACGGCAGCATTCAAATCCCCGCCGTGCTGCGGCCGTACATGGGCAACCAGGAGCGCATCGGATGAACCACCCGGACCTCAACGACCTGCAGTTCTACGCCATGGTGGTGGAACACGGCGGTTTCGCCGCGGCCGAACGCGCCCTGGGCATTCCCAAGAGCCGGCTCAGCCGCCGCATCGCCCAGCTCGAGACCGAGCTCGGCGTGCGCCTGCTCCAGCGCAGCACCCGCAAGTTCGCCGTCACCGACGTGGGCCAAAGCGTGTACCGCCACGCCCAGACCATGCTGGCCGAGGCCCAGGCCGCGCGCGAGGCGGTGGACCGCGTCAGCGCCACGCCGCGCGGCAGCATCAAGGTCAGCTGCCCGGTGGCGATCGCCCAGGAAGTGCTGGGCCCGATCCTGCCCGAGTTCATGAAAAAACATCCGCAGGTGCGGGTGCAGATGCACGTCAGCAACCGCCGCGTGGACGTGATCCAGGAAGGCTTCGACATCGCCATCCGCGTGCGCAGCCAGCTGACCGACGACGGCGAGATGGTGGCCCGCAGTTTCGGCCAGCTGCGCGAACTGCTGGTGGCCAGCCCGCGCTACCTCGACCGCGTCGGCCGCCCGCAGATCCCGTCCGACCTGGCGCACCACACCACACTGAGCATGAGCGAGGACGACAGCCGCCAGCGCTGGACCCTGCACGGCCCCGACGGCCAGGTGCAGAAGGTGGACCTGCACCCGACCCTGATGGCGCACGACTTCCCCCTGCTGATGGCGGCCGCGCGCGAGGGCATGGGCGTGGTGCTGCTGCCCGAGCTGACCTGCGCTGAATCGATCCGCCGCGGCGAACTCGAAGTGGTGCTGCCGCAGTGGAACCTGCCGCAGGGCATCTGCCACGCCATCTATCCTTCGCGCCGCGGCCTGCTGCCGGCGGTGCGCGTATTCATCGACTTCCTGGCCGAACGCCTGCCGGGCCTGATCGAAGACAGTCGCCTGAAATGCGGCACGCCCGGCGGCGTGCCCTGCGAGAAGCCCAAGCTGGCCTGAGGCGCTAGAATCCCGCGGGCGCCGGGGCAGGGCACTTGCGCAACCTACAACGGAGAGATGGCCGAGTGGTTTAAGGCAGCGGTCTTGAAAACCGCCGAAGGGTCAAACCTTCCGTGGGTTCGAATCCCACTCTCTCCGCCAAACCTCAACTCAGCGCGGTGCCGGCCGCGAGCAGCATCAGGCTGAAGCCGGCGTTCGCTGCTACCGGCGCCCACAGCGAGCGGGTGCGCAGGTACAGCGCCGAACACGCCGCGCCCACTGCGAAACCCAACAGCCATTCGCCTCCCGACGCCGGCGAGTATGAGGCCGCGTAGGCCAGGCTCGACAGCGCGCCCGCGGCCCACGGCCCCAGCGCGCGTTCGGCCAGCGTGATCAGCCAGGCGCGGTAGGCGAGTTCTTCCATCACCGGCGACAGCGCGACCAGGGCCAGCACCAGCAGGACGGTGCCCGAGTCGCTGCCCGCACCGATCCCGGGGCGGTCGCCCGGCCACGGGAGGCCGGAGGCGAGGTTGATCGCGGCCGTCATCGCCAGAAGCGCGAGGGCGGCAGCCAGTCCGAGTCCAATGTCCGGCGCGGCGGATCGCGCCGAGAACAGCGCCGGCAACTGCCACGGCTCGCGGAACATCCAGTACAGGCAGGCCAGCAGACCGCCCGGTACGACGAGGTAGAGCAGCAGGTGCTGTGCGGCGAAACCCACGCGCCCGCCGGCACCGCCAGTGGCGGCGTCGTTGATCAGGAAGATGTCGCTGGCGCAGACGCTAAGGCCCGCCTGCGCCGCAAGCGCTTCCAGCGCCTCGCGCGCGGCCTGGGCGTCGTGCATGCCGAGGCCGCCGAAGGAAAGTTCGACCGCACCGGGGCCGCAGTCGGACGAAACATGGTCCGGCCGGACCGGCGCCGCGACGCGGCCGGCGCGGAAGACGGCGTTGTTCTCGACGCCCCTTCGCACCGCGGCGATGGCCGACGGTGCACCCTGTGCCCAGACGATGGCGCGGTCGCTGTCGCCCACCCGCACAAGGCCGGCGACGAACACGTGGGTGCAGGCCAGCAGCGCCGCGGGCAGCAACAGCGACATCGCGACCAGCAGCAGTTTCCGGTGCAGTGCCATCGGAATTCCGCAGGGGGACCGAGGCCATCCTAGCCTGCGAAAACAGGGGTCCGGCAAGGCTGATGCAGTATCGCTAATGGCGTTAGCGATTGGAGCCAAGCTCGAGGCCGCGCGCGCCATCGGCTTCGTCGCCACGCATGATGTTCCCGCCGTCCAGGCGCCGACCAATTCCTACCCCGCGGCCAGCCAAGCGCGCTGTGCGCGGCGTGCATTGGTCGCTAGCGTGGACCTGTGCCATTGGGGAGCGCAAACATGATCCGAGTGTTTCTGTTGGACGACCATGCGCTGGTGCGCACCGGTTACCGGCTGATCCTGCAGCAGGAAAAGGACATCCAGGTGATTGGCGAGGCCGGCAGCGGCGAAGAGGGCCTGCCGCAGATCCGCAAGGCCCGGCCCGACGTGGTGCTGTGCGACCTGCACCTGCCGGGCATCAGCGGCCTGGACGTGACCGAGCGCATCGTGCGCGGCGACTCCGGCGCTCGCGTGCTGATCGTCTCGGTGCAGGAGGACGGGCCGATGCCGCGCCGCCTGATCGAAGCCGGCGCCAGTGGCTACCTGGGCAAGGGTTGCGACGCCCAGGAGCTGGTGAAGGCGATCCGTGAGGTGTTCCGCGGTCGGCGCTACCTCGCCAGCCACGTCGCCCAGCACATGGCGCTGGCGAAGATCTCCGGCGACGGAACGCCCTTCGACCTGCTGTCGCCGCGCGAGCTCGAGGTCGCGCGCATGTTGTGCCACGGCATGCGCATGGAGGAGATCGGCCGGCGCCTGAGCCTGAGCGGCAAGACGGTGGCGACGCACAAATACCGGCTGTTCGAGAAGCTGGGCATAAAGGACACGGTGGCGCTGGCGCGGCTGGCCACGCAGCACGGCGTATCGGATCCGGTCTACGCGATCTGATCGGCGCAAAAGGAAAGGGCGCCTTGCGGCGCCCTTTCGATCAACCCGGCTTACCCGGCTGGGGCGGCTCGTCGCCGCCTTCCAGCGTCCAGTTGGGGGCGGGTGGCACGGCCCCGTCTTCGACCGTCGGGCTCGCAGGCTCAGCCTCGGCGGCAGGCGTTTCGCGCCGGGCCTCGTAGGGCGGCGGCGCGTCGAACACGGCCGGCTGCGTACGCAGGAACGGGTTCACCGGCGCGGCGGGGGCGGGCGGCGCCACCGGCTGCGGTTCCGGCTCCACCGGGATCAGGCTGGCCTGAACGGGCGCGGCCGTCGCCACCGGCGCGACCGGCGTCGGGGCGGGCGAGGGCGCGGGTTCGGGCGCCGGCACGGGCGTCGGGATCGGCTCCGGAGCCGGCGTCGGCGCGGGCGCCGGTTCCGGGCTCGGTGCCGGCACCGGGGTGGGAATCGGCTGCGGCTGCGGCACAGGGGTGACCGGCACTTCCGCCGGCGTCTGGGTCGGCACCACGGCGGCCACGACCGGCGCGATGACCGGTGCGGTCACTGGAACCGGCGCGACGGCCACCGGCGCGGCCGGCTTCGGTGCGGCCACGGGCGCGGGGCCCAGGTCGTCGAAGTCGGACTCGGCGGCGGTCACGGTCGGCGCGGGGGCCGGGCGCGGAGCGCTGCCGTCCTGGCCTTCCGGCTCTTCGTCTTCGTAGTCGGCGTCGTTGTCGGCCAGCTGGCCTTCGCCCGTCGCGTTCTCGGCGGTTTCCGGGCTGCCGTCCGGTCGGCGGCGACGACGGCCACCGCGGCGGCCGCGGCGGCGGCGGCCGCTGCCTTCGGCATTGGCGGCATCGCTGCCCGGTGCGGCAGTGTTCTCGACGCCCGCGACCGGCTGGCCCTCGGCGTCCACCGTCGGCGCGACCGGCACTTCGCCCTCGGCCAGTTCACCGCCGCTGGCGGCGGCCTGCGCGGCCAGGCGGGCGGCGCGGGCTTCGCGGCGCTCCTGCTCGCGCTTGATGTTTTCCTGGCGCTGCTGCTCGCGGCGTTCGGCGTCCTTCTTCTGCTGCTCCTCGCGCCGCACCTGGGCTTCCAGACGCTTCACCTCGTCGAGCTTCTTCTGCTCTTCGCTGCGCTCGGGCTTCTGCGCCTTGGCAGGCTGCTGCGACTGCTGTTGCGGCTTGGCGGCGTTCTGCTGCGGCGGCTTGTTGCCGCGCTCGCCACGTTCGCTGCGATCGCCGCGGTCACGGCCGCGGCCGCGCTCGTTGCGGTCGCGACGGCCGCCGTTGCCGCCGCGGTCGGTACGCTCGCCGCGCTGTTCCGGGCGGGCCGGCTGGGCCGGGGCGGCCGTGGCCGGGCTGTCTTCGCCGGTGAACACCGCCATCAGGCGCGAGAAGAAGCCGCGCTTGGGCGCCGGCGCCGCATTGGCGAACACCGGGGCCGGCGCGACCTCGGGCTCGGCTTCCTCGCGCACCGGCGCCGGGTTCGGCGGGCGCACGGCGGTGACGGCCGGCAGGTCAGGCACGTTGATATGGGCCTTGGTCAGCGAGTGCACGGCGAGCTTGCGCGGCGTGGTGCGGTGGTAGCTGGGCTTGCTGGTCTCTTCGCCCAGTTCGTTCTCGCGGACGCGGCTGATGTTGAAGTGCGGGGTCTCGAGCTGGTCGTCGGCGAC
>CAMLKR010000186.1 GCA_946480565.1 uncultured Arenimonas sp. | reverse complement strand
CGCCGTCCTGGATGCGGCCCGCGAGCAGGCGCAGGGTCAGGTGCCAGCGGCCGTCCTCGCCCGGCACCCAGCCGAAGCGGTCGCCGTTGTGGTCGAAAGTGAAGGCCAGCGCCGGCGAGAGAGCGACGCCCGAGCGGGCCTCCACTTCCGACCGGAACCAGGCCAGCCCGCGGTCGTCGAGCGTGTACTTCAGGCGGGCGCGCTTTCGCACGGCGCGGTTGCCGTGGTCGCGCTGGGTGGTGACCACGGCGGTGGCGACCGCGATCACCTGGTCGGGCGTGATGAAGCCGAGCACGTCGGCCAGGCGCGGATAGGTTTCCGGATCGCCGTGCGTGGCGCCCATGCCGCCGCCGACCGTCACGTTGTAGCCGGCGAGGCGGCCTTCTTCGACGATCGCGATGAAACCGAGGTCCTGGGCGAACACGTCCACGTCGTTCACCGGCGGGATCGCGAAGCCGATCTTGAACTTGCGCGGCAGGTAGGCCTGGCCGTAGATCGGCTCGGCTTCCTCACCGGCGCCGGCCACGCGCTCTTCGTCCAGCCAGATTTCGTAATAGGCGCGGGTATTGGGCAGCAGGTGCTCGCTGAGCGCCGCAGCCTGCGCGTACACGGTGGCGTGCAGCTCGGACTGCAGCGGATTCGCCGCCACCGCCACGTTGCGGTTGACGTCGCCGCAGGCGGCCAGGGTATCGATCAGCGCCGCGTTGATCGCCTGCATCGTGGGCTTGAGCTTGCCCTTGATGACGCCATGGAACTGGAAGGCCTGGCGCGTGGTGATGCGCAGGCCGCGTTCGGCATAGGTGGTGGCAATGGCGTCGAGCTTGAGCCATTGCTCCGGCGTGACCACGCCGCCCGGGGTGCGGGTGCGGATCATGAAGCTGTAGTCGGGCTCGAGTTTCGCCAGCCGGCGTTCTTCGCGGATGTCGCGGTCGTCCTGCTGGTAGCTGCCGTGGTACTTGATCAGCACCTGGTCGTCCTCGGCCAGGGCGCCGGTGACCGGGTTGGCCAGGCTCTGCAGCAGGGTGCCGCGCAGGCGGCCGCTGCCGGTCTTGATGTCCTCGACCGAGTGCGCGCCCATCAGTACACGTCCCGGGCGTAGCGGCCCTGCTGCTGCAGCTGGGCCAGCCACTCGCGTGCGCCTTCGGCGTCGCGGCTGCCGTGTTCCGCGGCCAGGTCGAGCAGGGCCAGTTCCACGTCGCGGCCCATCGTGGTGGCGCCGCATACGTATATGTGGGCGCCGGATTCGATCCAGGCGTGCAGTTCGCGGCCATGCTCGCGCAGTTTGTGCTGCACGTAGACCTTGTCGGCCTGGTCACGCGAAAAGGCGAGATCGAGCCTGTGCAGCTGCCCGGAGTTCAGCGCCTGCTGCCACTCCAGCTGGTACAGGAAGTCGTGGCGCGCATGCGGGTTGCCGAACAGCAGCCAGTTGCGGCCGGAGGCACCGGCGGCGCCGCGCTCCTGCACGAAGCCGCGGAACGGCGCCACGCCGGTGCCGGGGCCGATCATGATGATGTCGCGGTCGCCGTCCTTCGGCAGGCGGAAACGTTCGTTGGTTTCGATGTAGACTGGCAGGCGTTCGCCTTCCGCCGCGGACGCCAGCAGGTGCGAGGCGGCGCCCCAGCGGCGGCCGCCCGGCGCATCCCAGGCCACGTGGTCGACCGTGAGGTGCGCTTCCGGTCCGACCACGGCCTGGCTGGATGCGATCGAATACAGGCGCGGCGCCAGCGGGCGCAGCGCGGCGACCAGGTCTTCGGCCGACCAGGCGGCAGGAAAAGCCTGCAGCAGGTCGATCAGCTGGTGCGTGGCGAGCAGTTTCGCCAGCGCTTCGTTGTTTTCGGGAAGCAGCAGCCGCGAAAGCTCGTCGCGGCCGGCGCGTTCGGCGTGGCGCTGCAGGAAGGGGCGGGCGAGTTTGGTCAGCTCGCGCTTCTCGCCGAGCCAAGTGCGCAGCGGCACGCCTTCGACCGCCGCGTCGGCGTCGAGCGACAATTCGGCCAGCACCGCATCCACCAGGGCCCGCGGATTTTTCGGCCACAGCCCCAGCGCGTCGCCGGGCTGGTAGCTGAGGCCGGAACCTTCGAGCGAGATCTCCAGGTGGCGCACGTCCTTGCGGCTGCCGCGGCCGGTGAGGCGCTGGTTGGCCAGCAGCTCGGCGGCGTAGGGCCTCTCGCGGCTCCAGGGTGAAGCCGCGGCAGCGGGGCGCAGCGGCGTGACCGTGGCCAGCGGCGCGTTCGACTTAAGCTCTTCGCGGGCGCTGTCGAGCGCCTTCGAAAGCCAGGGCGTGGCCACGGTTTCGACATCGAGGTCGCATTCGCCGCGGGCGAACAGGCGCTGGGCGCCGAGTTCGGCCAGGCGTTCGTCGAGCTGGCGGCCGGTGGCGTTGAACTGCGGGTAGCTGGAATCGCCCAGGCCCAGCACGGCGAACTTCAGCGACTTCAGCTGCGGCGCGCGCTTGCCGAGCAGGTGCTCGACGAAACCGCGGGCGTCGTCGGGCGGATCGCCGTCGCCCTGGGTGCTGATGACCACGTAGAGCAGGCGTTCGTCCTTGAGCTCGCGCAGCGGATAAGCGTCGGCGCGGACCAGGCGCACGCCCAGGCCTTGGGCTTCGGCCTGGCGGGCGAGTGTTTCGGCCAGGCGCTTCGAGTTCCCGGTCTGGCTGCCGTAGACGATGCTCAGCCGGGCCTGGGCCGACACCTCGGCCGCGGCGGCCGGGCGCTGGCCCGGACGCGCGGCGAGGCCGGCGGCATAACCGGAAAGCCACCACAGGCCGGGGGCGTCCAGGCCCTCGGTCAGGCGCGCCAGCAGGTCGATCCTGTCCTCGGGCAGGGGAGGCACGGGCAGGGCGGCAGGGGCGTGGGGCATCGGCGACGGTCCGGCGTAAGCGTGAGCCGAAACTACGCGCGGGCTTTTTCCGCCGGAAAGGAAGAGGCGGCATGGCCATATGCCCCGGCGTCATTTCCGCGTCCTTGGGGTGGCTGCGAATACTCGCCGCACTTCCCCGACCCGCCTGGTCCAACCCTGCATGGAGCTGCCCCCGGAATTCCTGGTCTTCGTGGCCATCGGCCTCGCGGCCCAGCTGGTGGACGGCGCTCTGGGCATGGCCTACGGCATCACCAGCTCCAGCCTGCTGCTGGCCTTCGGGCTGCCGCCGGCCCTGGCCAGCGCCAGCGTGCACGCGGCCGAAGTCGCCACCAGCGGCGTGTCCGGGCTGAGCCACCGGCACTTCGGCAACATCAATACGCGGCTGATGTGGGCACTGGCGATTCCCGGGATGATCGGCGGCGCGGCCGGTGCGCTGTTCCTGAGCCAGATCGACTGGAGCTGGCTGCGGCCGCTGGTGTCGGCCTACCTGCTGGTGCTCGGCGGGCTGCTGCTGCGCCGGGCCTGGCGCGGCGTGCGCGCCGAGCCGCGGCTCAAGGGCACCGCGCCGCTGGGCCTGGGCGCCGGCTTCCTGGATGCGGTGGGAGGCGGCGGCTGGGGTGCGTTGACCACCACCAGCCTGCTGGCCCGGCACCTCGAACCGCGTTTCGCCATCGGCACCGCCAATGCCGCCGAATTTTTCGTCAGCCTGGTGATCTCGGCGGTCTTCGTCGCCACCCTGGGCATCAGCCACACCCACGTGGTGCTGGGCCTGCTGCTCGGCGGCGTGCTGGCCGCGCCCTTCGCCGCCTGGCTGGCCAGCCGCGTGCCGGCCCGGCCGATGATGGCCGCCGTGGGTGGCCTGGTCGTGCTGCTGAGCCTCTACAACCTGGTCCGCTGAAGCGGACCGCCGGAAAACCCTTATCCTTCGCCCATGATCGCTGCCCACTCACTTTCCCACCTCGACCGCCTGGAGGCCGAGAGCATCCACGTGCTGCGCGAGGTCGCCGCCGAGTTCCGCAACCCGGTGATGATGTATTCGGTCGGCAAGGACAGCTCGGTGCTGCTGCACCTGCTGGTCAAGGCTTTCTTCCCGGCGAAGCCGCCGATCCCGCTGCTGCACATCGACACCGGCTGGAAGTTCCGCGAGATGATCGCCTTCCGCGACCGACGAGCCGTCGAGACCGGCATCGAGCTGCGCACCCACACCAATCCCGAGGGCCTGGCCCGCGGCATCGGCCCGATCAGCCACGGCGCCACCGTGCACACCGACGTGATGAAGACCCAGGCGCTGAAACAGGCCCTGGACCTGCACCGCTTCGACGCGGCCATCGGCGGCGCCCGCCGCGACGAAGAGAAGTCGCGCGCCAAGGAGCGCATCTTCTCCTTCCGCAGCGAACAGCACCGCTGGGACCCGAAGAACCAGCGACCGGAGCTGTGGGACCTGTACAACACCCGAATCCGCGCCGGCGAGAGCGTGCGCGTGTTCCCGATCTCGAACTGGACCGAACTCGACGTCTGGCTCTACATCTACCGCGAGAACATCCCCGTGCCCTCGCTGTACCTGGCCCGGGAGCGGCCGGTGGTGGAGCGCGACGGTGCCCTGATCCTGGTCGACGACGAGCGCCTGCCGCTGCGCGAAGGCGAACGGCCCGCGCTGAAGAAGGTGCGATTCCGCACCCTGGGCTGCTATCCGCTCACTGGCGCCATCGAATCCGAGGCCGACACGCTGGAGAAGGTGATCGCCGAGATGCTGGTCGCGCGCAGCAGCGAGCGCCAGGGCCGGGTGATCGACCACGACCCATCGGCGTCGATGGAGAAGAAGAAGCAGGAGGGCTATTTCTGATGGCCGCCGCTTCCGACATCCGCGCCTACCTGCAGCAGCACGAGGACAAGCCGCTGCTGCGCTTCATCACCTGCGGCAGCGTCGACGACGGCAAGTCCACGCTGATCGGCCGGCTGCTGCACGACACCAAGCTGTTGTTCGACGACCAGCTGGCCGCGCTGGAGAAGGACAGCCGGCGCCACGGCACCCAGGGCGAGGACATCGACTTCGCCCTGCTGGTGGACGGCCTGGCCGCCGAGCGCGAGCAGGGCATCACCATCGACGTGGCCTACCG
>CAMLKR010000185.1 GCA_946480565.1 uncultured Arenimonas sp. | reverse complement strand
CCGCCATCTGCATCGACCAGGTGCTGGGCAGCAAGGAAATCGTGGTCAAGCCGGTGGGTCCGCAGGTCAACTCGATCCCGGGCATCTTCGGCGCGACCATCATGGGCGACGGCCGCGTCGTCGTGATCCTGGACGTCGCGCCGCTGGTGCGCCGCCAGGCCAGCATCGACCGCAGCGCCGAACAGGTCCCGGCCGTGCCGGCGCCGGTCGCGCGCCGCATCCCGGCGGTGATGGTGGTGGACGACTCGATCACCATGCGCAAGGTCACCGGCCGCGTGCTCGAGCGCCACAACTTCGAGGTGCTGACCGCGAAGGACGGCGTGGACGCCATCGAGAAGATGGCCGAGCGCGTGCCCGACCTGATGCTGCTCGACATCGAGATGCCGCGCATGGACGGCTACGAGCTGGCCCAGAACATGAAGTCGGACCCGCGCCTGAAGGACGTGCCGATCATCATGATCACCTCGCGCACCGGCGAGAAGCACCGCCAGCGCGCCTTCGACATCGGCGTGAACCGCTACCTCGGCAAGCCCTACCAGGAAGTCGAGCTGATGCGGAACGTGTTCGAGATGCTGGGCATGGAGCCGGTCAATGCTTGAGTCGCCGGTTCGCGTTGCGCTGCTGGCCCGCCCGGGCGAAGCGCGCGACCAGCTCCGCCGCGCCCTGGCGGAACTGGGCGCGCAGCTGGTCGCGGAAGGCGATCCGGCCGAGCTCGATCCGGGCACCGTCGCCGGCGAGAAGCCATCGGTGGTCCTGGTCAGCCTGGAGCCCGCGATCGAGGACGCGCTGTCGCGCTTCGACGACCTGCTGGCCGCACCCGGCGTGGAAGTGATGTACGACGACGCCGAGGTCACCCGCCAGCTCGATGGCTGGGACCTCGCGCGCTGGGCCCGGCACCTGGCCGCCAAGCTGGTCGGCGGCGACCTGCTGCCGCCGGCGCCGGGCGGCGCCGACCACCTGCCCGAACTCGACCTGTCGCCCCAGCCCGGCGCGCCACCGACGCCGGCGCAGGAAATGGCCAACGAAAAGCTGGAGGACTACGCCGCCGAGTCGCTGGACCTTTCGGAATGGGTGCCCAGCACGCCCTCGCTGGCGCGCGAGCCGGTGGATGAGCCGGCTGCGGTTGAAGCCGAGGTGACCCTGGTTTCGGAAGAGGTCGACCTCGACCTGGACCTGGGCGACCTGGAGCAGGCCCTGGGCCGCGCCGACGCCCAGGTCGAAACCACGCCCCGCGGCGCCCCCGGTGCCGCGGAGGACCTGGACTTCGATCCGCAGAACCTGGACATCGATCTGTCCGCGCTGCCGGAAGAAGGCGCGCGCATGGCGGTGGCCGACGACACCGACAGCCTCGACCTGGGCGCGGACGAGCCGCTGCTGGCCGACGTCGAGCTGGCCGACGGCCCGGTGAACTTCTCCTCGTTCAGCGAGGACGACATGGCCGCCTCCGGCGGCATGGACGACGACGTCGCGGCGCTGGCGGCCCAGCTCGATGCCTACGAAGCCAACGACAGCTTCCAGGCGCCCAGCGAACCCGACTTCGCCAGCCTCGACAGCTTCAGGGAACCGGAGGCCGCGCCTGCCGCGCAGGCGATGCCCGCCGCCGCGTCGCCGGTCCCGCCCGCACGCACTTCGATCTTCGGTGCGCTGGAACTGTTGCCGATGGACGGCGAGCCCAGTCCTCCCGCGGCACCGGCCCCGGCACCGCCGCGACCGGCCAGCACGCTCGCCTCCAGCCTGAGCCTGGCCGACGAGGGCGTCGCGCATGTGCCGTCCGCGGCGGCGGCCAGCGGTGCACTGCTGGTGTTCGCCGGCCTGGGTGGCCCCGATGCCGTCCGACAGGTTCTTTCGGCGCTGCCGCAGACCCTTCCGGTGCCCGTGCTGCTGTACCAGCACCTGGACACCGGCAAGCACGATCGCCTGGTGGGTCAGCTGGCCAAGGCCAGCCGCCTGCCGCTCGACCTCGCGGTCGAGGACAAGCTCGCCTTCTCCGGCCGGGTGGCCGTTCTGCCGCCGGGCATCGGCCTGTCCTTCGACGACGGCAACTTCCGGTTCACGTCCGGCTCGGACCTCGCCGCGCTGGTGACGGCGCTTCCCGCCGAACACAGCATGGTGCTGCTGCTAAGCGGCGCCGCGCCCGCGGTGGTGCCGGCCGTGCTGGCCCTCAAGGCCGCGGGTGGGCGGGTGCTGGCCCAGACCCCGGCCACCTGTTTCGACGCGAGCGCCGCCGAGGCGGCGATCGCCGCCGGCGCCGAAGTGGCCGAGCCGTCCGGGCTGGCCCAGCTGATCGTCGAGCGCTGGACCTGATTAGGAGATACCCATGAGTTCCCAGCGCGACATCCGAGGCGTCCTGATCACCGTGACCAACGGCCGCCTTCTGCTGCCCAACGCCAGCGTGGCCGAGGTCATCACCTACTCCGAACCGGAAGCCGTGGAGAACGCGCCCGAGTGGCTGCTCGGCCGCGTGCGCTGGCGCGGCTGGCGCCTGCCGCTGCTGTCGTTCTCGCGCCTGGCCGGCTGGTCGGCCGAGGGCGGCCAGATGGGCGCCAAGGTCGCCGTGCTCAAGGCGCTGGGCGGCAACGCCAAGCTGCCGTTCTTCGCGGTGCTGTCGCAGGGCTTCCCGCGCCTGGTGACGGTGAGCGCCAGCGCCCTGGTCGAATCGCACGACATCAAGGAACTGCCGCTGGGCGTGCACTCGCGCGTCACGCTGAACGACGATCCGGCCGCGGTGCCGGACCTGCTCAGCATCGAGCTGCTGATCCAGAAGGCCTTGGGGAGCGGGAGCCAGGCGGCGTGATTTTCGGGCGGATGCCCGAAAACCCCCACGATCCGCTGCGCGTATCGCGGGCCCCTGACGCATTGGCTTCCTATCCCCGCGCCTTCGGCGCGCCCCCTTAACAAAAGGGGGCTCCCACATACGAGATACCTCTGCCGGGCATCCCCGCGCGCTTCGCCGCGCGAGATGCCCGACTGGCGGTGTCTTCGTCAGCCCAGGTCGCCGTGGAGGGATTGCAGGGCGGCGAGGGCGGTTAGGCCGGCGGTTTCGGTGCGCAGGATGCGGGGGCCGAGCTTCAGGCCCTGGAAGCCGGCCGCGCGCAGGGTGGTGAGGTCGCGTTCGGACAGGCCGCCTTCCGGGCCGACCACCAGGGCGACCGACTGGCCCGGCTGCAGCGGCAGCGTCGCCAGCGACAGGCTGCCCAAGGGATCGAGCACCAGTTTCAGGTCCGCGGTTTCGCCGGCCGCGTAGGTCGCCAGCGCCGCCGGCTCCGACAGCGTCGGCAGCCGCGCGCGGCCGCTCTGGCCGCAGGCCGCGGCCAGCACGCCGCGCCAGTGCGCCAGGCGCTTGCCGGCGCGCTCGGCGTCAAGCTTCACCTCGGTGCGCTCGGTGACGACCGGCGCGATCGCCGCCACGCCCAGTTCGGTGGCCTTCTGCAGCACCAGGTCCATCTTCTCGCCGCGGGCGATGCCCTGGGCCAGGGTGATGCGCAGCGGCGATTCGCGCCCGGCGTCCTGGCGCGAATGCACCTGGGCCTCGGCGCCGCGTTTGGCGGCCGACAGCAGGCGCGCGCCGTAGTCGCCGCCGTCGCCGTTGAACAGCACCACCTCGTCCCCGGGCGCCAGCCGCAGCACGCGCAGCAGGTGCGCGCTGGCTTCTTCGGGCAGCGTGACCACCTGGCCGATCGCCAGCGGCAGGTCTACGAAGCAGCGGATGGTCCTCATGGGCGGCAGGCCTCGTCGATGGCGGAGGCGGTGACCGCCGCCAGGTGCAGGAGCTCCTGCTCGCCGACGCAGTAGGGCGGCATCCAGTACAGGACATCGCCCAGCGGGCGCAGCACCACGCCGCGTTCGATCGCATGGCGGTAGGCGCGCAGGCCGCGGCGGTCGCCGGCGGGGAAGTGCCGGCGGCTGCCCAGGTCGGCGACCAGCTCGAAGGCGAGGATCATGCCGGTCTGGCGCACCTCGCCGACGTTCGGGTGCGCGGCCAGCGGCGCCGCGAGTGCGCCCATGCGCGCGGCGGTGGCGCGGTTGCGGGCCAGCACGTCGTCGCTGTCGAAGATCGCCAGCGAGGCCAGCGCCGCCGCGCAGCCCAGCGGATTGCCGGTGTAGCTGTGCGAATGCAGGAAGGCACGTTCGCGCGAATCGTCCAGGAAGGCCTCGTACACGGCCCGCGTGGTCAGCACCGCCGACATCGGCAGGAAGCCGCCGGTCAGCCCTTTCGACAGGCAGAGGAAGTCCGGCGAGATGCCGGCCTGCTCGCAGGCGAACAGCGTGCCGGTCCGGCCGAAGCCGACCGCGATCTCGTCGGCGATCAGGTGCGCGCCGTGCGCGTCGCAGATCTCCCGGGCGCGGCGCAGGTAGGCCGGGTGGTGCATGCGCATGCCGCCGGCGCACTGCACCAGCGGCTCGAGGATCAGGGCACAGACCTGGCCTTCGTTCGCGGCGAAGATCGCCTCCAGTTCGCCGGCGCGGCGCAGGGCGCAGGCTTCGGCGGATTCGCCCGGCTCGGCGTCCCAGGCGTCGGGCGAGGGCGCGAACAGCGGCTCCAGCAGCAGCGGCGCGTAGACGCGGCGGTAGAGCGGGATGTCGGCCATCGACAGCGCGCCCAGGGTCTCGCCGTGGTAGCCGTTGCCGAGGGCGATGAAGCGGGTGCGGCGGTCGTCGCCGCGGTTGGCGTGGCTGTGGAAGCTCATCTTCAGCGCGATCTCGACCGCGGCCGAGCCGTTGTCGCCGTAGAACACGCGTTCCAGACCGGCCGGCGCCTTCGCGACCAGGGCCTCGGCCAGGGCCAGGCCGGGCCCGTGCGAGAAACCGGCGTAGATGACGTGTTCGAGTTCGCGTGCCTGGGCGGCGATGGCGTCGGCGATGCGCGGCTCGCCGTGGCCGAACAGGTTGGTCCACCAGCTGCTGACGGCGTCGAGATAACGCCGCCCGTCCACGCCCTCGAGCCAGGCGCCGCGGCCGCGGCGGATCGGCACCAGGGGCAGGGTGCCGG
>CAMLKR010000184.1 GCA_946480565.1 uncultured Arenimonas sp. | reverse complement strand
AGATCGGCACCAGCACCCTGCAGTCGCGCGCCTTCGCCGGCCTGGCCAACGCCACCTTCCTGTTCGCCCTGCCCGGCTCCACCTCGGCCTGCCGCACCGGCTGGGAAAAACTGATCCGCGCCCAGCTCGACGCCCGCACCACGCCCTGCAACCTCGCCAACCTGCGCCCGCGCCTGCGCGAAGCCTGAGACCCGTCCAGCCAAAGCCCAGTCCCGGGAGTGCCGGCGAACCCCGGATGTGGCAGGGTAAGCCAAGCCACCCGGGAGCCCACGCATGGCCAAGCTCAAGCGCAAGGACTACGAAGAGGAACTGGAGAAGCTCCAGGTCGAACTGAACGTGATGGCGCGCTGGCTGCAGCACACCGGCAAGCGCATCGTCGTGCTGTTCGAAGGCCGCGACACCGCCGGCAAGGGCGGCGCCATCAGCGCGATCGCCGACTGCCTCAGCCCGCGCCAGTGCCACGTGGTCGCGCTGGCCAAGCCGACCGAACGCGAGGCCGGCCAGTGGTATTTCCAGCGCTACGTGCCGCACCTGCCCTCGGCCGGCGAGATCAGCCTGTTCGACCGCAGCTGGTACAACCGCGCCGGCGTCGAGAAGGTCATGGGTTTCGCCACGCCCGCCCAGGTGGCGGCGTTCCTGAAGCAGGCGCCGGTGTTCGAGCGCCAGCTGGTGGACGACGGCATCCTGCTGTTCAAGTACTGGCTGGCCGTGGACCAGGACAAGCAGGAGGAGCGCTTCGCCGAACGCCTGCTCGACCCGGTCAAGCGCTGGAAACTCTCGCCCATCGACGTCAAGGCGCGCGAGAAGTACGCCGACTATGGCCGCGCCCGCGACGCCATGTTCAGGGCCACCCACCACCGCTGGGCGCCCTGGCACGTGGTGGACTTCAACGACCAGAAGCGCGGCCGCCTGAACCTGATCCGGCATCTGCTCGACCAGCTGCCCGAATGCGCCGTGCCGGAGCCGAAGTTCGAATTCCCGCCCCTGAAGGGCAAACCCGGCAAGGAGCGCTACACCGGGCCGGTGAAACCGATCAAGGGCCGCTACTGAGCGGAGGCGCGGAACTCAGCGCGCGCCGCGGGCGACGCCCGGCACCGACGCCACCGCGCGGTTGGCCACGGTCACCCGCTGCCCCGCCTGCAGGCGCTCGCCTCCGCGCACCACCAGGCGATCGCCAGCCATCACCTGGCCGGTGACTTCCACCAGGTCGCCGCGGCTGGCGCCGGTCTGCACCGCGATACGCTGGGTGCGGTCGTCGGCACCGACCTTGACCACGAAGGCGCCGTCCTTGCGCAGCAGCAGCGCATCGCGCGGCACCGCCACCGCGGCGCGCGGCGCCGCGTTCGGCAGGGCCACCTGCACGCCGGCGCCGATCGGCCAATCGCCGCCCGGCAGCACCACCCGCACCTCGAGCTGGCGCGAGGCCTGGTCACCCACCGGCACCACGCTGCGCAGCCTGGCCTGCACCAGCTGGTCCTCCCAGCGCACCGACACCGGCTGGCCGGACTGCAGCAGCGCCGCCAGCGCGATCGGCGCACGCGCCGTCACCTCCAGCGAACCGGTGTTGACCAGGCGCAGCACCGGCGCGCCGACGCCCAGGTACTCCCCGGCCTGGGCAAACCGTTCGGCCACCACGCCGTCGAAGGGCGCACGCACCACGGCGTAGTCGCGCTCCTGCCGGGTGCGGGCGACGGTGACGCGTGCGCGCGCCAGGTCCTGTTCCAGCACCTGGCGTTCGGAGCGCGTCAGGTCGAGCTGGGTCGCGGCGATGGTGTTCTGGCGCACCAGTTCCTGGTAGCGCTGCTCCTGCTTGCGGGCGAACTCGAGCTGGGCCTCGATGCGGCGCAGGTTGGCCAGGTCGTCCTGCTCCTTCAGGCGCAGCATGCTGTCGTCCAGCCGCGCGAGCACGGCACCACGCTTGAGTTCGGTGCCGACCTCGGCGACCTGGACGACGCGGCCGGCGATCTCCGAGGCGACGCGCGAATCCTCGCGGCTGACGACGCCGCCCGGCGACCACAGCACCGGCGCGAACTGCGCGCGCTCGGCCAGCGCCGTCTGCACCGGGGCGGGCGGCGGACCCTCCGGAGCGGCGGCCTCCTGGGCCTGCGCCAGGCCGGCGGCGAGAACGAAGGCGAAGATCGGGGTCAGCGGGCGTTTCATGGCGGCACTCCTCAGGCCGCGGCCGGCAGGGCCGGGCGCGGGCGACGCAGGGACAGGGGTTTGAACTCGGCGGACAGGCGCAGCAACGCCGGCATCAACACCAGGGTGAAGACCAGCGACAGGCCCACGCCGCCGACCGTCACCGCGGCCAGGCCGCGGTAGATCACGCTGCCCGGGCCGGGGTTGACCGCCATCGGCAGCGCGCCGACCACGCCCGTGAGCGCGCCGATCAGGATCGGCCGAAGGCGCTGGGCCAGCGCCTGGCGCACGGCGTCCTCGATGCCCAGCCCTTCGGATTCGGCGACGCGCGTCTGCGCCACCAGCAGGATGGCGTTGTTGATCACCATGCCCAACAGCATGATGAAGCCGATCATCGACAGCAGGTCCAGCGACTGGGTGGTGAACAGGCCCAGCGCGCGCAGCCCCAGAACGCCGCCGAACACCGCCATAGGCAACGCCAGCATCACGAACGCGCTGTCGCGCAGCGAGCGGAACATCGCCGCCATCAGCATGAACAGCACCAGCAGCGCCAGGCCGAAGTTGCCGAGCATGGTCGAGATCACCGCGTCCAGCCGGTCGGCGCTGCCCGAGACGCGCACGCCGCCGCCTTCGGGCAGCCACTCGCGCAGGCGCGGCACCACCTCGCCCTCGACCTTGGCCAGCGCCTCTTCCAGCGACATCGTCGCCGGCGGGTCCACGGTCAGGGTGACGGTGCGGCGGCGGTCGACGCGGCGCAGCTGGTTCGGGCTCAGGGTCAGCTCGACGTGGGCCAGGTCGCCGAGCGGCACCACGCCGGCCAGCGGCGTCATCACCGCGGTGTCCACCAGCGCATCCGGCGCCACCGGCGTCTCCGCGCCCAGGATGATCGGCATGCGACGGTCGCCGTCGAAATGTTCGCCCAGCCACATGCCCTCGCCCAGCGCACGCACCACGGTGCCGAGTTCGGCGCGGTTCCAGCCGGCCTCGGCCAGGCGCCGGTCGTTGGCGCGGATGCGCAGCTCGGGGCTGACCGCGTCGGCTTCCGGGAAGGCCTGCACGTTGGCGCCGGGGAACTGCTGCTGCAGCAGTTCGCGGCCCTGGCCGGCCACCCGCGCCAGCGCCTCGGTGTCGCCGCTCTGCAGGTGGATCTGGATCGCGCGCGCCGAGCCGCCGAAACCGCCGAACAGGTCGCCCTCGGTGGCGAAGGCGCGGGTGTCGGGGAAGCCGACCACGACTTCGTCGCGCACGATGCGCTCGAGCTCGCCGATCTTCGACTCGTCCTCGACGCGCGCGCCCAGGGTGCCGCCGCCGGGCCACAGCAGCAGGTACCAGTTCTTGAGCTGGGGCGACTTCGTGCCATCCATGTAGGGCGCCATGCGTTCCCGGATCAGGCCGCCCATCTCTTCGTTCACCACCGCCGGCGTCATGCCCGGCGGGAAGCTGAAGAAGGCGTCGATGGCCGCACGCTTCACCGGCGGCAGGTAGTCCAGGCGAGGCACCAGCAGCCAGGCGCCCAGGGCCGGCAGCAACACCAGGCCGACGATCCAGCCGACCTGGCGGCGCCGGCTGTTGGTCCAGCGCATCAGCCATTCGGTGGCGCGCGGATAGGCCGCCTCGTTCAGCGAGGCCAGGCGCTTGCCCTTAAGCCAGCCGCCCGCCGCCGCCGGCAGCACGGTGATCGCCACCAGCAGCGAGATCGCCACGGCGATCGAGATCGTCAGCGCCAGGTCGGAGAACAGCTGGCCCTCGACGTCCTCAATGAACAGCACCGGCAGGAACACCGCGATCGTGGTCAGCGTGGACGCCACCAGCGCGCCGCCGACCTGCTTGGTGCCGATCCGCGCCGCCTCTTCCGGCAGCTTGCCGCCTTCGCGCAGGCGCACGATGTTCTCGGCCACCACCACCGCGGCGTCCATCACCATGCCCACCGCGAAGGCCAGGCCCGCCAGCGAGATCACGTTGAGGCTGCGGCCAGAGAGATCGAGCACGATGAAGGTCGCCAGCAGGGAGATCGGGATCGCGCTGGCGATCAGCAGGGTGGCGCGCGCGTCGCGCAGGAACCACCACAGGCAGCCCACTGCCAGCAGCACGCCGGCGCCGAGGTTGCCCGACAGCAGGTTGATGGCGCGGTTGATGAACAGCGAGGCGTCGAAGCTCTGTTCGATGCCCAGGCCGCGCTGCTTGAGCATGCCCTCGCGCATCTCGGCGACCACGGCCTTCACTTCGGTCAGGGTCGCCAGCACGTTGGCGCCGCTCTCGCGCACCACCCGCAGGCCGATCGCCGGGTTGCCGTTCTGGTAGCTGAAGAAGCGCTGTTCGGGGCGCTTCAGGCTGACGGTCGCCACGTCGCCCAGGCGCACGGGCTGGCCGTCGCGCCAGGACAGGATCAGGTTGCCCAGGTCCTCCGGGGCGTAGCGGCCCGCGAAACGCAGCACGTACTGGCGGCGCCCCTCTTCGATGGCGCCGCCCGAGACGTCGTTGGCGCGGGCCGCCAGCGCGGCGATCTCGGGCACGGTGACGCCCAGGGCCGCAGCCCGGGCCAGGTCCAGGTCGATGCGCAGTTCTTCCTGCGGCCCGCCGTTCACTTCCACGCCGGCCACGCCGGGCACGGCCTCGATGCGCGGTACCACCTGTTCTTCGATCAAACGGCGATAGTCGGCGATGTCGCCCCCGGTTCCTGGCAGCAGCTGCACGAAGAAGAAGCTGAGCGAGGTGTTGGAATCCTGGGCGCCCAGTTCCACCACCGGCGGGCTGGCGTCGCGCGGCAGCGGCGGCACGCGGTTCAGCCGACCCAGCACTTCCACCAGCATGGCGCGCATGTCGGTGCCGACGGCGAAGGTCAGGTTGATGAAGCTGCCGCCGGCGTTGG
>CAMLKR010000183.1 GCA_946480565.1 uncultured Arenimonas sp. | reverse complement strand
GCGTCATGAAAATTTAATCTTCCGGAACGATGACGATCTCGCGACTGGTTTCCTGTCGGACTTCGGCACCGAACACATCCGCCACCGCGCGACTGAACCCTGCCGGATTGTTGGCGGCGAACAGGCCGGTAATGGACGCATTTGCCAGGCGCGGATCGGAAATGACGATCCGGACATCGCTGTAGCGCGCGAAGGCCTCGGCCGCTTCGGCCAGGCGCTCCCCGTGGAAGGCGAGCTTGCCTTCGCGCCACGCCAACTCGCGATGCATCTGGTCTGCTGACAGCGACGCCACCTCGACGCGGCCGGCGACGCTCTTCCACGATCCACGCTGGTGCGCCGCGAGCGACTTCACCGATCCGTCGGGCGCAGGCAGAGCCACTTCGCCGTCCTGCACCACGACCTGGGCCGGCTGGCCATCCAGCTTGCGTACCACGAAGGCGGCGACGCCGGCACGCAGCTGCACTCCATCGACTTCCACCAGCAGGGGCTCGCCGCTTCCGGACGCTTCAACGAACACCTCCCCGCGTCGGATCCTCACGCGCAGGCGGCGCTCCTCTTCATACACGTCGACGCGGCTTTCGGTATTGAGGGTGAGCGTGGAACCATCGATCAGCGGTACCCGGCGCATCTCTCCCTTCGCCGTCGCGTAGGCCATCGGCATCGGCATGCTGGCGACCACCAGGACGAACAGCATGATCGACGCCGCCAGCGCAGCGACCCCGCGGCGCAGTGCCGGACCGGTGCGCCGTGGTGCGCGATCCGTGTGATCCCCGCATGGCCTGGCGGGCGCGGGCACCTCCTCCAGCGCGTGCAGGACCGATGGTTGCGCCACGCGGGCGATGACGTCCGGGCGGCGCCACAAGGCCCGCGCCCGGATGAACGCACCGCGCCTGCGCGCATCGCCGCTCAGCCAATGCTGGAGTTCTCCCTGTTCCTGCGCGTCGAGCGGTCCGCGATCCATCCGCGCAACCCATTGCGCAGCCTTCCGCTCAATCGCCTGACTGGTTTCGCGACCGTCCATAGACCCTCCTGGTATCCCGACCACTCCCCTTGGAGACGTCAGACACCCCGTTTCCGCCATCGGCCAGCCGTTCGCCCAGCCATCGGATGCCACGCGCGATGTGTTTCTCGACGGTGTTCTCGGAAATCCCCATGCGTCGGGCGATCTCACGCTGGGGCAGCGCATGGATGCGGCGGAGGACGAAGGCCTGGCGCGCCTGTTCGGGCATGCCCGCGATCAGGTCGGCCAGGTGGCGGAGATCGTCCCGGCCCATGGCATTGCGTTCCGGCGTGGCCGCCTTGTCGGCCAGCTCGACGCTGCCCAGCTCCTCGATCGCCAGGATCGGCACGATCCGCGCGCGGCGGATGTTGCGCAACATCAGCGAGTGCGCGACCTGGAACAGATACGCGCGCGGATTGAGGATGTCGTCCAGCCGCTCGCGCTCCAGGAGCAGCGCATAGCTCTCCTGGATGATGTCCAATGCGTCCGGATCCTGGACCCGGAGCCGTGTCAGCCAGCGCCGCAGGGACACTTCGTGGGGCAGGATGTTGACCGCGAACCAGTGCTCGCGCCCGGCATCGTCGGGCACGGCCTCTTCGACCGGATGTTGGAGCGACACGACGGATCCCCGAACGTGCCCAGGGGGAGGACAGGCACGACCGCCCCATTCTGGGCAGCGGGGATGACGCGGATATTACGGTGCGCCGCATCGGGAAGACGGCTCGCCGTGACGAGCCGTCTTCGATCACGGCAGACGATGGCTCACAGCATCGGCAGCTTCAACCCCTGCTCCTTCGCGCACTGCACGGCGATGTCGTAGCCGGCATCCGCATGGCGCATGACGCCGGTGCCGGGGTCGTTCCACAGCACGCGGGCGATGCGCTTGTCGGCCTCTTCCGAGCCGTCGCAGACGATCACGACGCCCGAATGCTGCGAGTAGCCCATGCCGACGCCGCCGCCGTGGTGCAGCGACACCCAGGTGGCGCCACCGGCGACGTTGAGCATCGCGTTGAGCAGCGGCCAGTCGCTGACGGCGTCGCTGCCGTCCTTCATCGCTTCGGTCTCGCGGTTGGGCGAGGCCACGCTGCCCGAATCGAGGTGGTCGCGGCCGATCACCACCGGCGCCTTCAGTTCGCCCTTGCGCACCATCTCGTTGAACGCCAGGCCCAGCTTGTGGCGCAGGCCCAGGCCGACCCAGCAGATGCGCGCCGGCAGGCCCTGGAAGCTGATGCGCTCGCGCGCCATGTCCAGCCAGCGATGCAGGTGCGCATCGTCGGGGATCAGTTCCTTCACCTTGGCATCGGTCCTGTAGATGTCCTCGGGGTCGCCGCTCAGCGCGACCCAGCGGAACGGACCCACGCCTCGGCAGAACAGCGGACGCACGTAGGCCGGCACGAAGCCGGGGAAATCGAACGCGTTCTTCAACCCCTGGTCGAACGCCATCTGCCGGATGTTGTTGCCGTAGTCGAAGGTCGGCACGCCCATCTGCTGGAACGCCAGCATCGCCTCGACATGCACGCGCATGGACTGCTTGGCCGCATCGCGCACGCGCTCGGGTTCGGCCTTCTGTTCGGCCAGCCACTGCTCCACCGTCCAGCCGATCGGCAGGTAGCCGTGCACGGGGTCGTGCGCGCTGGTCTGGTCGGTGACGGCATCCGGACGCACGCCGCGCTTCACCAGTTCCGGCAGGATCTCCGCGGCGTTGCCGAGCAGTGCGATGGACTTGGCCTGGCCGGCCGCGGTGTACTTGGCGATGCGCGCCAGGGCGTCGTCGAGGTCGGCGGCCTGCTCGTCCACGTAGCGCGTGCGCAGGCGCATGTCGATGCTGGACTGGCGGCATTCGATGTTGAGCGAACTGGCGCCGGCCAGCGCCGCCGCCAGCGGCTGCGCGCCGCCCATGCCGCCGAGGCCGGCGGTGAGGATCCACTTGCCGGCCAGGTCGCCGCCGTAGTGCTGGCGCCCCATCTCGACGAAGGTTTCGTAAGTGCCCTGCACGATGCCCTGGCTGCCGATGTAGATCCACGAGCCGGCCGTCATCTGGCCATACATCATCAGGCCCTTTCGGTCGAGTTCGTTGAAGTGCTCCCAGGTGGCCCAGTGCGGCACCAGGTTGGAGTTGGCGATCAGCACGCGCGGCGCATCGGGATGCGTGGGGAAGATGCCGACCGGCTTGCCGGACTGCACCAGCAGGGTCTCGTGGTCGTCGAGCTCGCGCAGCGACTTCAGGATGGCGTCGTAGCAGGCCCAGTCGCGCGCGGCGCGGCCGATGCCGCCGTACACCACCAGCGATGTGGGGTCTTCGGCGACTTCCGCGTCCAGATTGTTCTGCAGCATCCGGTACGGCGCCTCGCTGAGCCAGGACTTGCAGGTCAGCGTGTTGCCACGCGGGGCGCGGATGACGCGGGAAGGGTCGTGGCGGGGATCGGACATGACAGGTTCCAGATGCAGGTATGCGGCCATTATCGGCGGGAGGCCCCATCCTGCGCGAGCCGTGTCGATGCTGCAGTGCGCGATGGCACGCGTGGCAGAATCGGGCCATGGATGCCTTCCGCCGTGCGTTAACCGCTTTCCTGCTGGCCGGCCTGTGGGTCGCCGCGCCCGTGGCCGCCGCACCGCCCGAGCGCGTGCTGGTCTTCACGAAGACGGCGAAATTCCGCCACGACGCGATTCCGGTGGCGGTGACGACGCTGCAGCGCCTGGTGGTGGACGAAGGCATGGCGGCGGACCACACCGAGGATGCCCGCGTATTTACGCCGGAGAACCTGGCGCGTTATCGCGTGGTGGTGTTCGCCAGCACGACCGGCGATGTACTGGAGGACGCGCAACAAGCGGCGCTCGAAGCGTTCATGCGGAAGGGCGGCGGCTTCATCGGCGTGCATGCGGCCGCCGATACGGAATACGACTGGCCCTGGTACGGCCAACTGGTGGGCGCGTACTTCCAGAACCACCCGCCGGGCCTGCAATCCACGCAGGTGCAACCAGAGAAGGATGGCAAACCGGTAGGACCGCGCTGGCCGATCACCGACGAGCTGTACAACTACCGCGCCAATCCGCGCGGGCAGGTGCAGGTCATCGCCACCGTGGACGAGCGGGAATACGACGGCGGCACGATGGGCGCGGACCATCCCATCGCCTGGTGCCACGCCTTCGACGGCGGCCGCAGCTGGTACAGCGGACTCGGGCACGATGCGGCGGTCTATGCCGACCGCCACTTCATCGCCCAACTACGGGGCGGCCTGCGCTACGTCTCGGGACGTTCGGACGACTGTTGACGCCTTCGCCTTTCACGCGCACGGAAAAAGCGACAGGCGACCTCAACGAATCGAGGGGTCCAGGGTGCGCAAGGCCTCGGCCAGACTCGGCTGGCCCGTGCGGTCCAGATCGTCCTTCGAGTAGGAACGCCCCGGTTGGCCGTTGCACGCGGTCTTGGCATCGCGCTGGCGGATGCGGCTGCCGGTCTGCCGGATGCAGTTGAGGTCGGACAGGCGCGGCGTGTCCTCGTTCTTCGCCGGCATGGCGGCCGACGTGGCGGCATCCAGCGGCGGGTCGACAACCGGCGCAGTCGTGGGCGCGGGTGACGGCTCCGGCGTCGATGCGGGGGACTGGGCCTGCGCGGTGGTCGCCATCAGGCAGGCAACGAGGGCCAGGAGAGGGAGATGCTTCATGAGGGAGCTCCGGAGGAACGTGGTCTACACGGTACGCCCCGGCGCGCGCCCGCGTCGCACGCTTCCATCCTGCGGTTCAGGTGCTCCTCATGCCGCGGGACACTGTTCCCGGCGACCCTCGTGGAAGCGCTGGATGGCCGCGGTATCGGCTTTCTGTGGCGACACGCCGTCGTCGAACAGGACGCGCCACACGCCATCGTCGCCGCGATGCCAGACCGAGCCGAAGCGGCCGATGCGGCTTTCCCCGGTCTTGGGATCCTCGTATAACGCCGGCCCGCTGGAATACGCCGTGCGGCCGTCGCCTCCCAGGGTCACCACGGCGGGGTACCAGCTGAGCTTCAGCGTCGTACCCTGGATCA
>CAMLKR010000182.1 GCA_946480565.1 uncultured Arenimonas sp. | reverse complement strand
CGGCGCCGGCCAGCGCCATCAGCCGCGCGCCTTCCGGATACCACTGGTCCCAGCATACGAGCACGCCCAGGCGGCCGACGCTGGTGTCGATCGGCTCGAAGCCCAGGTCGCCGGGGGTGAAGTAGAACTTCTCGTAGAAACCCGGGTCGTCCGGGATGTGCATCTTGCGGTACTTGCCGGCGATGCTGCCGTCGGTTTCGAAGACCACCGCGGTGTTGTGGTACAGCCCGGCGGCGCGGCGCTCGAACAGCGACGACACCAGCACCACCCCGTGTTTTTTCGCCAGCGCGCCCAGCCGCTGGGTGCTGGGGCCGGGGATGGCCTCGGCGCGGTCGAACTCTGCGGTGCTTTCGTGCTGGCAGAAGTAGGCGCCGTTGTGCAGCTCCTGCAGCAGCACCAGCTTCGCGCCGCGGGCGGCGGCTTCGGCGACGCGCGCCTCGATGTTGGCGAGGTTGGCGTCGACGCTGCCGTGGTCGCGGTCCTGGACCAGAGCGACGGTGAGGGTGCGTTTGGTCATGCCAGCAGGCCTTCGGGTAGTTGCATGGTGACGCAGTGCAGGCTGCCGTTCTGCCAGATCAGCGGGCGGCAGTCGATCTGGACGATCTCGCGGCCCGGGAAGGCTTTCGCCAGCACCGCGGCGGCGGCGGCGTCGGCGGCGTCGCCGTAGGCCGGCATCAGCACCGCGCCGTTGATGATCAGGAAGTTGGCGTAGGACGCCGCCAGGCGCCGTCCCTGGTCGAGGATGGGGCGCGCCCAGGGCAGCGGGAACAGCCGGTAGGGCTTGCCGTCGGGGCGACGCAGGGCCTCGATCTCGGCGGCCATGACCCGCAGCGGGGCGAAATGGCTGTCGGCCTGGTCGTCGCAGGCCTGAAACACGATCGCGTCCGGGCCGGCAAACCGGGCGAGGGTGTCGATGTGGGCGTCGGTGTCGTCGCCCTCGAGGTAGCCGTGGTAGAGCCAGAGCGTGCGCGACTGCACCAGCGACTGCTCGAGCGTGGCGGTGATCTCGGCCCGCGACTTGTCCGGATGCCGCTCGTGCAGGCAGGTCCAGGTGCTGAGCAGGGTGCCGGCGCCGTCGGTCTCGATGCCGCCGCCCTCGAGCGCGAAATCGATGCGCTGGTGCGCGGCCGGGTTCAGCAGGCCGGAGGCATGCAGTTTGCCAACCAGCTGGTCGTCGAGCCCGGCCTCGAACTTGCCGCCCCAGGCGGTGAAGTGGAAATCGAGCAGGCGGAAGCCGTCGCCCTCACGCAGGGTGATGGGGCCGGAATCGCGCAGCCAGGTGTCGTCGTATTCGACCTCGAAGAAGCGCACCTTGCCCAGGTCCACGCCGGCCGCCGCCAGCAGGCCGGCGGCGCGCTCGCGCAGCCCGGCGTCGGCGACGCAGACCAGGGCCGGCTGGAACCGGGTGATGGCCGCCACCAGGGCGACGTAGGTGCGCTCTACGCCGGCCAGGCGTTCAGCCCAGTCGGTGCCTTCGTGGGGCCAAGCGAGCAGGACGGCGGACTGGGGTTCCCATTCCGCCGGGAAGCGCAGGTTGTTGGGCATTGCGGGTTACTGGACGGGCTTGGGGCCGACCTCGTTCGGGCTGGCCTTGTTGGCCACCGCGTCGACGACGTGGCTGTGCTCGAAGTAGACCGAGAAGTTCGGGTAGACCCAGCGGGTGATCGGGGGATTGTGCTTGGTGTCGTTCGGGCCGGCGATCGGCGCGTGCTTGTGCTGCGGGGCGCCGAAGGTGGCTTCGACCTGCTTCATGGACTGGCCGCGGGCCGGCAGGGCCTGGCCCTGTTCGGACTGGACGCGTTCGACCAGCAGGGTGTCGGCCTGGGCAGGCGCCTGCAGAAGCAGGCCGGCGGTCAGGGCGAGGGAAAGGGTCAGGGCCTTCATGGTCCACCTCCACGGGTCGTCGGGATGACGGGTAGGGCCCGGATCATCGCAAAACGCGCCCGGATGCGCCATGCCGGCCGGCCCCCGGGCGTGAAAACAAAACGCCGGCACTGGGCCGGCGTTTCGGATCTGACCCGGGCGGCCTGCGCTCAGCGCTGGCGGGCCTTGAAACGCGGGTTCGACTTGCAGATCACGAAGACCTTGCCACGGCGGCGCACGACCTTGCAGTCGCGATGGCGGGTCTTCGCCGACTTCAGGGACGAGAGCACTTTCATGGCAGTTCCTCAAAGGGGTTGGGGCGATAAAGAGGCGGGAGTATAGACCAGTCCAAAACGGCTTGCAATACAAGCGTTTGGCTCCCGCGGGGCGTCGGAGCCCTCCGGGGCAGGGCCGGCCTCAGCGCAGGTAGGCCTGGGTCAGGGTGTTCAGGTGCACCCGCTCGGCGTCCCGCAGCAGGGGCGAGAGCAGCATCATCACCTGGACGATGCCCAGCCGGATCGCCTCGTTTTCGTCCTTGTCGCCGCGCACGCTGGCGTAGTTCATCCAGAAGGTGGCCACGACCAGGATGTTGGTGGCGGTGGCCTCGACCTCGGCGGCCGAGGCCCGCATCACGCCGGCCTGGACCAGGCCGCGCATGCCGGACGAGGCGCCCTCGGCCGCCCGCTTCAGGATGCGGGCGAAACGCAGGCGCAGGCGCCGGTTGCGGCTGAGGATGTCCACCAGGTCCCGGTAAAGGAACCGGTATTCCCAGATGCACTCGAACACCAGGTGCAACTGCAGCCAGATGTCCTCCAGGTCCCGCAGCCGGCCCTCGGGCGACACCAGGGCCGTATCCATGCGCTCTTCATAGCGCTGGAACAACTGCTCGATGATGTCGTCCTTGTTGCGGAAGTGGTAGTAGAGGTTGCCCGGGCTGATCTCCAGCTCGTCGGCGATGTGGTTGGTCGTGACGTTGGGCTCGCCCTGTTCGTTGAACATGGCGAGCGAGGCATCGAGGATGCGCTGGCGGGTCTGCCTGGCCATCGGGCGGCGTCAGCCGCGCAGCTTCTTCACGAGGTCCACGTACTTCTTCATGGCGTCCTCGGGCTTGGTGCCGGCCAGCTTCTCCCAGGCCTCGTACTTGGCGGTGCCGACGAAATCGAAGAAACCCGGCTTCGGGCCGCTGACGTCGCCCTCGGACCCCTGCTTGTAGAGGGCGTACAGCCGCAGCATGGTGTCGTTGTCGGGGCGGTCGGCCAGGTTCATCACGTCCTGGGCTGCTTTCTGGAACTGTTCTTTCAGGTCGGCCATCTTCTGGAATCCCCGGGGTGAGGCGAGGGTGATATCACGCGGCCCGGGGGCGGTCAACGCGGGGTTTGTCAGGGCGATTGCGGTCTGGCAAGTTAGCTGCGATCGGGCGGCCATCGCGGCGGTCCATGGGTACAGGGCAGGGGAGTGGTCATGAGCTATTTCGTCACCGGCGCCACCGGGTTCATCGGGCGTTATCTGGTCAGCAACCTGCTCAAGCGCAAGGGCGCGGTGCACGTGCTGGTCCGCAAGGGCTCCGAGAAGAAGCTCGACGCCATCGCCGCGAAGATGGGCTGGGACCGCAAGCGCATCGTCCCGGTCACCGGCGACCTGTCCAAGCCCAGGCTCGGCCTCAGCGCCGCGCAGGTGAAGGCGCTGTCGGGCAAGGTGCAGCACTTCTTCCACCTGGCCGCCATCTACGACATGTCGGCCGACGCCGCCTCGCAGCAGGTCGCCAACATCGACGGCACCCGCCACGCGATCGAGCTGGCCGCCGCGGTCAAGGCCGGCTGCTTCCACCACACCAGCTCGATCGCCGCCGCCGGCCTGTACCCGGGCGTGTTCCGCGAGGACATGTTCGAGGAGGCCGAGGGCCTGAAGGATCCCTACCTGCGCACCAAGCACGAATCCGAGGGCATCGTGCGCAAGGAGTGCAAGGTGCCGTTCCGCATCTACCGCCCGTCCATGGTCATCGGCCACTCCAAGACCGGCGAGATGGACAAGATCGACGGCCCCTACTACCTGTTCACCCTGATCAAGAAGATGCGCGAGGCGCTGCCGCAGTGGGTGCCCACCCTGGGCATCGAGGGCGGCCGGCTGAACGTGGTGCCGGTGGACTTCGTCGCCGACGCCATGGACCACATCGCCCACAAGAGGGGCCTGGACGGCCAGTGTTTCCACCTGGTCGACCCGGAGCCGATGCGCTTTGGCGAGCTGATGAACACCTTCTGCCGCGCCGCCCATGCCCCCGAGATGACCATGCGCCTGGACGCGCGCATGCTGGCCGTGGTGCCGGGTGCGGTGCGCAGCGCGGTCACCAACCTGCCGCCGGTCAAGCGCTTCACCAACATGGTGCTGCGCGACCTGAAGATACCGCCCGCCACCCTGGCCTTCATCACCTATCCCACCCGCTTCGACACCCGCGGGGTCGAGCGTGCGCTCAAGGGCAGCAAGATCGCGGTGCCGGAGCTGGAAAGCTACGCCTGGCGCATCTGGGACTACTGGGAGCGGCAGCTCGATCCGGACCTGTTCGTCGACCGCTCGCTGCGCGGCAAGGTCGAGAACAAGGTGGTCGTCATCACCGGCGGCTCCTCGGGCATCGGCAAGGCCTCGGCGATCAAGGTCGCCGAAGCCGGCGCCAAGGTCATCATCGTCGCCCGCGGCGAGAAGGAACTGCACGAGACCCGCGACGAGATCATCGCCGCCGGCGGCAAGTGCTGGGCCTACACCTGCGACCTGACCGACATGGCCAGCTGCGACGGCCTGGTCAAGACCGTGCTGGCCGAACACAAGGCGGTGGACATCCTGGTCAACAACGCCGGCCGCTCGATCCGACGCTCGGTCGAGGCCAGCTACGACCGCTTCCACGACTACGAGCGCACCATGCAGCTGAACTACTTCGGCTGCCTGCGCCTGATCATGGGCTTCCTGCCGGCCATGACCCAGCGCCGCAAGGGCCACGTCATCAACATCAGCTCGATCGGCGTGCTGGCCAGCTCACCGCGGTTCTCGGCCTACGTGGCCTCCAAGGCCGCGCTCGACGCCTTCAGCCGCTGCGCCCAGGCCGAGTTCAGCGGCAAGAACATCGCCTTCACCACCATCAACATGCCGCTGGTGAAGACGCCGATGATCGCGCCGACCAAG